>DATCUS010000368.1:0-3507 GCA_036561845.1 Tardiphaga sp. | reverse complement strand
GGGCGGGGCAATCCTCACCACCTTCGTCGACGCATTCGGCTGGCCCTTCGTCGAGAACCTCAACGAGAACGTCTACCAGTATGCCGATGGCGGCTCGGCCGGCGCGGCGCTGGCGGCGGCGGGCGAAGTGGCGATCGGCCTAACCTTCGATACCACCTGCTTCGAGACAAAGTCGTCGGGCAAACCGGTCGAGATCGTCTATGGCCGCATCACCCCGAACGTGACGGAGGGCGGCGGCCTGGTAGCCGGCGGCCCGAACCCGGCGGAAGCGAAGATCTTCCTTGACTTCATGGCGAGCGATGAAGCCGCCGTGGTGCTCGGCAAGGTCGTCGGCGCCACCGCCGTCCCCGGCCATGGGCTGGTCGATCTCTCGCAGATCACGCTGTGGCAGATGCGCCGCCCAGTCGATATCGCCGCGTTCCGTCGCGAGTTCGCCAGCCGGATCCTGAAGCAGTAATGAACGACACGACCTTCCTGCATTCTTCGGTGCGGCCGACCCTCGATCTGGGCCGGCCGCATCTGGCTGTCCGCGATGTCGCCAAGAACTATGACGGCCATCGCGCGGTGGACGGCGTGTCGTTCGAACTCGCCAAGGGCGAGTTCGTCACGCTGCTGGGCAATTCCGGTTGCGGCAAGACCACGCTGCTGCGGATCGTCGCCGGCTTCGCTAAGCCCGATGGCGGCCAGGTGCTGCGCGCTGGGCAGGACGTCACCAACATGCCGCCGGCGAAGCGCCGGATGGGCTTCGTGTTCCAGTCCTACGCGCTGTTCCCCACCAAGACGGTGGCCGAGAATATCGGCTTCGCGCTTGCCGGCGGCCATGCGCTGCGCACGCGGCGCATCGCCGAGCTTGCCGGCATGGTCGAGATCGGCGCGTTGCTGGCGCGCTATCCGCACGAGCTTTCCGGCGGCCAGCAGCAGCGCGTGGCGCTGGCCCGCGCTTTGGCCTCGGACCCCGAAGTGCTGCTGCTCGACGAGCCGATGTCGGCGCTCGACGCCCGCATCCGGGTGAAGCTGCGCAACGAGTTGCGGGCGCTGGTGGACCGGCTCGGCATCACCACGCTCTATGTCACCCACGATCAGGAGGAGGCGCTGGCGCTGTCCGACCGCGTCGCGGTGATGCGCAACGGGCGGATCGACCAGATCGGCACGCCGGCGGAGATCTATCACCGGCCGCGCTCGCGCTTTGCTGCGCAGTTCATCGGCATCTCCAACCTCATCGAGGGCAGGGTGGTCACTGGGGGTATCGATGCCGGCAGCGAGTTCTGGCCGATGGCAGTGCCGGCCAATGTGCTGGCGGGCGCGGAGGTCACCGCCGTCTACCGGCCGGAGCACATCGCGCTGCTCGCTAGTGGCGACGGGCTCAAAGGCCATGTCGCGACCGCGACCTTCCTCGGTGCCAATGTGCGCCTCACCATAAAGCTGGCCTCCGGGCGGGTGGTGATCGCCGACCGGCCCTCGCACGAGGCCAGCCTTTGGACGCGCGGGCTAGCCGTCACGCTGCGGCCGGACGCGATGCGGGCGGTGATCCTCGCCGACGAGCGCGCCTGATGACGTTCTCGCTGCGCCATCTCCCCGGCATCGTGCTGACCGGTATCGTGGCGTTGATCCTCGCCATCTTCATCGCCTACCCGATCGGCGCGGTGCTGGTGGAGAGCTTCGTCATCTCCGGCCCGATGAAGCTGGTGCAGCTGAAAGCGGTGACCGAGGAAGCGCTGGACGAGGTGCCAGCGGAGGAGCGGCCTGCGCTGATCAAGCGCTGGGTGGATAGCGTTACCGAGACCGAAAAAGTCGAGGCGACGGCGGCGGCGTTCGGGTTGGCCGGCGCGCCGGTGAATTGGAATCGCAAGGCGGCCTATTCCGAGCAGTCGGTGGCGATTGCGAGGGCGCTGGCCGCGCTCCCAGCCGAACAGCGCGCGACGATCGTGGACGAGATCACCATCGCCCATGTGATGCTGCACAAGCGCACCGCGCTGGCCTTCAAGGTGCGGGACAAGCTCGGCCCGCAGAAGTTCGATGCGCTGCGCAACGGCACCGACGACCGCTGGGGCCTCGACCATTACCTCAAAGTGTTCGAGGACCCCTATCTGCGCGGCGCCGCGCTCAACAGCCTGACGCTGGCGGGCATCTCGGTGCTGTTCACCGTCTCGCTCGCCTTCGCGTTGGCCTATGGCATCAATTGCGGCGGCGTCCCAATGCCGGGCGCGACGCGCATCGTGCTGCTGATGCCGCTGGTGGCACCGCCGGTGCTGATCGCGACCGCCACCATCATGCTGTTCGGCCGGCGCGGGCTGGTGACGCACACGCTGTTCGACCAGGGACTCGGCCTCATCGATGCCGACCAGACCAATCTGTACGGCCTCGGTGGCGTGGTGCTCGCGCAGACCCTGTCCTTCATGCCGGCCGCGCTGATCGTGTTCGACAATGTGCTGCGCAAGCAGGACGGCCGGGTGAACGAGGCTGCCGCCGGGCTGGGCGCCGGGCACGCGCGCACCTTCCGCCATGTGACGCTGCCGCTGGCATGGCCGGCGGTGAAGCGCGCCATCGTGCTGGTGTTCATCATGAGCCTGACGGATTTCGGCAACCCGATGATCCTCGGCCGCGACACCCCGGTGCTGGCCGGCATCGTCTATGACGAGATCACCGCCTATCGCAACACGCCGCTGGCCGCCGCCTTGTGCATGTGGCTGATCATCCCCTCGCTGCTGCTTTATCTCGGGCTGGAGCTGATCGGGCGCCGCAAATCATTCTCCACCGCCAGCGGCGCACGCTCGGAACTGCCGATGCCGGCGCACTGGCGGCTCGGGCTTAGCGCGGTGGCCGGCACCGTGGTCGCGCTGGTGTTCGCGGTCTACGGCACAATGGCGCTGGGCGCGGTAACAAAGGTGTGGGGCGTCGATTGGGGCTTCACGCTCGGCTATTTCACCTCGGCCGGCGTCGATGTCGGGCTAAGCGGCACCGGCTATGGCAGTTCCGAGCGCGGGCTCGATCTGGTGTGGGACAGTTTGCGGCTGGCCGGCATTGCCGGGCCGACCGGCGGGCTGTTCGCCGTCATCATCGCCTATGTCGTGGAACGGCTGCGCCCGCCAGGCGCCAACCTCATCGTGTTCCTGGCGCTGGTGCCGGCGATCCTGCCGGGCATCATCTTCGGCATCGGCTACATCGTCGCCTTCAACGTGCCGTTCGGCATTCCGGCGCTCTCGCTCACCGGGACCTCGGCGATACTGGTGCTGAACATCTTGTTCTCGAATTTGTTCGTTGGCGTGCTGGCGGCGCGCGCGGCGCTGCAGCGGCTCGACCGCTCGGTGGACGAGGCGGCGGAGAGTCTCGGGGCCGGGCTGATCGCGCGCTTCTTCCGCGTCACGTTGCCGATGCTGCGGCCGGCACTGCTGCTCGGCATGCTCTATGTCTTCATCGACGGGCTGACCACGCTGTCCTCGGTGATCTTCCTGGTCTCCGGCAATCACAAGCTGGCATCGGTGGCGATCTTCAACCATGCGAGTTCGG
>DATCUS010000367.1:0-12232 GCA_036561845.1 Tardiphaga sp. | reverse complement strand
CAGCGCCAGGCCGACGCCGGGCAAGCGCGCGGCGCGGTAAAGGCGCGGCGGTTCAAACCGACGCTTTCACCGGTTCTGACATCGTCACCCGGTTCCGGACGCTGGGGCGCTCCTGCATCCTGGCGTACCAGGCTTGCAGAGCGTCGCACTCCGCAGGAATCGGCAACTTCACAAGTCCGGCAAAGATCAGACCGCCGATGACCGTGATGTCGGCCATCGAGAACACCTCGCCGGCGACGAACGGCCGGGATCTCAGGACGCCATCGAAATAGTGCATTCCCCTGAGGGCCTTGTCGCGCTGACGGAAACCCCACTCGGCGTTCTGATAGATCTCGACATCGGGTCCCAGCCCGGGCGTGGCGTGATGGAAATAGACACTGACAGCGTCGAGCAGCTCCAGCTCGGCGCGCTTGCTCATCATGTGGATCATTCCCTTTTCGCGCGGTGTCCGGCCGGTGAGCGTGGGAACGCCATCGAGCGCGTCGAGATATTCGGTGATCGCCGTGCACTCGCCGATGAAGGTCCCGTCGTCGAGTTCGAGCACCGGAAGCGTGCCTGAGTAGTTCCTGGCCAGATGTTGGGGCTGCTTGTGCTCGCCCTTCCGGAGATCGACGGTGATGAACCGCACGCCGGCCTGCAGGTTCTTCTCGGCCAGTGCGATACGAACGCGAGCGGGATAGGGACCGGTGGGCCAGTCGTAAATCGTCATCCCGGCGGGTTTGGCTGCGGTGAAATCGATGCTGTCCGTGGTCATGGTTCGGCTTCCCTACCTATCAGTTGGTAGACAAAACCTAAAATTTGGAGTTTGCGAAGTCAACGCCTATCTATCACTTGGTAGGCAATTGACGATGGGCTGAGGGGCCGGAAATGAGCTCGAATTCCAAGGAAGCCATCCTGGCGGCTGCCAAGCGGACCGCGCAGGCGCACGGCTATGGCGGCCTGAATTTTCGCGATCTCGCGGCGGAAGTCGGCATCAAGGCCGCGAGCATCTACCATCACTTCCCGAGCAAGGCCGATCTCGGCGCCGCGGTCGCAAAGCGTTACTGGCAGGACTCCGCGGCCAATCTGGAGACCCTGCTGGCCGAATCCGCTGATCCGCTCGGCGCCCTGCGCCAATATCCCGATACATTCCGCAAGGCGCTCGCGAACGACAATCGCATGTGCCTGTGCAGCTTCATGGCCGCCGAAGTTGATGACCTGCCGGACGCGGTCAAGCATGAGATCCAGACCTTTGCCGATGTGAATATTGCCTGGCTCGGCAGGGTTCTTTCCGCTGCGGCCGTGGTCAGTTCCGGGGAGAGCGAACAGCGCGCGCGCGCCATCTTCGCCGCCATCGCCGGCGCCCAGTTGATGGCGAGGAGCCGTTCGGACATCGCGCTTTATGACGCGATCATCGATGGCTATCGCGCGGCCGGTCTGCTGCCGGCGTAGGCGGTCCGCGAGAGGCGCACGGCCGGTCGGCAGGCGTGCCGCACCGTGCAAGAGGATGAAGTGCCGGCCAGGACAGACTGCCTGATCCCGTACAGAACGACGCTCAGCTTCTGACCATGGCGATCGAAACATTGCGGATGTCGCCCTGCGATACGATCGAGACAGACTGCCTGTTGCCCGTCGTCGTCAGCGTGAGATTCGCCGAAAATCCCGGCGCATCGACCGCGACCGCGATCACCCCACGGCCCACGCGACCCTGCAGGGTTCCACTGAGGCCCCTTGAGGCTTCGGCCCATGAGCCTGAGACGCGACCGCCCTCGCTCACCACATCGCTGCTGAGTTCGAACTTGTAGCTGTCGCTGGCGCAGCGCAGCGATTGCTGAAGCGTGTTGTCGCCACCGGCGCCGCGGTAGGTGGCGCGGCAGCGAAGCCGCTCCTTCGAGCCATCGGAGAGAGAGATGGTGCCGGAGCCGGACCAGACCCCGGAGAGTCCGGCGAAGGGCGCCGACTGGGCGCCTGCCGGTGACGCCAGGACAGTAAGCGCGATGGCCAGACCAGCCATCGCAGCAAGGCTTCTGTTGATGAAATGCATGATGTGAGACCCTTTCGCATGCGCTCATTGCGTCGTTTCAAACTTGCCCCGGCGGCGACTCCGTCGCCGGCTTTTGCCTTGGCGTCCTCGGAAGCTCTACGAAGCAGGCCGATTATTGAGGAGCTTGTCGGGCGTCAGCGGCAGATCACGGACACGCATTCCGGTGGCATTGAACACGGCATTGGCGATGGCGGCCGCGACGCCGGTGATGCCGATCTCGCCGATGCCGCGTGCCCCCATGGGTGTGCGGGGATCGGGAATGTCGGTCCACAGCACATCGATCTGCGGCACGTCGAGATGAACCGGCACATGATAGTCCGCGAAGGAGGCGCTCATGATCCGCCCGTTTCGCTCGTCGACCAGGGTTTCCTCGTTCAACGCCATGCCGATCCCCATGATCATGCCGCCACGGAACTGGCTTGCAGCCGTCTTCGGATTGAGAATGCGGCCGCAATCGAAGGAGCCGACGAGGCGATCCAGGCGAATTTCGCCCGTGACATCGCTGACACGGAGCTTGCAGAAAATCGCCGATGTACTGTGCATCGAAAATTTGAGGACTTCGAGAGGCGCACCGCTTTCGCCCATGACGCTGATGTCGCTGCGTGCCGCACGGCGGAGGATCGAGGCAAAGCTTTCGTGACGGGCCGGATCGTCAATCTTACGGAGGCCGCCGTCGGCGAATTCGATGTCGCTCGCTTTCAGACCGGCAAGAGACGTGTCGTTGCCCGCCAGGCGCAGCAGCTCGCTGGCCAGTTTTGCGCTGGCCGCGTTGATCGCCGCGCCCAGCGATGCGGTCTGCGACGAACCGCCGGCAAAACTGCTGAAGGGCAGACTGGTATCTCCGATCCTGACCGTCACGCTGTCCAGCGGCAGCCCAAGTCGATCTGCCGCGTGTTGCCGCTGCACCGTCGCCGTGCCCATGCCCATTTCGTGGGCCGCACTCGAAACCGTCGCACGACCGTCGCAGTCGACCCTGATCTGAACCGACGTGCCGGGCATCCGGACGTACGGAAAGGTGCCCGTCGCGCAGCCCATGCCGATCAGCCATTCGCCCTCTCGACGCGAACGCGGTCTTACCGCGCGCCGGTGCCAGCCAAACCGCTCGGCGCCTTGATCGTAAGCCAGCATGAGATCGCTCTGGGAATGCGGCGCGCCGGAGACCGGATTACAATGGGCGACGTTCCGGCGCCTGAACTCGACAGGGTCAATCCCGAGTTCGTGGGCCAGCTCATCCATGGCGCATTCGATCGCGAAAGTGCCGACGGCCTCTCCCGGCCCACGCATGAAGGTGTTGGCCAGCACATCCAGATCGAGCTGGTGCTGCACAATATCGAAACTTTCCGACGCGTAGAGCGAACGGCCCGACAAGGTGAACGCCTCGTCGCACGCGCCGTGCGGCGACTTTATCGAATAGCCGTGGTGGAGCAGCCCCGTGAGCTTGCCGTCCACGTCGGCGGACAGCGCGACCCGTTGCTCGGTCTGTGTCCGGCCGCCGATCAGGCGATGCATGCTGGCGCGCGACAGGGCAATCCGGACCGGCCGACCTGCGAGCTTCGCTGCAGCCGCGCCCAGGATTTGATGGTCCCACAGCGCTTTTCCGCCGAAGCCGCCGCCGACAAACGGCGAGCTGACGTAAACTTGCGATTCCTTGAGTCCGAACACCTTGGCTAGCGAACCGGCCGTGCCGTTCAGCATCTGCGTCGCATCATGGACGACCAGCCGTTCGCCCTCCCAGGCGATTGTCGCCGCATTGGGCTCGATCGGATTGTGATTGTGCTGAGGCGTGCGATAGATCGCATCGACACGACCCGCCGCCGCCTGCGACGCCGCCTTGACGTTGCCTCTCTTGAGCCGGTTTCTCTCGATCATGAGCGAATCCGGCGTCCGCGCATCGGCCTTGGCTTCGTCGAATCGCGTGCGCGCGACGGCAGCCTCGTATCGCACCAGGACCAGCGACGCGGCATGGTCGGCCTGCTCCTGGGTCTCGGCGAGCACCACGGCGACGGTCTGCCCGTTCCAGCGAATCTCGGGGTCCTGCATCACCGGCAGAATGTTGTTGCCCGCAGCCTTCAGGTTGGTCATCCCGATCGCCGGAGGCATGTTCATTTTCGGCGCGTTGCGATGGGTCATCACAAGTACGACACCCGACGCGGCCTCGGCGGCGGCAAGATCGAACCCGGCGATCCTTCCGCGCGCGATCGTCGAATGGACGCAGGCGGCATAGAGCAGCCCCTCCATCGGCACTTCCGCGGCGAACCGCGCGGCGCCCCGAACCTTTTCCGGACCATCGACGCGCGACTGCTGCGTGCCGAGCGCAACGCGCTTGTCGATCAGCGGATCGGGCGTGCCGCCCGGCAGCCAGCCGTCGGGGACATAGCCCAATGCCGCGCGGACGCCACCGACGATCGCGTTCTGTAGCTTGCTCATACGCCCGCTCCCGCAAGTTCGCCGAGGACGGCGGCCATGGTTCTCTTCGCCAGTTCGATCTTGAAGGCGTTGCCGCTGAGGGCTTTCGCGCCGGCGACTTCGGCATCGGCTGCCCGCAGGAAATTCTCCCGCGTCGGCGCCTGGCCACGCAGGACCTGCTCTGCCCGTGCGGCGCGCCACGGTTTCGCCGCGACACCACCGAGCGCGATCCGCACGTCGTCGATCCTTCCCCCGACGACCTCAAGGCCGGCGGCGACCGAAACCAGCGCAAAGGCGTAGCTGGAACGGTCGCGAACCTTGCGGTATCGCGAATTGGCGGCGGCGGCGCTCGGCGCAATTTCGATGGCGGTGATCAGTTCGCCTGCCCGCAGCACGGTCTCGACCTGTGGATTTTCGCCGGGCAATCGGTGCAAATCGAGCAGCGGTACGCGGCGTTCGCCGTCGCGGCCAGCCAGATGCACCGTCGCGTCGAGCGCGGCGAGCGCCACACACATGTCGGACGGATGCGTCGCGACGCAGTGCTCCGATCCGCCGAAAATGGCATGATAGCGGTTGAAGCCATCCATCGCATCGCAGCCGGTGCCGGCTTCGCGTTTGTTGCATCGCGATCCGGCAGCGTCATAGAAGTAGGCACAGCGCGTCCTCTGGAGGATGTTGCCGCCCACGGTCGCCATGTTGCGGATTTGCGCCGAGGCGCCTGACAGCAGCGCGCGCGACAGCATCGGATAATGCGTTCGTACCACGGGATGCGCGGCGAGTGCGCTGTTGCGGACGGCGGCACCGATCAGAAGGCCGCCGCCTGCCCTCTCCTCAATGGCATCTCGCAACCGGCTCACGTCAACCAGCGCGGCGGGTGCCTCGATGTTCTGCCGCATCAGGTCCACCAGATTGGTGCCGCCGCCGAGATAGCGGGCGTGCCCGGTGGCTGCGCGGGACAGTGCGTCGGCCTGGTCGGCCGCGCGCCGATAGTCGAACGGCGTCATGCGGCTTCTCCCGTCAGCAGTTCCTCGATGGCTTCGACGATTCCATTGTGCGCGCCGCAGCGGCACAGGTTGCCGCTCATGCGTTCGCGGATTTCGTCGCGCAAAGCGCCGGCTGGACCGCCAGCCAGGTCGGCGGTGACATAGCTGGGATCGCCGCGGCGCAACTCGTCGACCATCGCGAGAGCCGAGCAAATCTGGCCGGGTGTGCAGTAGCCGCACTGGAGACCGTCATGGCCGATGAAGGCCTGCTGCAGCGGATGCAGTTCACCATCGGCGGTCGCCAGGCCTTCAATGGTTCGCACTGCCCGGCCGTCCGCCTGGACCGCAAGCATCAGGCAGGACAGCACGCGCTCGCCGTCAATAATGACCGTACAGGCTCCGCAGGCGCCCTGGTTGCAGCCCAGCTTCGTGCCGGTCAGGCCAAGCCGCTCCCGCAGCAGATCGAGCAGCGAGACCCGCGGGTCATCGGGCAGCGGATATTCCGTTCCATTGATGGCAATGGCCATGGGCGCCTCCATTGAGACCGGATCCCCAGCAGAAATCCGGCAGCGCCATCAAAATAGTACGAAATTCGTAATGTTCAAGTTTCGTGGTCAGCTATTTTTTCCGTGAGCCGGATCAGTTCGCTCTGTTCCTTCGGATCGAGCGAACGCAGCATCATGCGACAGGCGTGGCGATAACCGGCGATGTGATCCTCGATGACCTGGCGCCCCGTGGGGGTCGCCGTCAGCGCCACCGACCGACGATTGTCCTCGGGGCGCCTGCGCTCGATCAACATCTTGCGCACAAGCCGGTCGATGGCCGAGGACATGGTCGTTATCGCGACGTTGAGATAGCGGGCCACGTCGCCCATGCCGCAACCGGGATTCTCGCCGACAAACACCAGCGTCTGGGCGTCCAGTGCGTTGAGTGCATTCTCGGCGGCCGCAGCCGCTTCGGCCACCTTGAAGCGCCGCGTGAAACGTTCGAACGCCCGCGTGAGCTGTTCGACTTGTTCTGGGGATGGTTCGGTCATGCCCGGCACCAAAGCATGTTCAATCCGTGAGCGCCAGCAACGGCCGACGGACGGGCCGCTGCAACCGGCGTCTCCTGGCGGTTGGCGAACCCACGTCGGCTTGCGCCGACAGTCGCCGGTCACACGCGTAGTTGACAAGAAGCCACACAGTTCCATCCGTCGATGACCCGCGACCAACGTCACGACGCGAGAGCGATGGTCACCGCCCGCATCCAGCCTAAGCCCGACGATTGCCGACTGTCGAGCCGATCGAGCTCACCGGGGCGGATCCCATTCCGGACGCTGCACGCAGAAGGACATCATCGATGGCTTACTGCCGGCGTCGCACCCAGCCGCCGGGCCCCGGTCCCGGCCATGCGGGCGAGGGAGCGCCGGCCTTCGCCGGACATCTCGAATGGCCGGGCGCCCGTTAAGCTGAATCATTCACCACCTTGAAAATTGCATGACGAAGCGGGGCCAAAAACCCGTCTTCGACGGATTCTTTAATCCCACCCGCGGGCGAATTCGTCTATGCAGGGAGCGCGGCGCGCGACCCGCGCCACCAAGAAACAGGCTGTGAGCGGCGCGAGCCCGACCCACCGCCACATCCGAAGCGAACGCGCGTGCAGCTTTACCTTCCGATCGCCGACATCCCGGTCAATGTGTTTCTCATCCTGGCGATGGGCGCGGCGGTCGGGTTCGTGTCCGGCATGTTCGGCATCGGCGGCGGCTTCCTGATGACGCCGCTCCTGATCTTCATCGGCATCGCACCAGCGGTCGCGGTCGCCTCGGTGACCAGCCACATGGCCGCCTCGTCGTTTTCCGGCGCGCTGACCTACTGGCGCCGCCGCGCCATCGATCCGGCACTGGCGCTGTTGCTGCTGTCCGGCGGCATCGTCGGCACCGTGCTCGGCGTCTGGTTCTTCACCGTGCTGCGTACACTCGGCCAGCTCGACCTGACGATTGCACTGTCCTATGTGGTGCTGCTGACCACGGTGGGCGGGCTGATGTTCTGGGAGGGCCTGCGCGCCATTCTGCGGGTGCGCCGCGGCGTCGCCGTGCCGCTGCGCCGCTCCGGCAGCCATGGCTGGATCCACGGCCTGCCGCTGAAGATGCGCTTCAAGCGCTCCAAGATCTATCTGTCGGTGATTCCCGTCATCTTCGTCGGCCTGCTGATCGGCTTCATCGGCACCGTGATGGGGGTCGGCGGCGGCTTCATCCTGGTGCCGATCATGATCTACCTGCTGCGGGTGCCGACCTCCACGGTGATCGGCACCTCGATGGTGCTGACGCTGGTCACCATGATCTTCGCCACCCTGCTGCACGCCGTCACCAACCATCTGGTCGATGCCGTGCTGGCGCTGATCCTGATGGTCGGCGGCGTCACCGGCGCGCAGTTCGGCGCCCGTGCCGGCCAGAAGATCCGCGGCGAGAACCTGCGGCTGCTGCTCGGCCTGCTGATCCTGATGGTCGGCATCCGCTTTGCCATCGAGCTGGTGGTGCAGCCCGGCGACCTGTTCACCATCCGCGAGACCGGAGGCGCGGGATGAGCATGCGCGCCGCCCTGCTGTGGACCTGCGTTACGCTGGCGGGAAGCGCGGTCGCCGCGCCGGCCCGCGCCGAGCGGCTGATCGTCTCGGTGTCGAACCACCGGGTCACGGTGACGCCTAACTATTCCGGCGAGGAGCTGGTGCTGTTCGGTTCGGTGGAGAAGGACGACAACACCCCGGTCAACCGCGGCAACTACGATCTGGTGGTGACCGTCAGCGGGCCGCGCGCCGACCTGGTGACGCGGCGCAAGGAGCGCAAGTTCGGCATCTGGATCAACACCGACTCGCGCCAGTTCATTCAGGTGCCATCCTATCTCGCGGTGTTCGCCAACCGGCCGCTCGACGCCATCGCACCGCCCGACGTGCAGCGCCGGCAGCAGCTCGGGCTCAACAACATCCTGCTGACCCAGCGGGTCGGCTCGGACTATGCCGACGTGGTGGCCACCGACGCGTTCCGCAGCGCCTATGTGCGGCTGCGCACCGAACACGGCCTGTATCGCGAGGCGACCTCGGCGGTGACGTTCCTGACCCCGACCCTGTTCCGCACCGGCATCCCGCTGCCCGCCGAAGTCCCGATCGGCACCTACGACGTGGAAATCAAGCTGTTCGCCGCAGGCGCGCTGGTGACCAAGACCGACACCGCCTTCGATATCGTCAAGGTCGGCTTCGAGCAGTTCGTCGCCAACACCGCGCGCCAGCACGGCCTGCTCTACGGCCTGTTCACCGCCTTCATGGCGCTGATGACCGGCTGGATGGCCTCGGTGGTGTTCAGAAGGGATTGAGTTTCTCACGCTGTGATCGAGGAGCCGTCATCCTGAGGTGCGCGCTCTTGCGCGCCTCGAAGGACGACGGCGGGGATCGCGCAGAACAAGCATCCTTCGAGGCTCGCCGAAGACGGCGAGCGCCTCAGGATGACGGAGAGTATGTGGAAGGTTCGTGGATGGGCTCGCTGCGCTCAACCATGCTACATAAAAAATCCTACGCCCATCGCCACGACGCTCAGCGTCATCGCGATGGTCGAGGCCCAGCCGAGCCAGTACAGCGGGCCCTTGATGACGAAATCCTCCATCACGTCGCGGCGCCGCGACATGATCATCAGCAGCACCATCACCGGCACCGCCAGCACGCCGTTGATCACCGCGCTCCAGTACAGCGCAGAGATGGGATTGATCGGCGTGAAGTTCAGGCCGATGCCGATCGCGCCGGACAGCGCCAGCACCGCGTAGAATGCCGCCGCCTCCTTCGGCTTGCGCGCCAGCCCCACCCGCCAGCGGCGGCCCTCGCCGACCGCATAGGCCGTCGATCCCGCCAGCACCGGAATCGCCAACAGGCCGGTGCCGACAATGCCGAGCGCGAAGATCACTTCGGCGAAGGCGCCGGCCACCGGTTTCAGCGCCTCGGCGGCCTGCGCCGAGGTCTGGATGTCGGTCTTGCCGGTGGCATGCAGGGTCGCCGCCGCGGTGATGATGATCGACAGCGCGATCAGGTTGGAGAACGCCATGCCGACGATGGTGTCGGCGCGGATGCGGGAAAATTCCTTCGCCGCTTCCAGCGGCGCCTCGATCAGGGGATGCTTGTCGGGATCGACGCGCTCGTCCTCGGCCTCCTGCGAGGCCTGCCAGAAGAACAGATAGGGCGAGATGGTGGTGCCGAGGATCGCCACGATGGTGGTGAGATAGTCGGCGCTCCACGTCATGCGCGGCACGAGAATGCCGGTCAGCGCCTCGCCCCACGACACCTTGGCCACCGCCAGCGCGCCGACATAGGCGAACAGGCACAGCGTCAGCCATTTCAGCACCGCAACGTAGCGCCTGTAGTCGAAGAAGATCTGCGCCGCGACCGAGATCACGCCGAACAACACCACGTAAAGAATTGCATGGCCGCCGACGAGGAGCTTGCTGGCGTCGGCCATGGCGCCGAGATCGGCGCCGATGTTGATGGTGTTGGCGATGAACAGCAGCGCCACCACGACGTTAAGCAGAGTCGTCGAATAATGCCGGCAGACATTGCCGGCGATGCCGCGTCCGGTGACGCGGCCGACGCGCCCGGAGATTTCCTGGATCGCCGCCATCAGCGGGAAGGTCAGCAGCATGGTCCAGCCGATGCCGTAACCGAGCTGCGCGCCGGCCTGGCTGTAGGTGCCGATGCCCGAGGGATCGTCGTCGGAGGCGCCGGTGATCAGGCCCGGGCCGAGGGTCTTGAGAAAGCCCTTCAGGCGGAACGTGTCCAGACGCTGTTCGGCGAGATTGGTCTGCAGGCTCGCCGGCGGATTGGTCTCGATGTTGTCCGACATTCAAACTGTCCTGCGTGATCGGCGCACGGCAACGTGCGCCGGCAGGTAACGTTCCGAATCAGGACCCCGCAAGAGGCTTGATCGCCGTCGCTGCCCCAGCCGCCTTGATGGTGCGGGGACGCGGTCTACTCCTGTCGCAGGAGGGACGGCGAACCCGCAGCGGGCCGCGTCACCAGGTAGACACCAAGCGCCACCGGCACGATGCCCATGAGGTCGCGGGCCTCGACATGCTCGCCGAGCACCAGCCATGCGAACAGCATGCCGAGCGGCGGCATGACGAAATGCCAGGCGCTGGCCGCGGCGGCGCCGCACGCCTTCAACATATGAAACCACAGCAGGTACGCCAGAATCGATCCGCCCAGCGTCAGGAAGGCGAAGGCGCCGAGCAGCCGCGCGCTCGGCACGATCGCGCCGACATCCGACACGGTGAAGGCAATCGGGATCAGCACCACGCCGGCCACCAGATTCTGGATGCCGTTGCCGATCCACAGGCTGCCCTTCGGCGCCAGCAGCTTGAACAGCATGGTGCCGGCGACGATGGAGACGAGCGACGCCAGCGTGAACAGGATGCCGTGCAGGCTGTCGCTGCCGACCGCGATGCGATGCCAGACGATGGAGGCGACGCCGGCGATACCGAGCAGCAGACCCGCGGCCTTGCGCCATGTCAGCGGCTCCTTCAGCAGCAATGCGGCGAGCACGGCCGTGAACACCGGATTGGCGCTGACGATCAACCCGCCGAGGCCGGCCGACACGGTCTGCAGGCCGGTGTAGCCGAGTCCGAGATACAGAGCGTTGTTGGCGATGCCGATGACAGCGAAGGCGGCGACGTCGCGCCACGCCATCGCGAAGGCGTCGCGACGCAGCGCGGAGATGCCGATGATCAGCACGCCGGCCAGCGAGAACCGCGCCGTCAGCAGGATCAGCGGCGGGCAGTCGGTGACCGCGATCTTGCCGGCGACAAAGGCAAAGCTCCACAGCAGGCAGAACGCGGTGATGATCAGCGGCAGCGGATCGAAGGCGCGGCCGGGGACGGCGAGCGATGGTGCGAGCGACATGGCGGGTCTCCTGTGCAGGAGGATCTAGGCCCGCGCCTTGCCAGTGGGAAATTAAATGTTAAAATACTCATCAGTGGAAAAGCGAATGGTGAGCCCATGTTCGATCTCGAACTGCTGAAGAGCTTCGTCTCGGTGGTGGATTCCGGCGGCTTCACCCGCGCCGGCGAGCGCGTCCACCGCACCCAGTCCACCGTCAGCCAGCAGATCAAGCGGCTGGAGGATGACGTCGGCCGTCCGCTGCTTAACCGCAGCGGCAAGCAGGTGGTGCCCACCGAATGCGGCGAGAAGCTGTTGTCCTATGCGCGACGGCTGCTGGCGCTGGCCGAGGAAGCCCGCGACGTGCTGGCGCAACCGGAGCACGAAGGCGCGGTGCGGCTCGGCATCCCCGAGGATTTCGCCGCCTATCGGCTGACAAAACTGCTGGCGAGCTTTTCGCGCTCGCGGCCGGGGCTGCGGCTCGACGTGCGCGCCGACCAGAGCGTCCATCTGCGCCGCGACCTGGAACGTGGCGAGCTCGACCTCGCGCTGATCAAGCGCCTCGCCGGCGACAAGGGCGGCATCGCGTCGTGGCCGGAGCGCATTCACTGGGTCACCAGCAAGTCGCATCCCTGCCACGCCAAGGCCGAGTCGGTGCCGCTGATCTTCTTTCCCACCGGCTGCCTGTACCGCACCGGCGCGATCCATGCCATCGAGGCCGCCGGACGGCGCTGGCACATGGCCTATACCAGTTCGAGCCTGTCCGGCATCCAGGCCGCGGTGGCGGCGGGGCTGGGATTGAGCATCCTGCCGGAGATGGCGATCCAGTCCGACCACGCGGTGCTGACCAGAAAGGACGGCTTCGCGCCGATCGACCGCACCGAGGTGGCGCTGGTCGCCGCCCCCGGCGCCAGCCCGGCGACGCTGCGGC
>DATCUS010000366.1:0-3049 GCA_036561845.1 Tardiphaga sp. | reverse complement strand
GCGCCGGCGCGGGCTGGTGCCGCGATTTTGATGGCCGCACGGTGCAGGGCTGCGTCCCCCTTGCGAGCCTCGCCAAAACCTCCCGCCCGTGTCATTTCTGGCCTAAATGCTGCGCCGCACCATACGCAGCCGGAGCCACGATTCGATGATCTCCCGTCCCATTCTCGCGCTGGCCGCCGCCTCGTTCGGCATCGGCACCACCGAATTCGTCATCATGGGGCTGCTGCCCGATGTCGCCGGCGATTTCGGCGTCAGCATTCCGCAGGCGGGCTATCTGGTGTCCGGCTACGCCATGGGCGTGGTGATCGGTGCGCCCATCGTGGCCATCGCCACCGCCGGCCTGCCGCGCAAGACCGCTCTGCTGGCGCTGATGGCCGTGTTCATCATCGGCAATCTCGGCTGCGCGTTGGCGCCGACCTATGGCCTGCTGATGGCCGCGCGCGTGGTCACCGCTTTCGCCCACGGCGCCTTTTTCGGCATCGGTGCGGTGGTGGCCAGCAACCTCGTTCCCAGCGAGCAACGCGCGCAGGCGGTATCGCTGATGTTCGCCGGCCTCACCCTTGCCAATGTGCTCGGCGTGCCGTTCGGCACCGCACTCGGGCAATTGGCCGGCTGGCGCGCGGCATTCTGGGCGGTGGTGGCGATCGGGCTCGTTGCCGGGCTGGCAATCGCCCGCTATGTGCCGTCCGGTCTGCCCGGCACGCGCGGCGGCCTGACCCGCGAATTCCGCACCCTGGGCCGCTGGCCGGTGCTGCTGCCGATGCTGATCTCGACGCTGGCCTCGGTGAGCATGTTCAGCCTGTTCACCTACATCACGCCGCTCTTGGAAGACGTCACCGGTCTTACGCCGCACGGCGTCACCGGCGCACTGCTGGCGATCGGCGTCGGCCTCACCGTCGGCAATTTCTTCGGCGGCCGTTTCGCCGACCGCAACCTGCTCCGCACCGTGCTCGGCGGCTTTGCCGGGCTGATCGCGGTGCTGACCCTGCTGTCGCTGGTCAGCCACGCCATGATCCCGACGCTCGCGCTGCTGGTGCTGTGGGGCGGGCTGGCCTTCGCGCTGGTGTCGCCGCTGCAGATCTGGGTGGTCGACGCCGCCACCGACGCGCCGAACCTCGCCTCGACGCTGAACCAGGGCGCCTTCAACCTCGGCAACGCCGTCGGCGCCTGGCTCGGCGGCGTGGCGCTGACCGCCGGCGCGCATTATGAACAGTTGCCGCTGCTGGCCGCACTGGTGGCGGTCGTCGCCCTCGGGCTGACGACGCTGTCCACCTTCGTGCATCCGCGAACGCGGCCGGTGCAGATGCCGGCGGAATAGTCGCAACGCTACCTGACCGCCTCAGCCAGCGCATCGCAGAGCGCCTGGGACACCATGCGCGTGCTCCACTCGCTCTGGTGCAGCCGGTCACCGTCTGTCGGGTCGGTCATCCGGTCGAACGAAACGCCGTCGATTTCGTGCCAGTGCCGCATCAGGGCAAAACGTCGAAACAGCTGCAGGTCCCTGCCGGGCCGGGCCGCCACGATCTCGTCGATCCGTCGCACCATCTCCAGCGCCTGCTTGCGGCGCTCGGGCCGTAGCAGCGCCGGCGCGTATTGCAGATCCATCACCAGCACGTCGATGCTCGCCTTGCAGATCGCATCGAGCCCTTGTTCGATCGCCGCCACGACCTGGCCGCCGGCATAGTTCTCTTCATGAAAGATCGCATTGGTCCCCACCTGCCAGATAATCATGGCGGGCGTCTCGCCGGCAGCCTTGCGCAAGCGGTCCAGTTCCTCCGGCGCGTCTTCGCCGCCGACGCCGCGGTTGACCACGTCGATCATGCAGGGTTTGAATTTTTCGCGCAGCACGCGCTCGAGCCAGTATGGATATGGAAGGATGTCGCCCCTGCCCGCGGTCGATGACGACCCCACGGCGATGATCCTAACCACGTCATCATGCTTGATGGCGTTCTTCAGATTCGGAAACGCGTGCGGAAAACGCACGACGTCAGCAGGGGTTTTCGGATTCGCCATGCGCATATCCACTCGTCAGCATCCGCGCGGCCGCCCTTGCGTCGCCGCGCGCAAGCTGTTCTTTTTCTCATGAAATGTCGCGCACCGGCTAGGGAGCAACCCGCATGAACGGAAAAATCGTCGTGGTCACCGGCGCCTCCGGCGCACTGGGACAGGTCGTCGTGAAGACGGCACTCGCCCGCGGCGCCACCGTGGCGGCGATCGATCACGCCGCGACCACGCCGGCATCGACGCCGCAACTGCTGCAGGTCGGCGGTATCGACCTCGCCGACCCCGCGCAGGCTGGCCAGGCGATTGCCGCCGTGGTGGCGCAGGCCGGCGGCATCGACGTGCTGATCAACGTCGCCGGTGCCTTCACCTTCGAGACGGTTGCCGGCGGCAACAACAATTCGTGGGAGAAGATGCACCGGCTCAACCTTCTGACCGCGCTCAACGCCTCGCGCGCGGCGATCCCGCATCTGGTCGCCTCGAAGGCCGGGCGGATCGTCAATATCGGCGCCATCGGCGCGCTGCAGGCCGGCGCCGGCATGGGCCCCTACGCCGCGTCCAAGTCCGGCGTGCATCGGTTGACCGAGGCGCTGGCCGCCGAACTGAAGGGCAAGGTCACCGTCAACGCCGTGCTGCCCTCGACCATCGACACGGCGGCCAACCGCCGCGACATGCCCGATGCCGATTTTTCAAAATGGGTGCGCGCCGATGAACTCGCCGAAGTCATCCTGTTCCTCGCCAGCGACGCCGCCAGCGCCGTCACCGGCGCGCTGCTGCCGGTCAGCGGCCGGGTGTAGTGCGAGCGATTTGAATGCGCGCCATTCGTCCCCCTCCCCTGGAGCGGCAGGCTGAGAAACCGCCTGTGATATTTTTTCCTAGATCCATCTTGACGACGATCGGCATAGGCTTATAATCCATCACATCCCGCCCCACCGAGAGGGGCGTATCGCGATCGTCAGGTTCGCGGGGCGGGGTGCGGTGGACGCGGCAGCGTCAGGCGCGGCATTCGGTTCAGGGCTCGCCAGAATGGCCAGTGAGAACCGAACAA
>DATCUS010000365.1:0-34153 GCA_036561845.1 Tardiphaga sp. | reverse complement strand
AGGGGGTCCGGGCGCCGTTCCGGCAGCGCCGGCGTCGGGCGGCGCGGTTCGTCGATGAAAGAGGGGCGCGCCGGTCGCGGCGGCGGCTCCGGCAGATTTGTTTCGGCATGATCGTGGCCGGTGTCGCTGTCCGCCCAGCTGGCGGTCTCCGCGACCGGCGATAGCCGGGTCTGGTCGCCGGCGCGCTGGTCGCGGCCGGGAATGGCGCGCACGATATTGGGTTCCACCACGATGTCGGTGGGGCCGCCGATCATCAGCAGATGCTCGACGTTGTCGCGGCGCACCAGGACCAGGCGGCGGCGGCCATCCACCGCGGCGGCGTCGATCACGGCAAGGCGTGGCATCCGCCCGCGGCTTGCATTCGCTCCCAGCCGGTTGCCCGCGAAGCGGCGCACCAGCCAAGCGGCCAGCCCGATCAGCGCCAGCACGACCACGAAGGCGAAGAAGAATGTGAGTGGTGTCTGCATGTCTAGTCCCCAGCAAATAGCGCCGCTGCCCCGCAGCCATTCGGCGCATGCCGACCGGACGGTTCAGGCAAAGCCAAGTGCAGCGTGAATCACGCCCTATCTGTTAACACCAAGCGGCAAAAACTGCCGTTTGACCAACAATAAACTATGAATCGCCCCAGCCAAAACGACTTCTGGCGCCCCGTCGTTCGGCTCAGGGCATGGTTAACGCACCAATTCGGGCGAAAAAGCGTTGGTCGGCACGCCGAGCCTGAGTTTTGCAGCGCTCTATGCCGTTTCGGGACACATCGGCGGGCGAAATTAACCCGACGTTAACCATGTGGACGGCAAATTCTGCCTACCTCAGGGGCCGGCGCCCGGAGATCACAGGGAGAGCAGCCGATGGCCATCAGCGATCTGCCCGAGTTGTCAATGTTGCGCACCAAGATGCAGTGGCATCAGGAACGCCAGCGTGTGCTCGCCGAAAACATCGCCAATTCGGATACTCCGAACTTCAAGCCGCGCGACCTCGTGGAACCGAAATTCGACAAGGCCGGCAACAATGCAGGCGGCGCCATGGGCGCGCTGCCGATGATGCGCGCCGACGGCGCCAACATCATCCCGGCCAACGCCGCCAGCAGTTTCGGGGCGGGACGCCCGCGTGGCTATGAGACCCGGCCCTCCAGCAACGCCGTCAATATCGAGGACGAGATGCTCAAGGTCTCCGCCAACCAGATGGACTACGCGGCGGCGACCTCGCTCTACACCCGCAGTCTCGGCCTGCTGAAAACCGCCATCGGAAAACGCTGATGACCAGGGATCGTAGCAAGGATCGCAGGAAGCTCACGCCATGACGGACAACAGCAGCGACTTCACCAGATCGATGGGCATCGCGACCTCCGGCCTGCGCGCCCAGGCCGGACGGATGCGGGTCATTTCGGAGAACATCGCCAACGCCGAGTCCACCGCGGGGGCGGCGGGCGGCGATCCGTATCGCCGCAAGGTGCCGACCTTCGTCTCGGAACTCGACCGCACGCTGGACGCCAAGGTGGTTTCCCTCGGTCGCATCCGGCCCGACACCTCGGCCTTCCGCATCAAGTACGAGCCCAGCAATCCGTCCGCCGACGCCGCCGGCAACGTCAAATATCCCAACGTCAATCCGTTGATTGAAATGACCGACATGCGGGAAGCGCAGCGGTCCTACGAGGCGAACCTCAACATCATCAGCGCGACCCGCCGGATGATCCAGCGCACGCTCGATATTCTCAAGGCCTGAACAGGAAACCTGAGCCATGGTATCACCGACAGTCGCAAGCAACGCCTATGCAAGCCTTGCCCGCATCATGGACTCCGCCGGCACCGCCGGCATGGGGGTCGGAAAGACCGCCGACAGCGGCGGTCAATCGTTCGGCGCGATGCTCAAGGATGCCATCGGCAGCGTGATGGACGCCGGCCGCAAGTCCGACCAGCAGACCGTCGCGATGGCGTCGGGAAAGGCCAATGTCATGGATGTGGTGACCGCGGTGGCCGAAACCGACGTCGCGGTATCGACCCTGGTGTCGGTGCGCGACCGGGTCATCCAGTCCTACGAAGACATCATGAAGATGTCGATCTAGCTCTGCCTCATCCTGAGGAGCGGCCGCTTGGCCGCGTCTCGAAGGATGGGCGACACATCTCATGGTTCGAGACGCGCGAAGACGCGCTCCTCACCACGAGGAACGAGTGATGCAAGGAATCTCCCAATGACCGGCGCTGAAACCCTCGACATCGCGCGCGACGCCGTGTGGACCATCGTGATCGTCTCGTCACCGCTGATGGTGGTCGGCCTCGTGGTCGGCGTCGTGGTGTCGCTGGTGCAGGCGCTGACCCAGATCCAGGAACAGACGCTGGTGTTCGTGCCAAAGATCCTGGCGATCTTCGCCACCCTGATTCTGGCGCTTCCGTTCATGTCGGACGCGTTGCAAAGCTATATGATGCGCATATCGTCCCGAATCATCGGTGGCTGATGCACCGACTCGAGCCCCTATGCGAATCGACGTCTCGCTTCTGCCCGCGCTCGCCGCCGCCTTCATGCTGGTGTTTGCCCGCATCGGCGCGATGGTGATGCTGATGCCGGGGCTCGGCGAGGCCAATATCCCGGCGCGCGCCAAGCTGTCGATTGCGCTGGCGCTGACCTTGATCATCCTGCCGCTGCATCGTGCCGATTTTCATGTCGACATGGGGTCGATGGTTCCGCTGCTGGTCCTGATGCTGCAGGAAATCATCATCGGTATCGTGCTGGGTGCCACGGCGCGGGTGACGCTGTCGGCGCTGCAGGTCGCCGGCATGGTCATCGCCCAGCAGCTCGGCCTCGGCTTCGTCAGCTCGATCGACCCGACCCAGGGCCAGCAGGGCGTGCTGGTGGGCAATTTCTTGACCCTGCTTGGCATCAGCATGCTGTTCGCCACTGACAGCCACCATCTGGTGATCGCCGCGCTGAATGAGAGCTACAAGATATTCTCGCCGGGCGAGGTGATGCCGTCGGGCGATGTCGCGGCCCTCGCCACCCGCGCTTTCTCCGCGGCCTTCAAGATCGGCATTCAACTGTCGGCGCCGTTTCTGGTGTTCGGCCTGGTGTTCAATATGGGGCTGGGCGTGCTGGCGCGGCTGATGCCGCAGATGCAGGTCTATTTCGTCGGCGTACCGCTCTCGATCATGGTCGGTCTGATGATCTTCGCTGCGGTGCTATCAACGATCATGGGCACCTATCTCGACTACTTTGTCGGTGTCCTGCACCAGATGATTCCGCTCACCTGAACGTCACGCCCTTGAAAGCATGAACGATGTCTGACGACAGCGACTCAGAGAAAACACAGGACCCTACGCAAAAGCGGCTCGACGACGCTCACAAGCGCGGCGATGTCGCTAAAAGCCAGGAGGTCAATACCTGGTTCCTGATGGGCGGGGCCACGCTGGTGCTGTCATCGTTCGGTGGCTCGATCGGCACCGGGCTGGAAATGCCGATGCGCAACCTGATCGCGAATTCCTGGATGATCAGGGTGGACGGGCCGGGCCTGCTGCAACTCGCGCAAAGCCTGTGCCTGGCGGTGTTCGTGGCGCTCGCCATGCCGTTCCTGTTCCTGATCGTGTCAGCGCTGGCCGGCAACCTGATCCAGCATCGCTTCGTGTGGTCGGCCGAGTCTCTGGCGCCGAAATTCAGCAAGCTGTCGCCGATGGCCGGCTTCAAGCGCATCTTCGGCAAGCAGGCGGGGGCAAACTTCCTCAAGGGACTGTTCAAGCTGATAGCGCTCGGCGCGGTGATGTGCGCGGTGCTGTGGCCGGAGCGCCATCGCATGGACGCCATGATCCGGCTCGACCCGGCGGTGATCATGGGCGTGACCATCACGCTGGCGCTGCAGCTGATGGGGGCGGTTGTGGTGATGCTGACGGCGATCGCAATCGCGGACTTCTTCTTCCAGTACCGCACCTGGTACGAGAAGCAGAAGATGTCGCTGCAGGAGGTCAAGGACGAGCACAAGCAGTCGGAAGGTGATCCCCACATCAAGGGCAAGATCCGGCAACTTCGTCATCAGCGGATGAAGAAGCGCATGATGGCCGCGGTGCCCAAGGCATCGGTGATCATCACCAACCCGACTCACTACGCCGTGGCGCTGTCCTACGAGCGCGGCATGACCGCGCCGATCTGCGTGGCCAAGGGCGTCGATGCCATCGCGCTCAAGATCAGGGAGATCGCCGGCGTCCACGACATCCCGATCGTCGAGAACGTGCCCTTGGCGCGCGCGCTCTATGCGACGGTGAAGGTCGACGAGGAAATCCCCGTGGAACACTACCATGCCGTCGCCGAAATCATCGGCTATGTGATGGGCCTGAAGCGCGGCCTGTCCGGGCGCCGGACGTGACGGGACGACATTGGCCGGATTCGCGCCCGTTCGGGCCGCAAATGCGGGGACTGGCGGCAAATGAGCCGACGTGGCGCTTGCGCTGGCCGGCCCGATTGAGGCACTCAGGAGGGCGCGCGCAGGCGTGCTGCAACCCATTTCACAGGCCGCAAACCGTCCGATGACCGCCGAGACTGACCACGATCTCCCGCACACGTCGATGACGACGCAGGAGCCGGCCCGGCGCAGCGGCAGCATCCTGCTGGTGCTGCTGATCGCCGGCGCGATCATTGCCGCGGCGGTGGCCTTCATGACGCTGGGACGCGCCCAGGCGCAGCCCTATATCCTGGGGTCGCTGGCGTTGCTGGCGATGGTCGGGCTGTTCACGCTCTTCGCCTTCGCGGCAGGGATCGTCCGCTTCGCAGACCGCAGCTCGGACGATCCGTTGATGCGCTCGGTGACCGATCACGCATTCGATGGCATTGCAGTGACCGATGCACGCGGTCACGTGGTCTATGCCAATGCCGCCTATCTGGCCCTCACCGGGGCCACCTCGGTGCAGGACGCCCGTCCGGTGGAACGGGTGTTCATCGGCAATCCCGACGTTTCCGAGGCGGTGTTCCGGCTGCTCAAGGCGGCCCGCGAGGGCAAGCGACAGCAGGAAGAGGTGCGTGTCACCACCGCCGATGGAACCCATGGCCGCTGGCTGCGGATGCGGGTCCGTGCGCTCGGTGCCAGCAAGCGCGAGGCGCGGTCCGCGGTGTGGACCATTGCGGACATTACCCGCGACCGGGAACGCCAGGAAGACGTGTTCCAGGAGCTGCAGCACGCCATCGAATATCTCGACCACGCGCCGTGCGGCTTCTTCTCGGTCAACCCCAGGGGCGAGCTGGTCTATGTCAACGCCACGCTGGCCAACTGGCTCGACCACGACCTGGCGGAAATCGGCTCCGGCGGACTGAAGCTCACCGACATCGTGTCCGGCGACGGCGCCTCGCTGCTGACCTCGATCGTGCCGGTGCCCGGCGAAGTCAAAACCGAAGTGTTCGACATCGACCTGCGGATGCGCAACGGCAAGACCATGCCGGTGCGGCTCTATCACAAGCTGGCCTTTGGCGCCGACGGCGTGCCCGGCGCCTCGCGCACGCTGGTGATCAGCCGTGCCCGCGACGAACGCTCGGATCCGCAGCGCGCCGCCGAGGTGCGCTTCATGCGCTTCTTCGACCACACGCCGATGGCGATTGCGACCGTGGACCGCGCGGGCACCGTGGTACGCGGCAATGCCCGCTTCGCCAAGCTGGCGCAGAGCCTGAGCGCCTCGGGGGCCGTCAACAAGTCGATTCTGGCCGCCGTCAGCGATCGCGACCGCAGCCTGCTGATATCCGCCATCGGCCACGCCGCCGAAGGGCAGGGCGACATCCCGCCCGTGGAAGCGCTGCTGGTCGGCGCAAGGGAGCGCTGGGGGCAGTTCTTCGTCACCGCCGTGGAGGAAGACGAGCGCGAGACCGAAGCCGCCATCGTCTACATGCTGGAGACCACCGAGCGGCGCACGCTGGAAAACCAGATCAACCAGTCGCAGAAGATGGACATGGTCGGCCAGCTCGCCGGCGGCATCGCCCATGACTTCAACAACGTGCTGTCCGCCATCATGATGGCCAACGATTTCCTGCTGAACGCGCACAAGCCGACCGATCCGTCGTTCCAGGACATCATGCAGATCAAGCAGAACGCCACGCGTGCCGCGACGCTGGTGCGGCAGCTGCTGGCATTCTCGCGCCGCCAGACGCTGCGACCGCAGGTGCTGCACCTCGGCGACGCGCTTTCCGATCTCACCATGCTGCTGCGCCGGCTGATCGGCGAGAAGGTCAAGCTCGATCTGGTGCACGGCCGCGACCTGTGGCCGGTGAAGGTCGACGTCTCCCAGTTCGAGCAGGTGATCGTCAACCTCGCAGTCAATGCACGCGACGCGATGCCCGACGGCGGCACGCTGACGGTGCGCACCGTGAACGTTCCGGTGCAGGAGATCGAGCGGCTGTCCTACAAGGGCATGCCGCCCTCGGACTACGTCCGCATCGACGTCAGCGACACCGGCACCGGCATCCCCGCCGAGATCGTCGACAAGATCTTCGAGCCGTTCTTTTCCACCAAGGAAGTCGGCAAGGGAACCGGCCTCGGGCTGTCCACGGTCTACGGCATCGTCAAGCAGACCGGCGGCTTCATCTATGTGGATTCCGAAGCCGACAAGGGCACCACGTTCCGGATATTCCTGCCGCGCCATCATCAGGAAAAGGAAGTCGCGCCCGAGCCCGCGCTTGTCGTCGCGGCGGCAAAGGAAGTCGCGGCCGAGACCAAGCCGCGCGACGCCGATCTCACCGGACAAGGCACCATCCTGCTGGTCGAGGACGAGGAGGGGCTGCGTTCGCTCAATGCCCGCGGACTGCGCTCGCGCGGCTATACCGTCGTCGAAGCCTCGAACGGTATCGAGGCCATGGAAGTGCTGGAGGAACGGCACGGCGCGGTCGATCTGGTGGTGTCCGACGTGGTGATGCCGGAGATGGACGGGCCGACGCTGCTCAAGGAAATGCGCGCCCGCAATCCCAACCTCAAGATCATCTTCGTCTCGGGCTATGCCGAAGAGGCGTTCGAGAAGAGCCTGCCGGAGAATGAGCAGTTCGCCTTCCTGGCGAAGCCGTTCGCGCTCAGCGCGCTGATCGCCAAGGTGAAGGAAACCATGGGGCCAACGTAAGCTGGTCGCCGCTAACCTGTTGCGAATCCTTCGCATTGCAGCATGCGCGATATGCAAAGTGACGCATCCCCGCGACCGAGGGCCGCAGCCATTGTGCGCGATGAGTGCTTCCTTTTTGGGCGGAACTCACCATCTTAACAACGCTTCCCCCTGCCGGGGATTGAGGGAATAGCCATGACTTTCACCATGCGTACGCGCGGCCTCGTCAAGATGATGGCCGTCGTCCTGTCGGTGGCAATGCCGTTGATGCTCGCACTCTCGTCGGCCGACGCTCGCGTCGGTGGCGGCAGCAGCTCGGGCTCACGCGGCACGCGGACCTACTCCGCGCCGCCCAGCACGTCCACGGCGCCCAGCGCCGCCCAGCCGTTCAACCGCACCATGACCCAGCCGGGCAGCCCGGGAATGGGCACCGCGGCCGGCGCAGCAGGCGCCGCGAAGGGCGGCTTCTTCAACCGCCCGGGCATGGGCATGCTCGGCGGCCTCGCCGCCGGCTTCCTTGGCGCCGGCCTGCTCGGCATGCTGTTCGGAGGCGGCATGTTCTCCGGCCTCGGCGGCATTTCGTCGATCATCGGCCTGTTGCTGCAGGTTGGCCTCGTGATCATCGTCGTCCGTCTGGCGATGTCGTGGTGGCAGCGTCGCAACGCGAACCAGACAGCGGCAGCCTATGCCGGTCCGGCCGCCGGACCGGATGTCGGCCCGGGTGCGCAGACCAACTACCGTACCGGAACCGGTTTCGGAATCGGCGCCAACGCCGCGCCGCTCGAGATCGTCCCGGCCGACTACGAGGCGTTCGAAAAGCTGCTGAGCGAAATCCAGACCGCTTGGTCCAACGAGGACGCGAACAAGCTGCATACGCTGGCGACGCCGGAGATGGTCTCATACTTCACCTCGGACCTGTCGGCGAACTCGGCACGTGGCGTCGTCAACAAGGTCAGCAACGTCAAGCTTCTGCAGGGCGATCTCGCCGAATCCTGGCGCGAAGGCGAGACCGACTACGCGTCCGTCGCGATGCGCTTTGCACTGGTCGACAAGACGCTTGAGCGAGCCAGCGGCAAGCTGGTCGAAGGCAGCGAGACGCCGACCGAAGCTACCGAAGTGTGGACCTTCGTGCGGCCGAAGGGCTCGAACTGGGAGCTGTCGGCGATCCAGCAGGCCTGAGCGTCCGCCGTGTGAATTGACGAAGGCGCCGCGGATCGTTCCGCGGCGCCTTTTTCTTGTCCGTCACCCGCCGGCATGACGGGGAATATTTGTCGTCGCGATGTGTTGGTCAGGTGCGAAGCCGCCATCCTGAATGCGAGCGGTTCGGAACAATCAAGGGAGGATTCGATGCCCACCATTTTCGCAACCCTGTCGCGCCTGAGCCTCGGCGCCGCGGCGCTCGCCGTCTCGCTCGCCGCGGTGTCGTCAGCGAGCGCGCAGGGCGCCGATACCAGCTTCTTTGTCACCAGTGTCGGCATCGGCAACGGCGGCAATCTCGGCGGCCTCGCCGGCGCCGACAATCATTGCCAGACGCTGGCGCAGGCCGCCGGTGCCGGCGCCAGGACCTGGCGCGCCTACCTGTCCACCCAGGCCGCTGACGGCAAGCCGGCCATCAATGCGAAGGATCGCATCGGCGCCGGACCGTGGAAGAATGCCAAGGGCGCGGTCATCGCCAAGGATGTCGCCGAGCTGCACGGCGCCAACAACCTTACCAAGCAGACTGCGCTGAGCGAGAAGGGGGAGGTCATCAACGGCCGTGGCGACACGCCGAACCGCCACGACATTCTGACCGGATCGCAGGCCGACGGCACCGCCTTTGCTGCCGGCGAAGACCGCACCTGCAAGAACTGGACGAGCAGCGTGCAGGGCTCGGCGATGGTCGGTCACTCCGACCGCACCGGACTCAACGAAGAGCCGCCGGCCAAGTCATGGAACACCTCACACCCGTCGCGCGGCCCAGATGGCGGCTGTTCGCAGGCCGACCTGAAGAGCACCGGCGGCGACGGCTTGCTGTATTGTTTCGCGGCGAATTGAGCTTCGTCGGAGGGGCTCGCGCGCCGGATGCCGCACCGGGTCGCGAAGCGACTTGGTGCGCGGGACAAGTGAGCTCGTCGATGGCCATGCCCCGCTGATGGCGAACGAAAATCGGGATAGTCTCTTGTCGCCATTCCCGGCGAGGCGAGGTTCCCGATGCGCTACGAACTGTACTACTGGCCGACCATTCAGGGCCGCGGCGAATACGTCCGGCTGGCGCTCGAAGAAGCCGGCGCCGATTACGACGATGTGGCCCGCGGCAAGGGCGGCACCGCGGCGATGATGAAGATGATGCAGGCCAGGGGGACGCCGCCGTTCGCGCCGCCATTCCTCAAAGCCGGCAGACTGGTGATCGGCCAGACCGCCAATATCCTGCTCTATCTCGGATCGCGCCATGGCCTTGCGCCAAAGGCCGAGGCCGGACGGCTGTGGCTGCATCAGCTGCAGCTCACGGTGACGGATTTCGTCGCCGAGGTGCACGATACCCATCATCCGATCGCGACGTCGCTGTACTACGAGGACCAGAAGGCGCCGGCGAAGCTGCGCACCGCGGAATTCTGGAAGGCGCGGGTGCCGAAATATCTCGGCTATTTCGAGCAGTTGCTCGGTGCCAGCGCCGGCGGCTGGCTGACCGGGCGGCGCATCAGCTATGTCGACCTGTCGCTGTTCCAACTGGTCGACGGACTGCGCTACGCATTTCCGAAGCGGATGAAACAATTCGAAGCGGAGATTCCCGGCCTGGTCGCGCTGCACGAGCGCGTCGCAGCGCGGCCGAACATCAGGGCCTATCTCGCCAGCGACCGGCGCATCGCCTTCAACGAGGATGGCATCTTCCGGCACTACAAGGAACTGGATCGCTGAGCGGCGCCGCCCAAGCGACAACGGCCTCGACCCGGACGGGCGAGGCCGTTGTCGTCTTGCGGGACGCCGAACGCGTCGTCGCGATCAGGCGATCTGGTCGATCCGCGTGCCCTGGCCGGGCGGCAGGGGCGCCGGCGGGGTCGGCGGATTGGTGCGTGCATCGTCGCGGTCGTTGTCGACCTTGACGTCGCGCACCACATCCGGCGCCTTGGCTTCGATCGGCTGCGGGGGAGCCAGCGGGGGTGAGGTGGTGACGCTTGAGATACTGCTCATCAATCCATCCTTGTTTCCATTGATTGCTGGCCAACCTTGGCCCGGTGGAAACAAAGAGTCATGAATGTGTTTGGGCAATTCCGGAATCCAGGCGGTCATTCGACGCCGATGGTGAACGCCTCGCCGCCAGGCTCGTTAAAATGCCGGGGATCGACGTAGTGAGCTACCGATCACTCGTCCTTGCCGCGCGAGATGGAGATGGTGGCCGCGGTCTTGCTGCGGGTGCAGTGCATGTTGAGGCGGCGGAAGCGGGTGGTGACGTCGTCACCGCGCAACAGCCCCATGCGGCCGATACAGCGCGTCGCGCCCTTCAGCGTGTCGGGTTTGGGAATCGTGAAGACGATCGCCGCCGCGCTGGCCACCAGATTGAGGAATGCCGGCTGCGGCTTGCGGCTGTCGGCCTCGGCAAACAGTTCGTTGCTGACGCTGCGATTGGCGCAGCCGAGCCGGAATTGCCTGGCCGCCGGATGCGACAGGTAGATCACATTGGCTGCGGTGCGCCCGACGCTGAGGCCGTCGATCTGGCTCGTCAACTGGCGCGCGACATCATCGCAGCGGTCGGCGCGCGCCGGTGAGGCCCCGGCGAGCGCAGCGAGCAGGACGAGTGGCGGAAGCGTGGAACTGATTTTCATGAATACCCCTGTAGTCATAAGAGCCTGCCGCGGGTTTGGTTGCAAGGTGCAGGGTGAGGTGGATCGGGATGACCGCAGCGACATCCGATTGCCCGCGGTTGCCGGGGACCATGCCGATACCGGCCCTGGCTGCCAAGCGGCGATGCCGAGGGCCAGGCTGCGGAGCTTCAGCCGCCCGTTTTGAACGCTTCAAAACGGCGGCGAAAGCGCCTAGATAGACCCGCAAATTCCTCTGAGGTCAGTCCCCATGAACGCCCCCATCGCCATCCCGACCCCGAAAGCCGTCCCGCCCTACAAGCACACGCCGCTGTTTCCGCTGGGGCCGGACACCACGCCCTACCGCAAGATCACCACCGAGGGCGTGCGGGTCGAGAAAGTGCTGGGCAAGGACATGCTGGTGGTGTCGCGCGAGGCGCTGCGGGCGCTGTCCGAAGCGGCGTTCGGCGACATCAATCACTACCTGCGGCCGGGCCATCTGCAGCAGCTGCGCAATATCCTCGACGACTCCGAGGCCAGCCCCAACGACAAGTTCGTGGCCTTCGACTTCCTGAAGAACGCCAACATCGCCGCTGGCGGCGTGCTGCCGATGTGCCAGGACACCGGCACCGCGATCATCATGGGCAAGAAGGGCTCGAACGTGCTGTCGGACGGCGACGACGAGGCTGCGCTCTCGGAGGGCGCCCGCGACGCCTATCTGCGCCGCAACCTGCGCTATTCGCAGGTGGCGCCGCTGTCGATGTACGAGGAGAAGAACACCGCCAACAACATGCCGGCGCAGTGCGAGATCTATGCCGAGGGCGATGACGCCTACAAGTTCATGTTCATGGCCAAGGGCGGTGGCAGCGCCAACAAGAGCTTCCTGTTCCAGGCGACGCCGTCGGTGCTGACGAAGGACCGCATGCTGGCCTATCTGAAGGAAAAGATCATGACGCTCGGCACCGCCGCGTGCCCGCCCTACCATCTGGCGATCGTGATTGGCGGCACCTCGGCCGAGCTGTGCATGAAGACCGTGAAGCTGGCCTCCGCGCGCTATCTCGACGCGCTGCCGACCCAGGGCTCGGAGAACGGCAACGCGTTCCGAGATCTGGAGATGGAGCAGGAAATCCTCAAGATGACGCAGGCCTCCGGGGTCGGCGCGCAGTTCGGCGGCAAGTATTTCTGCCACGACGTTCGCGTCATCCGGCTGCCGCGCCACGGCGCCTCCCTGCCGATCGGGCTCGGGGTGTCGTGCTCCGCGGATCGCCAGGTGCTCGGCAAGATCACCAAGGACGGAGTCTATCTCGAGGAGCTCGAGCACAACCCGGCGAAATATTTGCCGGCGGTGGAAGAGGCGCTCGGCGGCGATGTCGTCAAGATTGACCTCAACCAGCCGATGAAGGACATTCTGGCGACCTTGTCGAAGTATCCGACCAAGACCCGGCTGTCGCTGACCGGCACCATGATCGTGGCGCGCGACTCGGCGCACGCCAAGCTGCGCGAGCGGCTGGAGAAGGGCGAGCCGCTGCCGGATTACTTCAAGAACCATCCGGTGTACTACGCCGGCCCCGCTAAGACGCCCGATGGCTACGCGTCGGGCGCGTTCGGCCCGACCACCGCCGGCCGCATGGATTCCTTCGTCGACCAGTTCCAGGCGGCGGGCGGCTCGATGGTGATGGTGGCCAAGGGCAACCGCGCCGTGGCGGTGCGCGAGGCCTGCAAGAAGCACGGCGGCTTCTATCTCGGCTCGATCGGCGGCTCGGCGGCGAACCTTGCGGAGCACTGCATCAAGAAGGTCGAGGTGGTGGAATATCCCGAGCTCGGCATGGAAGCGATCTGGCGCATTGAGGTCGAGGATTTCCCGGCCTTCATCATCATCGACGACAAGGGCAACGACTTCTTCAAGGAGCTGAATCTCGGCTGAGCCGAGCCGGCGCGCGACGCCTATCGCCCGCTGGGGGCGAGGTCGATGATCCCCATCTCGACCAGCGTGCGGTGGAAGCGGCGTTTTCGTTCCGACGACGACGCGAAATAGGCTTCACCGCACTGCTCGAGAAGGCTCGCGCGGGTGGCAAAGATCTCATCGAGCGGCAGTCCTGCCTGCTGCAGGGCCACGGTGCCCAGAAAAGCGATGTCGAGGTCAGGACCGCGCCCGGACACGAGGCGACCGCCCCGGTCGTTGATGCTCTCGATCGCGTAGAAGGTGCGAAACTGGCGTCGCGGGTCGGGGCCAAGCCGGAGCCGGGCCTCGATGCGTCGCGTCATCACGGGCTGATGATCGCCATAGTGGACGATCAGCATGGGGCGCTCGGGGAAACGGGTTGCGAGATCGACCTTGAGCCTGCTCCAGGCTGCAGCAGTCTCCGCGAGGCGGGCGTAGTACTCTGCATACTGCGCATCGGGGAGGCTGGCGGCGGCGAAGGCGCGTTCGTCCTCGAACTGCCCGGGTGCAACCAGCCGACGGTTGTGCGGGCCATGGTTGAAGTTGGTCAGCAGATACAGGAACTGCGGCGCGGCGTCGGCTGCGATGCGTTGCGTATGCGCGGCCACGGCGGCGTCGAGAAACATCGCATCGGAGTTGGTCGTTTCGAAGCGGTCGACGTCGAACGGCGCCGGAAGATCGTCGGTGAAGATCCGTTCGCCCATGCCGATGGCGGAATAGAATTCGTCATAGTTGAGAAAGCTGCGGCGACAGCTCGATGTCAGCGTCGTCTTGTAGCCGAGTGCGGCGAGCGCATGGGGCAGGGTGTTGTTGAATCGTCCGACGCCTCTCCGGAAAAGAAAATAGGCGTTCGACCCGAAGCTGGCGCTGGACAGGCCGGTGAGCAGGCTGAATTCCGACTGCCACGAGCCGCCGCCGAAAATGTCGACGTTGAGGGTCCCGAACCGTCCGCTCCTGGGCGACAGAAATGCGTCGACACCGGCCTCGACCGGCAGCCCGTAGACCCGCGGATCGAAGATCGATTCGTGCTGGATGACGATGATGTCGGGGGTGTCGGGCGCGCGCTCCGTGACGGCCGGCATCAGAGGCAGCCGGTCGCAGGCGATGTCGATCAGCGCCAGCCCGCCGACCGGTTGCCAGGAAAATGGATCGAGCAGCGACGCGATGAAGGTCGAGAAGAAACACCGCGGTTGGGCTGCGATACGCTGAAATGCGGTCGCTCCACCGCTGATCCGATGGGTTGCCGCCAGACCGGCGAACGCGACGGCGATGATGAGAAGTTGCGTTCCGAACGGCACCGCCGCCCCGGTGACGTAGAACGAGGCCGCGCCCGCGGCGAGTGCCAATGCAAGGCCACCTGCGACCACCGCCGCGACGGCTCGCGGGTACTGAATCACGAAGAACGGCACGGTCCCCGCAAACATCAGCGGCAAGTCCGTCACGATCAATTTCAGGCCGCTGTGACTATACTTGACGCGCGATGCGCCGAAGATGCCGGTTGTTAGAATTGAGCTTAGCAGGATCGCGCGTTCGAGGTCCGCGACAACGAGCAGGATCAGCGCCGCATCGAAGCACAGCGCGGCGATCGCAAACCCAACGTGCGCGAAGCTGCGCTCCGCCAGCCAAAGGGCGCCCACGGCGATCGCAATCGAAATTGTCAATATCATCGTGATCGATGCATCGGAACGGGATCGCTGGCTAGAACTGTGACGCAATTATTACGTGGGGTCGGGCTGTTATGCCAGCCCAACCAGCCAACGCCATTTCCGAGTTGGACGATCGAGATCGGGCAGTAACCGCCCGTCCTTGAGCTGTTGCGATGTCATGGGAGGCGACGGTGGCCCGTCCTTCACCGATCGGCGGACGCCTGAGCGGACGTGCCGGGACTCGATTCTGCCGGGACTCGCAAGGGTGGCTGCGAAAAAGAAAAGCGGTGACGGCCGCGGCCATCCTGTTCAACTGGAGCCATCGACGCCCGCACGATTCGAAAGCCGCTCACGATGACCCATGCTCTGAGGATGAATGCGATGCTGGTGGCGCTGCTGGCGACGGCAAGCGCGATCAACGGAATCATCTTCTACAATTTTCTCTGATCGCCGGATCGTCAAACCGGCTGGCTTGATGCCGGTCGGTGAGAGCAATCAGGCCCGCGTTGCGGCGGCCCGCAGGCGGCGTGTGATGATGAACCGAAAAACGATGTATTGCGCGGCGAAGGCGATGATCTTGGCGCCGATGGCGACCACCGAAATATAGAACGCCCACAGCTTGATGTCGCCGGTCATCGCGATTGCGATGTTGCCGATGCCGAGCACGAACATCAGCGCGGCCCAGGCGTAACCGGCCGCGGTGACGTATTCAGGAATGTTGTCGGTGACGATCGGCGGCAGGTAGCGCAGCATCCAGCCTCGCCGCAACATGACCAGCCCGACCGCAAAGTGGGCGATGCTCGGCTTCATCAGCACGAAGCGCGGATCGCTGGTTAACAGCGTCGCGCCGCCGAGCACGATGACCACCGCCAGGCTGGCATAGGTCATGAATTCAAGCTTCTGCCCGGTGATGCGGGCATGAACGAACTGCGCGATCGCGCCCGCGATAGCGACGCCTGTTGCGATCAGCACGTCGCCGGTGAGGGCATAGACGGCCAGGAACACGATGGCTGAAAAGAAATCGACGAAGAGCTGGCGGAAAACGTTGGCCATTTGCGGTCCTTCTGACGCTTCATTCGCGAGCCAAGCGTAGTAACGAGGACGGCCGTCGGCAACCGTAGCGTCAGATCGGGAGCGCTTTGTCGCAGGCGCAATGCTGCGTCGTGCAACTGACGGAGGCCGGCGACCACGACGACGCGGCGGCGGTTTCGCCGGCCAGGGTCGCCCCGGTGAGGGTTACCACGACGGTCAGGCTCGCCAGGCTTGCCGTCCACCCGATAGCGCCAGGCCGGCTCCGGGCCGTTGCGGCGAGCGCAAATTGCGCGATCGCGCCAGTGACGGCGACGCTGGCGGCAACCAGCACGTCGCCAGCCACGGCGAACGCGGCGAAGAAGGTGAGGGTTGAAACGAAGCCGGTCATCAGCTTGCGGATAATATCGGTCATGGGGTGCTTTCCGTGCTGCTTCTGTGGAAGAGCTTTCGGGGGCGGAGTGGCATCAGGATTTCACCGCGCCTGCTGCGGCGGTCTGCCCGCCATAGGTCGCGCGGCGATACTGCGGATACCATTTGGTGAAATACACCGCGCCATTGCGCGCGGCGAAAGCGATGGCAACGCCGACCCACAGCGGCAGGCTCGGCGCATAGATCATCAGGATGTCGGCGACCAGCATCATCACGAAGGCCGCGATCCACACCATTGTGAGGATGTAGTTGGCGGTGACGAAGCCCGGCAGATTCATGGTCTCGGCATCGACTGCCTCGCGGGCATATTGCAGCGTGAACGGCAGCCGGATCGCCAGCGACAGCAACGCGATCGCCAGCACGCCGCCATCGACGGCGACACGCACCGCGACGCCGCTCCAGTTGCCGTCGACCAGGGTGAGATAGCAGCCCAGCGCGGTGAACAGGACAAACGAACCGGCGGCGAGCAGCTTGAGCGATCCGCCGCGCACCACGTCCCAGGCAACGATGCCGAACGCGACGGCCGCGGCGGCAAACAGGCTGACGGCGGGCGACGCCACCAGCATCAGCATGGCAAAGGCACCGAAAGGCGCAAGGATCAGGAACAGGGTCATGGCGTCCACAGCCGGTTTATCTTTACATTGTCAAGATAACCTCTAGGGCCGAGAATGCGAGCCGTCAAGCGAAATCTTGACAGCGTCAAAATGCAAGACTAGGTTCCTGTGCATGGGTGCTCCAGGCACAACCAAACCGGTAAAAACCGCGAAAATCGCGACCGCAGGTACGAAATCGCCGGCGGCCCGGCGATCGGCGTTGCGGGCGGACAAGTCCGTCGCCAAATCGGACCGCGAACAGCCCTATCATCACGGCGATCTGCACGGAGCCCTGCTGACGGCGGCCAAACGCGTGGCGGAACGCGAGGGGCTGCAGGGGCTGACGTTGCGCGCCGTGGCGCGCGAGGCTGGCGTTTCCCACGCCGCGCCCGCGCATCATTTTGGCGACGTCACGGGGCTGATCAGCGAACTGGCTGCAGTTGGCTTCAAGAAATTTTCTGCAGAGCTTGCAGCGGCGGCAGGTGCTGCAACGAGCCCCGATGGGGCGGCGGAAGGCAGGGCCCAGGCCTATGTCGCCTTTGCGCGAGACAATCCCTGTCTTTTCCAGCTGATGTTCCGCGCGGAGCGGCTGGATCACACCAGGCCGGCGCTGCGGCAAGCCGCAGAGAATGCGTTTGTCGCGCTGGCCAAGACGGTAGGCGCCCGGCGTCACGAGGAGGTGTCGCCGCAGCACCTGACCCTGGCGCAGGCGGCCGACATCGCACGGATCTGGTCGATGGTGCATGGATTTGCCATGTTGTATCTCGACGGACGGCTTCGCGACATCCTCGATGGCCTGCCGCCTGGCACCACAGAAGAAATGCTGCTGGCCGCGATGCTCACGCCGGAAGTCAAAACCGGCTAGCGCGGCATCGCCAGGTCGATGGCACGGCCGCGGCTTCCGAGCACGGCAACCCTGTCCCTGCGGCAATCGAACTTCTGCGCACCGTCGTCGGCGGCCTTGCGCGCCAGTTCGTTGGCATTCGCATTGGCCTTCACGTCCACATAGGCGACATGGCAGGCGGCGCCGGGCGGCAGCCGCGTCACTACCAGCATCGGCTTGGTCTGCGGTCGTCCGTCCTTGTCCGGATCGTCATTGTCGGCGATGTGCCAGCGCTGGATCATGGCGAATGGCTTGCCTTTGGCGCTCAGGCGCCATTCGATGGTGTCGGTGGTCGAGTTGAACGGCCCGAATCCCTGTCCCGCGGCGGGCTCCAGCTCCGCCGCCTTGGCGGTGCGGCCCACCGAAACGGTCTCGCGCATATCGTCTTCCTGTTTCAGCACCAGCAGGCCCTTGGGGCCCGGGCAGACCCGCTCCGACGCGTAGTCATCGCCTTCGACCTTGAACGCCGCGACCTTGCGGCAGTCCTTCTCGGACGTCGAGCTGTACGCGCTGCTGAACGTCTGGGCCTGCGCGCGGGAGCCGCCGACCATTGCGATGGCCGCGCCGAGCAGGGCGGCAGACCGGATCAGGCTTGGCAGGTGCGGCATGGGGCAGATATCCTTCGCGGAACATCTCCTTTGACGGTCACAAGCTGGGGAAGGTTCACCGGAGCGGCTGACACGGGAGGCGGAATCGCTCTAAAACCATGCGTCATCGTCCCCTTGTCCCCAGCAGCGTCAGTCCTGTCCCATCATGCCCGTCCTTTCAAGCAAGCCCTACCGCGTCGGCCGCTCCAAGACTGGCCTCGGCCTGTTCGCCACCCAGCCGATCAAGAAGGGCAGCAAGATCATCCGCTACTTCGGACCGATGCTCGACTGCAACAAGAAGAAGGACGATGCGGTCGAGAACAAGTATCTGTTCCAGATCACCAAGCGCTGGACCGTCGACGGCTCGGTGCGCAAGAACATCGCGCGCTACATCAATCACGCCTGCAAGCCGAATGCGGAGTCCGACGTCAACGCGCGCAAGCGCAAGATCATCATCCGCGCCATCAAGAACATCGAGCCGGGCGAGGAAATCAACTACGATTACGGCACCGATTATTTCAAGGAATACCTGAAGCCGATCGGCTGCAAGTGCGAATCCTGCGAGAAGAAGCGCAAGAAGAAGCGCGCCGAGGCCCGCGCGGAAAAGCTGGCATTGAAGGTCAAGGCCGAGAAGAAGGCAGCCCGGCAGGCGGACAAGACCAAGCTGAACGGCGCGGCTAAAAAGCTCGCCAATGGCCATGCCGTGAAGGCCGCGGCTGCGGAGAAGGCCGGCAAGACAAAGGCCGCCGCGGCGACCGCGACGGCCAGGAGCAAGAAGGCCGGTAAGGTGCGCACCGCAGCCTAGGCGTTTTGCGCGGCGCCGCTGCGGCGCAGCCCGACATACTGCAACTCGGCGAACACGCCGACCGCGATGGCCTGCAACGCGACGAAGGTTTCGCCGAGCAATGTCGGCGTTACCGCGCCGCTGAACAGCAGCGCGATGCTGCCGAGCGTCCACAGCGCGTTGCCGGCGATGATCAGCAGGACCAGCGCGCGGGGCATTTCGGTGCGGCTGCCGAGCCAGCCGACCAGCGCGGCATAGCCAATCAGGAACAGCCCGGACTCCAGCAGCAATGGTTGGGGCAGGCCGAGCACCGGCGCCAGCATGCTGGCGCCGAGGGTCAGCAGCAGCGCCATCGCGCCGCTGACGGCGGCATCGACCTGGAGTGCGAGACGGAGCAGGGAGGAAGGGATGATCATCGGGGTCTCCTTCGGTTGAGCGTTGACGCTCCCAAGATGATCCGGCCATCGCGGCAAATCGATTACCTCCGGGGTCATGGAAGCTGCGAAAATCGCATGCTAGTTTTTGTCATGACCGCGCAATTCGCCACCGTCGCATCCGCCACCCGCCCCGCCCGCATCGGCGAGCACCTGCGTGCCTGGCGACAGCGCCGCCGGCTCAGCCAGCTCGATCTGGCCGGCGACGCCGAGATATCCACACGCCATCTCAGCTTTCTCGAAACCGGCCGCGCCGCGCCGTCGCGCGACATGGTGCTTCGGCTGGCGGAGCGGCTCGACGTGCCCTTGCGCGAGCGCAACGTGCTGCTGGTGGCGGCAGGCTTCGCGCCGGCGTTTCCGCAGCGCGCGCTGGACGATCCGGCGCTGCGGGCCGCGCGGCAGGCGATCGATCTGGTCCTGAAGGCCCATGAGCCGAATCCGGCGCTGGCGATCGACCGGCACTGGAATCTGGTGTCGGCCAACCGGATGGTGATGCCGCTGCTGGAGGGCATCACGCCTCGCCTGCTTGGCCAGCCAGTCAACGTGCTGCGGCTCTGCTTTCATCCCGAGGCGCTGGCGGCGCGCACCGTCAATCTCGGCGACTGGTGCGCGCATCTGCTGGAACGGCTGCATCGCCAGTGCGAGGCCACCGCGGACCCCGAACTGATCCGGCTGCACCAGGAACTGAAAGCCTATCCGGTGCCGGCACGCCGCGGACCGATAGCTGCCGACACGGTGGCGGTGCCGTTCATCATGCGGCTCGGCGACGACGTGCTCAGCTTCATCTCCACCACCATGGTGTTCGGCACGCCGCTCGACATCACCGTGTCGGAGATTGCGGTGGAGACGTTCTTTCCGGCGGACGAAATCACGGCCGACCGGCTGCGGGCGATCGGCGCCGGCCTCGACCGCTGATTGACAGCGCCGGGCATGGATGGTCCATGATGCAGGTCCTCCAGCCGGGCTGCCGATGCCGTCATTTCCTGCCAAGTCTCACTTTCCTGCCAGGTCTCATCGTGTTTCGCTCGCCGTCGCGGCGGTCATGGCCGGCCTGCTCGGCGCCGGCATGGCGCGCGCGCAAAATGCACCGCCGCTGACCTGGACCGCACCGGAAGTCGGCGCCTTGCCGGATGACGACAACGGCCGCCTGGTGCGGCGCGGCCGCGATCTGGTCACCGCGACCTACGCCCATATCGGACCCGAGGTCGCCGATCCCGCCAGGCGCTACGCCGGCAACAATCTCGCCTGCAGCAATTGCCATCTGCAGGCCGGCACCAAGAAGTTCGGTCTGCCGATTTTCGGCCTGTTCGAGCTGTTTCCGCAATACAGCGCGCGGCTGGGCGCCGAGATCACCATCGAGGACCGCGTCAACTCCTGCATGCTGCGCAGCATGAACGGGCGCGCTTTGCCGAATGACAGCGCGGAGATGCAGGCCTTCGTCGCCTATATCAGGTTTCTCTCCACCGGCGTGCCGGCCGGCAAGATCCTGCCAGGACTCGGCGTCGGCGCCATATCGGAGCTCAAGGGCGCCGCCGATCCGGTGCGCGGCAAGGCGCTCTATGTGGAGAAATGCCAGTCCTGCCACAATACCGACGGCTCGGGGATTCGCCGCAGCCTGCCCACCACCGATCTCGGTTACATGATGCCGCCGCTGTGGGGACCGGACAGTTTCAACAACGGCGCCGGCATGGCGCGGTTGATTACCGCCGCCAACTTCCTGCATTCCAACATGCCGCACGGCGCCGACTATCTCAATCCACGGCTGACCGGCGAACAGGCGTGGGATCTCGCCGCCTACATGATTTCGCAGCCGCGCCCGGTGAAGGCCGGCCTCGACAAGGATTTTCCGGATCTGCTCAACAAGCCGGTCGATGTGCCCTACGGACCCTATGCGGACGGGTTCAGCGAAAAGCAGCACACTTACGGCCCGTTCGCGCCGATCCGCAAGGCCATCGCCAAACTCAAGGCGAAGCAGACGGCCGGAGCGAAAAAATAGCCCGGCGGTCATCGCTGACCGCCGGGCCGTTGCTATCGAGCTGCGAGCTTGTGCCGGTTGTCAGGTGGCGAGCTTGATGTTGGACGCCCCGCGGACCGGCACGGCTTGCCTCAGTTTCACCTTCCAGGCATCCATGGCGACTGTCAGCGACGCAATCGCCCAGAATATCGGATATTCGTAGCCGCCGGTATTCCAGGTCCAGCCGAAGCCCTTGACGACCTGCAGCGCGTAGACAGCGAACAGCAGCAGCACGGTTGCGCCCAGCGCGGCGAAGCGCGTGCAGATGCCAAGTACCAGTGCAACGCCCGCGGCGGTTTCAGCGGCGGCGGCGATCAGCACCCAGACCTCCGGCGGATGAAAGCCCGCCTTGGCGAAGAAGCTCGCGGTCCCGGCCGACACGGCGCCCGCCGCGAATTTCCCGGCGACGTGCGGGAACAGAAACGCCCCGCACATAGTGCGAAGAATATTGTAGCCGTTGGTCAGGTCGAAATTTTCGGCCTTGATACGAAAGTCATCCCAGGTAATCCACATAACCCCATGCCCTTTTCCATTGAGTAGTGTGTCGATACAGCACGCCGCGCGAGCAGCCTTGCGCCATGTCAAGCCGCGCGCGCTCGAAAATCACAAGGGCGTGTCTGCTGGTCGCATTGGGGATTAATAAACAGGCAGACATCGGTTGCCACCGTTATGCCAAGTCGTGCGGAAAGGGGACGCCGCCCGAGGCCGCTGCCTGCCTTGCCGGCCTGCTGCGCCTCGCCTATGTTTTGATCACCTGAGAGGACCTCCCATGAGCACGACTAAGCCGCTGCAGATCGACATCGTTTCCGACGTGGTCTGTCCCTGGTGCTACATCGGCAAGCGCCGCATCGAGAACGCGCTGGCGCTGACGCCCGATGTTCCGGTCGAGGTGAACTGGCGGCCGTTCTTCCTCAATCCGTGGATTCCGCGCGAGGGCATCGATCGCTCCGCTTACCTTGAAACCAAGTTCGGTTCGGTCGAGGCCTACAAGGGCATCGCCGGACGCGTGGTTGCGGCGGCTGACGAAGAGGGACTGACCTATCGGCCGGACTCGGTAAAGCGCCAGCCCAACACCATCGATTGCCATCGCCTGATTCACTGGGCCGAGGCGTCCGGCAAATCCGCCGCGGTGAAGCAGCGGCTGATGGAACTGTATTTTCGCGATGGCGGCGATCTCACCCAATCCGAGACGCTGGTGCAGGCGGCAGCGGATTGCGGCCTCGATGCCGACGCGGTGCGCCGGCGGCTCGCCACCGACGAGGACGTGGCGCTGATCTCCGCGCAGGCCAAGGAGGCGTCCGACAAGGGCATCTCCGGCGTGCCGACGTTCGTGCTCGCGGGAAAATACGCCATCTCCGGCGCGCAACCCGCCGATCAACTCGCCCGTGCCATCCGGCAGGTATCGGCCGAGGTCAATGCGCAGGCAGCCGAGTAGGGCGGCCGACGGCGTGCACTGGCTTCAGCGTATCCTGTCCGCGATCTTCTTGAATGTCAGAAGGCCGCGGCGCAGCGATTCCCGGCACAGGTGGCGCGTTGCCAGCACGGCGTGAATCACCTGCACTTGGAGGTCGCGCGGACGCAACGGAATCAACACGTCGCCGATGGCCAGCCGGTCGCGCCAGATCGGATCGATCATCGGATGACCGGCACTGGCGGTGGAGTCGGCGGACCTGATGGCAGGGTCTGCGCAGAGGTGGCGGGTCAGATCGAGCGTCAGTTGCACACCGGGCGACAGCTTGGCAAAACGTTCGTCGATCCCGATCTTGAAATAGAATGCGCGGTCCTGGTGCCGCAGCACGACCGCGCCGGCAACAGGCGTCTCGCCGGCCCGCAGGATCACGATCTCGCACTGACTGTATGCGGCCAGCGCCGCGGTCGCGCGGCGGATGAAGGCGGCGTCGCCCTCATGCTGGCGCAGCGCGGTGCCGCGCCTGGCCTTCCAGCCGCTCGCCTCCAGCTCCAGGAAGACTTCCAGCCCGGTGGTGACGTCGGCGGGTGTTTGCGCCACGCTGAAGGTCACCTCGCCATGTTCGGCCAGCCGGTTGCGCAGTCGCCGCAGCTCCTTGAGCTTCTTGGCGCCGAGCGCGTCGCGCAGCAGTTCGTCGGCGTCGCGCGTCGCATCGAGACAGGCGCGGGCATGGGACTGCAGCACGCGCGGCGCGAGGCCTTGCTGCCGCAGCACCTCGGCGAAGGCCTGCATGGCCGGGCCGTCGAGTGACATGTTGCGCAGCACCAGCGCGCGCGCGCCAGCGCCACGGGCCCGCTGCAGCAATCCGGCAACGGCTTCTGCGGTCATATCGCGGTCGATCGGCGGCGTGCCCAACGTGCCATAGGGATCGGCGCTGACCAGCGCCTTGAGTGGAAGCCGGTAGGCGTCCCACGCCGAGATCACCGGCAACAGGCCGGACAGCTGTGGCACAGCGTCGTGACGGGCGTCGGCGGCACGATTCCAGGCGGTCAGGGCACGTGCGCCACTGCGCCCGCGCGCGGAGGCGTTCACCGCCAGTTCCCAGTCGGGAAGGTAGTATCCGTTCGGCTCGATCGCGCGCCCGGCGAGGCCCCGCCATTGCTCGGGGGCGATTGCCGTCAGCAGCGGCAAGGGCGCGCGGCGACGCTGTGCGGCGGTCGAATCGACCGCGTCGCTCAGGGAGCCATCCGCTTCAGCAAGATTTCCGGCCTTCACCACGCCTCAACCACTGTTCGCGATGCCTGTCGTCGGTTGGGCGGGCATCACCGCATTTGTCTTATGGTACCCTGAATCCGGAATGGAACGGACTAAATGACACGCTCATTCCGGTGAAGCCGGCGGCATATTTAACGGCAGATGAAGTCGGGGACGGCCGGGGTGTCCCGCGTTGTGGCGGAGCGAGGTGTACGGCGGGCGAGCGACCGCAGCCGCTGTTGACGGTCGCGCCGCCGTCGTTTTTCGGTTACCAGATGATCCGGACACGGGAGAATGAGCGATGAAAAATCGAATGCTGGTCGTCGTCGCAGTCATGCTGCTGGCGACCCCGGCCGCGGCGCAGATGGGGAGCAAGCGCAATCCGGGCGCCGAAGGTCCGAAGGCGCCGCAGGGACCCAAGATCGACGACAAGGCCTACAAGGCGGCGCTCGAACGCATCCCGGAGCCGAAAGAGAAGTACGATCCCTGGGGTGGCGTCGCACCGGCCGCGGCAGCCAAGAAGGGCAGGTGAATCGTCGGTCGCCTTGAACCCCTCGGCTGATCGCGACGACCCATCGAAAGCGGTGGCATGTCGCGGCGCTGCCCGATTGCAGCGTCCCGATCCGATCCCGGTGATCGTGGCGGATCGTTTGCCGGTCGCGGCGGGTGGTTGCGCCGGAAGAGGGGGTATCCGATGTTGCGTGCCTTGCTGTGCAACGTTGCTGTCGCCGCCTGCGTCGTGCTGGGCGCCCACGGCGCCCTGGCAGAGAACCGCATCGCGCTGGTGATCGGACAGTCGGCCTACCGGGCCGTGACGCCGCTGCCGAACCCTGCCAATGACGCGCGGGCGATCGCCCAACTGCTCGGCGACGCCGGCTTCGAGGTGCAGTCCGCATCCGATCTCACGCAGAACGCGTTGCGCGACGCGGTCGGTGCCTTCGCGGCCAGCCTGGCGGCGAAGGGGCCCGACACGGTTGCGCTGGTGTTCTATGCGGGCCACGGCCTGCAGATCGACGGTGAGAACTATCTGGTACCGGTCGATATCGATCCGAAGCGCGAGACCGACATTCCGCTGCAGGCGGTGCGGCTCAACGACGTGCTCAACACGCTGACCTCGGTGCCGAGCAAGAGCCGCATCATCCTGCTCGATGCGTGCCGCAACAATCCGTTCCCCGACATCAACAAGACCGCCGGCCGCGGCCTGGCGCTGGTCGATGCCAGGATCGGTGCGGCCGGCACGCTGCTGTCGTTCTCGACATCGCCGGGCGCGGAGGCCGAGGACGGCCACGGCGCCAACAGTCCCTATACGGCGGCGCTGCTGACCGCGGGGCGCGAACCCGGCCTGTCGATCGAGGAGGCGTTCAAGCGGGTCCGGCTGTCGGTCAATCACGCCACCGAGGGACGGCAGACGCCGTGGGAGAGTTCGTCGCTGGTGAGCGACTTCAGCCTGTTCGGTGCGCCAACCGGCACCGCGAAAGGCGTGGTCGCCAAGCGCAGCGTCGAGCAGTGGCGGCAGGAGCTGAAGGGCAAGCCGGTCGAGGCCGCCAACGACCTGATCGTCTCCGACGGCAGCGACGAGGCCTACGAGGCATTTGTCGGCCTGTACGCGCAGCCGCCGTTCAGCCAGCAGGCGCGCGAATGGCTCGACCGCCATCGTCGGATGGTGGCCTGGAACAACGCCGTGATCGCCAACACCGCGGTCGGCTACCGCGAATTTCTGAAGCTGTTTCCCGACAGCGATCTCACCGCCACCGCGCGCAAGCTGGAAGATCGCCTGCACAACCGGCCCGACCTGATCCGCGCAGCGTCGATCGGCGGCCTGGCTGCATCATCGGCGCCCGTACAGCCCGCCAGCGTGGCGCTGGCGCCGACCTGCCCATGCGGCGCGCCGAAGAAGGCCGATCTGCCGTCGAAGAAGCGCGTCGGGACCGATCCGCCGAAGCGCGTCACCGACCGTTCGCCGCCGCGGCGGACGCTAGCGCCGGACGACGAGGAGGAGGACATCGTGGTCGTCCGTCCCCCGCCGCCCTACTACCAACCGTCGCCCGGCCTGTCGGTCGGCGGCGTGATCGGCGGCTATGGTGGCGGATTTGGCCGTGGCAATGGCAGCCCCGGACGGGGGCGCTATTGAACGGCAACGGTGTCGATCGTCGCGACGCAAGGTCGCTAACCGGGGAGAGGACCATGAGAACCAAGGCCACATTGCTGTTCGCGGCGACGCTGACGCTGCTGACAGCGCCGGCAAATGCCGTGGTGCTCGACCTGTCGACCATGTCATGCAAGCAGTTCGTCGAATCCGGCCCCGACGAGATCAAGATGGTGCTGACCTGGATGGATGGCTGGTACAAGGGCGATCAGGACGAGGCGATCATCGATACCGAGGTATTCGTGGCGAACGCGAAGAAGTTCGGCACCTACTGCGCCAATCATCCGACGGTGAGCATCGTGACCGCTGCGGAGAAAGTGCTGGGCGAGTGAACGACCGCGGATCCGGAGCTGGCCGGGCCTGGCTTGCGGACACAGGCGGCGGGTCGGCTTGAAAACGCCTTTGTTGCCCGCCTATGATGCGACCTTGTTGATAGGGCGTATGTGATGGTCAGGTGTTTGCGGATCGTGTTCAGCATCGTTGCGCTCGGCGTGGCGCTGTCCGGCTGTACCAAATGTGGTCCGATCTGGGACGACTGGCTGCAGCCGTCGAAATCCTGCAGGTCAGACCGCCTCTGATCGACCCCTCCGGCAATAACGCGACACGTTTTCGTCAGCGCCGGAGGTTGGCGTCGCCGGAGCTGCGATGGTATAGACCGCGCATGTTTCCATGGAGCATCCGTATGAAAGTTCTTCGCGCCGCAGCGCTGCTCGCCCTCCTGGCTGTTCCGGCCTATGCCCAGTCGCCCACGGTCAACCTGATGCCTGATGTCAAGACCAGGACTCCCGAGGAGAAGGAACAGGACGCGATTGCCGACAAGGCCTATCGTGAGTCGCTTCGGAAAATTCCTGACGCGAAGGCGTCGGCCGATCCGTGGGGAGCTGTGCGCAGCGAAGCCCCGAAGGCAGCCGTCGCGAAATCGCGTACCAAGCCCGGCAACAGCGCGAACTAGCCGATCCCGTCGGCCGGCGGGGGTCGGTAGCGACGCGGAAATTCTTCCGGCCAGGGCAGCGCGGTCTGCCCGGCCAGCGCATCAAGCAGCACGCGCGCTGCGTCGGCGTAGCTTGCGCCCGATGGCAATGCCATGGCGTGGGCCCATGCCGCCGGCATCTCGTCCCGTTCACGATACACGGCAAGCGCAGGGCTCCACCACCATGCGGCCGCCGGCGAGCGGTCGTCCACGTCGACGGCAAGCCATCTTGCGTAATCCCTGACGGTGCGTTCGAACTCGAATTTTACTGCGGGATGGATCATCGGCGTCCCCGGTCGAATGCTGCGGACGCCAACGGATCAGGCGCGCAGCCACAGGCTGGCCGCAAATACCGGCTGGCGCAAGTCAGCTTCCAGGAAGCGTTGCCGCGTCGCGGCGTCAGTCGTTGGCGAGAGCGCCGTCCGCGGGCCGTCCGTGGCCAGGGTGTCTGCTGTCCAGGACGGACGCCGCCAGCTTCAGCCACTCCGCCGCCATCTCGCGCAGGATCAGTCGGGAATCCCGATCGGGCGTGCGCGCGGCCACCGAGAGGCAATGCCGCGCATAGCTATCGTACTGGTCGCCGTGATTGAAAACCGAGTCTGTCATCCATGCACCTTTGATCGAGATGTCGTTGACGAGGCAATCATTTGAACGCAAATTTGAACGCGACGCTGGCTGTGCGTGCAGCTCGGATGTGCTGCACCACCCGGCCATCAGCCGAGGCCGGAATACAACAGCCCGGACCGATCTTCACTGCTATATGCCGTTCGGGGGCGCCATCGGGTTCACGGATGACATCGCGAGGCCTGTCGCTGCCGTCGTCCATGCTTCCCTGCGCGCAGCTGCGAGCCTCGATACGGAGCGCGTAATCCCGCATTCCCCTTGCCGGTGATGGAAATATATATCGCCAGCTTGCTATCATATCACGGGTGCTGTGACAGCTCTGTTCGGCTGCGGACGCATGTGACGATCTTTTGCGGACAGGGAGATCGGGGTACCAGTCCGGACCGGCGACCCGCCTTTAGCTGAACAGGCCGGCCAGCGGCACTTCGAACAACTGCCCGGCGTCCTCATCCTCGACCACGATGGTGCCGGAGGTAAGCGCGTGATTGTCGCGCAAATCGCTCGCCAGTGTTTTCGCGTGCTGCAGGGCTGCCTTGGCATCTCCAAGGACAGTGCCGACGTCGTCGAGCACGACGCTTCCTGCGACAATGTGAAAATAGAAGCGGGGCACGCAAAATCGTCAGTCAGGCGAGAGCAGAAAACGCCCTCATCACCGGAAGTTGCCATGAATCGGACGATGATACCGGTAACCTATGTCCGCGGTTCCCGCTCGTCGATAGAAATGTTTCAAGATGCGACACCCGGTGAGGTGTACTTCATTGAAAGAGGTGTACCGCATTGAAGGACTGGTGGGCGACCGGCCGCGGATGACCTCCGCGCGGCCGTCCTCCATATAAACGCCACGCGCTGCTGCTTGATACCCGGACAATGGCCGCAAGCGAGGGACGCGTGCGCGGCACGGAGTGGACCAGATGACGATTCTGCCGGGAATGGCCGCGCCGCCACGCCAGCCGCCGCCGATGCGCTCGGTGGTCCGGCTGGTGATGGTCAACTGGGCGCTGGGCATCGCCGCAGGCCTGTTGTGCGCGACCCTGATCCTGGCCATCGACCTCGCCGGCCTGCGCGCGCTGCTGCTGCGCGCCGACGATCGCTGGATCGGGCTGCTGCTGCTCTATGGCAGCTTCGCCTTCAGCTTCGGCGGGCTCGCCGCCGCGACCGCGGTGATGACGATCTCCGAGCGGTCGCCGTCGCGCTGACGGCACGACGGCGCCAATCTCAATGCCTGACCATCGTCAGTCATGTCCGCCTGCGTGATCAGCCGGGAGCCGGCTGCCGCGCGGTCCGGGCGCAGAGGCTCTGGAGGCTGGCTTCGGGGCATCTGCAACGATGCAGTGCCGAAAGTTCTCCTTCCGCCGGCGCCGCCGAATATCTGAGCCTAAAGCAGCGCTTTCACGGTGGTGACAAAAAACGCCGTCACAATGCCACCGTAGTAGCAACCGGCAATGGTTGCGCAGATTAGCAAAGTGGTCCGCATGGCAGGATCTCCTTTCCTGGTCACTGAATCAGACCGAGCGGCAAGACGCAAAAAGCCCCCAATCAAACCAGGCCCTATGGCCGGAAACAGGCCAGTACCAAATTCTTTCTGAGAACATATTGCGAACAGAGAACGAATAGGGTACATTGGTTCCAACAGATCAGGTGACGCTGCCCGTTTGTCCCTCTCGCGAATCCCGTCCATAAGGAGCTAGATCATGGCCTCGACCCCGACCGCCCTGCGTATCGTTGAAGGATCCTCGATGGACAAGACCAAGGCCCTGTCGGCCGCGCTCTCGCAGATCGAGCGCCAGTTCGGCAAGGGCTCGGTGATGAAGCTTGGCAAGAACGATCGCTCGATGGACATCGAGACGATCTCGTCGGGCTCGCTGGGACTGGACATTGCGCTCGGCGTCGGCGGCCTGCCGCGCGGCCGGGTGGTGGAAATCTACGGACCGGAATCCTCGGGCAAGACCACGCTGGCGCTGCACACGGTGGCCGAGGGCCAGAAGAAGGGCGGCATCTGCGCCTTCATCGACGCCGAACACGCGCTCGATCCGGTCTATGCCCGCAAGCTCGGCGTCAACATCGATGAACTCCTGATCTCGCAGCCGGATACCGGCGAGCAGGCGCTGGAAATCTGCGACACGCTGGTACGCTCCGGCGCGGTCGACGTGCTGGTGATCGACTCGGTGGCGGCACTGGTGCCGCGCGCCGAGCTGGAAGGCGAGATGGGCGACGCGCTGCCCGGCCTGCAGGCCCGCCTGATGAGCCAGGCGCTGCGCAAGCTGACCGCCTCCATCAACAAGTCCAATACGATGGTGATCTTCATCAACCAGATCCGCATGAAGATCGGCGTGATGTATGGTTCGCCCGAGACCACCACCGGCGGCAACGCCCTGAAGTTCTACGCCTCGGTCCGCCTCGACATCCGCCGCATCGGCGCCATCAAGGAGCGCGACGAGGTGGTCGGCAACCAGACCCGCGTGAAGGTGGTCAAGAACAAGCTGGCGCCGCCGTTCAAGCAGGTCGAATTCGACATCATGTATGGCGAGGGCGTCTCCAAGATGGGCGAGATCCTCGATCTCGGCGTCAAGGCGGGGATCGTCGAGAAGTCCGGCGCCTGGTTCTCCTATGACAGCCAGCGGCTCGGCCAGGGCCGCGAAAACTCCAAGGCCTTCCTCAAGGCCAATCCGGAAATGACCGCCAAGATCGAAGCCTCGATCCGGCAGAATTCCGGCCTGATTGCCGAGCAGATCTTGGCCGGCTCGCCGGAGCGCGACGCCGACGGCGAGGAGCCGGCAGACGAGTAAGACTTGCGTCGACCGGCGCTGCATCGAATGCAAAAGCCTCGACCGTTTCACCGGCCGAGGCTTTTTGATTTGTGATGGGTCGTTCGATGTGGTTTCCCGGACGCGGTGCGGCGTGAGGACGATGCGCAGCATCGTCTGAAATGCCGCTCCGCAGATCCGGGATCCCGGTTTATGCAGCGGGTCCCCGGATCAGCAGCGCACCACGCCCAAGCGGGCGCGTTGCGCAGCATCCGGGGAACGCAGAGCGCTGCTTCGGCTACTCCGCCGCCTCGGCGTAGTCCGTCATGGGCGGGCACGAACACACCAGGTTGCGGTCGCCATAGACATTGTCGACGCGGCCCACCGGGCACCAGTATTTGTCGGTCCGCGCGGAGCCTGCCGGGAAGCAGCCTTCGGCGCGGCTATAGGCGCGCGCCCAGTCGTCGGCGGCAATGTCGTGCACGGTGTGCGGCGCATGGCGCAGCGGGGAGGCCTCGACCTTCCAGCGGCCCGATTCGATCTCGGCGATCTCCTGGCGGATGGCGATCATGGCGTCGCAGAAGCGGTCGATCTCGCTTTTGGATTCCGACTCGGTCGGCTCGATCATCAGCGTCCCGACCACCGGAAAGCTCATGGTCGGCGCGTGAAAGCCGTAGTCGATCAGCCGTTTCGCGATGTCGTCGACGGTGACGCCGGCCGACGCCTTCAGCGCGCGGGGATCGACGATGCATTCATGGGCGACGCGGCCGCGGGCATTCTTGTACAGCACCGGAAAATGCGGATCGAGCCGTGCCGCGATGTAGTTGGCGTTGAGGATGGCCATCTCGGTGGCCCGGGTCAGCCCCGCGCCGCCCATCATCGCGATGTAGATATAGGAGATGGTCAGGATCGACGCCGAGCCATAGGGCGCCGCCGACACCGGTCCCACGGCGGCGTGACCCTCCGCTGCGGGATGGCCGGGCAGGAACGAGGCGAGATGCGCCCGCACGCCGATCGGTCCCATGCCCGGGCCGCCGCCGCCATGCGGAATGCAGAACGTCTTGTGCAGGTTGAGATGGCTGACATCGGCGCCGTAGTCGCCGGGCCGCGACAGCCCGACCTGGGCGTTCATGTTGGCGCCGTCGAGATAGACCTGGCCGCCATGGGAATGCACGATGTCGCAGATCTCGCGGATGTGCTCCTCGAACACGCCGTGGGTCGAGGGATAGGTGATCATCACCGCGGCGAGATTCGCCGCATGTTTCTCCGCCTTGGCGCGGAGGTCGTCGACGTCGACGTCGCCGCGTTTGTCGCAGGCGACCACGACCACCTCCATGCCGGCCATGCTGGCGGAGGCCGGATTGGTACCGTGGGCCGAGGAGGGGATCAGGCAGATGGTGCGGTGGCCGTCGCCGCGCGCGGCATGATAGCCGCGGATCGCCAGCAGCCCGGCATATTCGCCCTGCGCGCCGGAATTCGGCTGCAGCGACACCGCGTCGTAGCCGGTGATGGCGCACAGCCATTTCTGCAACGTTGCAAACAGCTGATGATAGCCGGCGGCCTGGTCGTCCGGCACGAACGGATGCAGGCTGGCGAAGCCCGGCCAGGTCAGCGGCATCATTTCGGTGGTGGCATTGAGCTTCATGGTGCAGGAGCCCAGCGGGATCATGGCGCGGTCGAGCGCCAGATCGCGGTCGCTGAGTTTGCGCATGTAGCGCAGCAGTTCGGTCTCCGAACGATGCGCGTGGAATACCGGATGGGTGAGGAACGCGCTGGTCCGCTGCAGCGCCGCCGGCAGCGCGTCACGCACGCCCGCGGCAACCTCCGCATAGGCAAGGCCGCCACCGAAGGCGCGCCACACCGCCTCGATCGTGGCATCGGTCGTGGTCTCGTCGAGCGCGATGCCCAGCGTCCGGTCCGATATCCGCAGGTTGATCTTCTCCGCCAGCGCGCGGGCGACAATGCCGCTCTGCCTGTCGCCGACATTCACCGTGATGGTATCGAAGAACGCGTCGCTGTCCGGCGCGAAGCCGAGCTTCTTCAGCCCGGCCGCCAGCACCGCGGTCCGGCGATGCACGCTGCGCGCCATGTGCGTGAGCCCTTCCGGCCCGTGATAGACCGCGTACATCGCGGCGATCACCGCGAGCAGCACCTGGGCGGTGCAGATGTTCGAGGTCGCCTTTTCGCGACGGATGTGCTGCTCGCGCGTCTGCAGCGCGAGGCGATAAGCGGGCTCGCCGCGCGAATCGATGGACAGGCCGACGAGGCGACCGGGCATCAGGCGCTTCAGCGCATCGCGTACCGCCATATAGGCGGCGTGCGGACCGCCATAGCCCATCGGCACGCCGAAACGCTGCGCCGAACCGATGGCGATGTCGGCGCCGAGTTCGCCCGGCGACGCCAGCAGGGTCAGCGCCAGCAGGTCGGCGGCGACGATGGCCAGCGCGCCCTTGGCCCGCAGCGCCGTCACGGCGCCGCGCAGATCGCGCACCACGCCGGACGTGCCGGGATATTGCAGCAGTCCGCCGAATACGTCTGCCTTGTCGAGATCGGTGAGCGGATCGCCGATTTTCAATGTCCAGCCGAGCGGCTCGGCGCGGGTGCGCAGCACCGCCAGCGTCTGCGGATGCACCTCATGGTCGACGAAGAAGGTCTTCGTCGAGACCGAAGATGACCGCTCCGCCAGCGCCATGGCTTCGGCGGCGGCGGTGGCCTCGTCGAGCAGCGAGGCATTGGCGACGTCGAGCCCGGTGAGGTCGCAGATCATGGTCTGGAAGTTGAACAGCGCTTCCAGCCGGCCCTGGCTGATCTCCGGCTGGTACGGCGTATAGGCCGTGTACCAGGCCGGGTTTTCCAGGATGTTGCGCTGGATCACCGTGGGCAGGATGGTGCCGGAATAGCCTTGGCCGATCAGCGAGGTGAACACCTTGTTCTGCGCGGCGAGCGCGGTCAGGTGGGCCAGCGCCTCGGTTTCCGACAGCGGCGCGCCGAGGTCGAGCGGCGCCTTCTGGCGGATCGACGCCGGCAGCGTCTCGTCCATCAGCGCGGTCAGCGACTTCGCGCCGACGGTGGCCAGCATGGCATCGATATCCGATGGCGACGGCCCGATGTGGCGGCGGACGAAATCGGTGGCGATGTCGGCGGAAGCTTTGCTGCGCGGGGTCATCTGCTTGTCCTCAAATCAATTCGAAGCGTTGGTCATGGCCGGGCCTGTCCCGGTCATCCACGTCTTCACCGCAGCAAGACGTGGATGCCCGGCATGCGCCGGGCATGACGACTACGCCGTGTGGGTCTGGTAGGCGGCTTCATCCATCAGCCCGTCGAGCTCGCCCTTGTCCGCGATCTTGAGCTTGAAGAACCAGGCCTTGCCGGCGGCGTCGGAATTGACCAGTGCGGGCTCGTCGGCCAGCGCTGCGTTGACTTCGAGCACCTCGCCGGTGAGCGGCGCATAGACGTCGGAGGCCGCCTTCACGGACTCCACCACCGCGGCGGCCTCGGCCTTCTTCAGGGCGCGGCCGATCTTCGGCAATTCCACGAACACGACATCGCCGAGCTGCGACTGGGCGAAGTCGGTGATGCCGACGGTGGCGACGTCGCCGTCGATTTTCAGCCACTCGTGGTCTTCGGTGTAGAGGGTGGTCATCTGGACAATCCTTAGCGCTTGTAGCTGGCGGGGATGAAGGGCAGGGCGCAGACCCGCAGCGGCAGCCGCTGGCCGCGCAGTTCGGCGAAGACGAGGGTGCCGGTCGCAGCCAGCGCAGTGGGCAGGTAGCCCATGGCCACCGGGGCGCCGGCGCTGGGGCCGAAGCCGCCGGAGGTCACCTTGCCGATCTGGTCC
>DATCUS010000364.1:0-1682 GCA_036561845.1 Tardiphaga sp. | reverse complement strand
ACGCGAACAGCATGCGCAGATGGTCGTTCAGGAACACGCCGTCGGGGTCCATCTCGCGGCGCAGCCGCTTGAAGGCGTCGTACTGGGGATAGATGCGCTCCAAGCGCTCCGGCGTCATGAAGTGGTGCTTGCCCCAATGCGGCCGGCCGTCATAGCGCGCGAAGATCGCGTCGGCGTCGCGCAGCAGGTGCCAGGTCGGCTCCGTCAGCGAACCGGAGACCGACATGGCGTAGCCGTCGCGGCCGGCATAGGCGCTGAGATAGGTATCGTCCGCCTTCACCGCCCGGCACTCGATCGGATAGGACGCCTGCGGGTACTTACGCATGAACAGCGCGCGCATCTCGGCGAAGCATTCCTCGAAGCGCTCGAACGGCACGGCGTATTCGATCTCGCGGAAGTTCGGGATGTAGCTGTTGGGGTAGATGATCGAGGAATGGTCGAACTCTTCGCCGTGCCCGAGGACCGGCGCCGGCTGGTCCACCGGCACGGCATTGTAGGTCCGCATGTGGCAAAAGTCGTAGTCGCGCGTCGCCCTGGACGGCACGGCGTCGCCCGGCAGCTCGAACAGATCGGCGGAATCCTTTCGCGGCAGCCAGAAGAACCAGAAGGTGCGGTTGGCGTCGAGCAACTGGTGGAGGTTGCCGATGCAGTCCTCGGTGTCGGTGTTCCACGACTTCTTGAAGATGTTGTAGGAGGCCACCGCCTGAATGGTGAGCGACACCACCAGCCCGAACATGCCGATCGAGGTGCGGAACGCCTTGAACAATTCGCCATCGGCCGGCGACAGGTCGCGGATTTCCCCGTCCGCCGTCACGATCCGGGCACCGATGAGCTGGGTCGACAGGCAGGCCAGAGTCTTGCCCGCGCCGTGCGTGCCGGTCATCAGCGCGCCGGTGATGGCCTGGCCGTCAATGTCGCCCTGATTGTTGAGCGACATACCCTGCGCGCGCAGATAGCGCGTCAACTCGCTGATGCGGATGCCGGGGCGCACCGTGACCTGGAGCTTGTCCTTGTCGATGCTGACGACCTGATTGAAGCTGTCAAAGTCGATGTGCACGCCCGGCGTCGGCACCACGGCCGGGTTGGAATGGCCGGCGCCGCTGGCGCGGATCGGCAAGCCAAGCTTGCGCGCCTCGCGCACGATGGCGCAGACCTCCTCCTCCGAGGTCGGCCGCGCCGTGTAGCGCGGCACGAAATACTGCTCACCGAACCAGTTCCACCAGAGTTTGCCGGGTTGCAGCAACGCGGCCGTATCGACGCTGGGCATATCGGTCATCCTACTCGTTACACAGCGATCTGATTACACGGCGATCGCTTGGACATCGCCGAGAGCGGCATTGACCATCGGCATGACGCGGTTCGCCAGCAACTCCATCGAGCGGCGCATCACCGCTTTGTCTTCCCATTCATGCGCCGTCATCATCAGCGTGCCGAACGGGCCGACCTCGTCGCGCAGTTCCAGTATCTTGCGCGCGACCGTCTCCGGGCTGCCATAGATCACGAAATTATCGCGCACCATTTCGTGGTTGATGGTGGCGGGATCGGTGTCGCGGAACGGCGCAAGCAGGGCGCCGCTGCCCATGCGGTCATAGACCTTGAACATGTAGTCGTAATACCAGTCATAGGCGCCGCCGTTCTTCTTCACATAGCGCTCGGCGGCCTCGTCGGTCTCGGCGACATGG
>DATCUS010000363.1:0-85763 GCA_036561845.1 Tardiphaga sp. | reverse complement strand
GCCGGCATCGGCCATATCGCCCATGGCACCGACATCGCCGGCTCGATCCGCTACCCCGCTTATGCCTGCGGCGTGCACGGCTTGCGGCCCACGCTCGGCCGCATCGCCGCCTACAACGCCGCGCTGCCGGAGCGCATCATCTCCGGGCAGATCACCGCGGTGTCCGGGCCGCTGGCGCGCACCATCAACGATGTTCGCCTCGGCCTGGCGGCGATGGCCCAGCCCGACGTGCGCGATCCCTGGTGGGTGCCGGCGCCGCTGATCGGACCCGCGCGCGAGAAGCGCGTCGCCCTGTGCCTGCGGCCGGACGGCCTCGAGATATCAGCCGAGGTCGAAGCCGCCGTGCGCGACGCCGGCCAGCGGCTGCAGGCGGCCGGCTGGATCGTCGAGGAGATCGGCAATACGCCGGCGTTGCGTGAGGCCGCCGACCTGCAGACCCAGATCTGGTTCGGCGACGGCTACCAGGGCATGGTCGATGCTGCCGAGCGCGAGGGCGATCCCGGGGCAATCGCCTGCCTGCGCGGCCAGCAGCACAAGCTGGTCGATTTCGAGAATGGCGGGCTGTCGCGGGCGCTGGTGCGCCGCTCGACCTTCGTGCGCGACTGGGAGTTGTTCCTGCAGACCTATGCCGTGGTGCTGATGCCGGTGTCCGGCGAGTTGCCGTTCCCCGACGGGCTCGACCTGCAGGGCGACGCGGCGTTCGAGCGGGTGTGGCGGGCGCAGATGCCGCAGATCGGCATTCCCTTCATGGGCCTGCCGGCGCTGGCGGTGTCCACCGGGATGGTCGGGCGCACGCCGGTCGGCGTGCAGGTGGTGGCCGGCCGCTATCGCGAGGATCTCTGTCTCGTGGCCGGCGAGGCGATCGAGGCCCATGGGCCGGCGGTGACGGTCGCCGATCCGGTCACGGTCTGAGCGGCAGGAACGCAGGCGATGGCAACGATCTACGATTTTTCGGCCCGCAGCCTGGCCGGCCAGGACATCTCCCTCAGGGCCTATGAGGGCAGGGTGCTGCTGATCGTCAACACCGCCAGCGCCTGCGGGTTCACGCCGCAATATCGCGGCCTCGAGGAATTGCAGGAAGGCCTTGCGCCGCGCGGCTTTTCAGTGCTGGGCTTCCCGTGCAACCAGTTCGGCGGCCAGGAGCCGGGCGATGCGGGCCAGATCGGCGAGTTCTGCGCCGGCACCTACGGCGTTACCTTTCCGATGTTCGACAAGATCGAGGTCAATGGCGGCAACGCGCATCCATTGTATAATTTCCTGAAATCTGAAAAGTCCGGATTGCTGGGTTCGGCGATCAAATGGAATTTCACCAAGTTCCTGGTCGACCGTTCCGGCAAGGTGGTCGCGCGTTTTGCCCCGACCACCAAACCTGAATCGCTAAAAGAAGAAATCGAGGCGCTGCTATGACCGAGAACAACGAAGCCGTTACCGTCGAATTGCCAGACCGGCTCTCCACCGATCCGCGCAGCCCGTTCTACAATGCCGAGGTGCTGCAGCGCGACGTCGGGATTCGCTTCAAGGGCGTCGAGCGCACCAATGTCGAGGAATATTGCGTCAGCGAAGGCTGGGTCCGCGTCCCCGCCGGCGCCGCCAAGGACCGCTACGGCAATCCGCTGATGATCAAGCTCAGCGGCCCGGTGGAGCCGTATTTCCGCGACGAGGGCTGAGCCAAGCAACTGTCATTCCGTAGCGCGGACGGCGCGAGCCGACCGCGAACCTCAGCCGCTCCCATTGGAGCGGCAGGGAATCCCGAGATGTTCAGCCATCTCGGGATTCTGGGTTCGCTCGCAGCTTTCGCTGCTCCCGCCCCGGAATGACCCCTGCCGCAGTTGGCTAGCAAAAAGGCGGCTTCCGCATAAATTTGAAGCTTAAAACAATTGCGGTTTGGCGCTATGCTGCTCCGGCAGGCGGGATGGACTCGACCGATCCGTCGTGGTTGCAATGCGTTCATGACCAATGAAGGACCGGGAATGAAGGTGGTGACACTGCGTTCGGATGTTCAGGCCGGGTCAGAACCGCTGGTCGGCCGCGCCGCGGCGCTGGCGATGATCGAAATCGATCACGTCTCGCAGACCTTCCAGACCTCCGGCCGGCAAAGCCATCTGGCGCTGTCGGACATCAACCTCAGCATCGAGGACGGCGCCTTCGTTTCCATCCTCGGGCCATCGGGCTGCGGCAAGTCGACCCTGCTCTACATCGTCGGCGGCTTCGTGCAGCCCACCGACGGTGTCGCCCGCGTCAAGGGCAAGGCGATCACCGGGCCGGGTCCCGATCGCGGGCCGGTATTTCAGGAATTCGCGCTGTTTCCCTGGAAGAACGTGCTCGGCAATGTGATGTATGGCCTGCGTCAGCAGGGCGTGAAGCGCGCCGAGGCCGAGACGCAGAGCCGCCGCCTGCTCGAGATGGTCGGCCTCAAGGGCTACGAGAACTTCTATCCGAAGGAACTGTCGGGCGGCATGAAGCAGCGCGTCGCGATCGCGCGCACGCTGGCCTATCATCCCGAAGTGCTGCTGATGGACGAGCCGTTCGGCGCGCTCGATGCCCACACCCGCACGCGGCTGCAGAACGATCTGCTCAACATCTGGGAGCGCGACCGCAAGACCGTGCTGTTCGTCACCCACTCGGTCGAGGAAGCCGTGTTCCTGTCCGATAAGGTGGTGGTGATGACGCGCTCGCCGGGCCGCATCAAGGTGGTCGTCGACATCGACCTGCCGCGGCCGCGCAAGCGCGCCGAACTGCTGCTCGACCCGCGCTATCAGAAATACGTCGTCGACATCGAGAAGATGATCGACGATACCGGCGACGACGGGCTGCACACATGATCACGCCGCGCGCGCTGCTCTCGAAGTCCGCGCCGCTGCTGGCCTGCATCGGCCTGCTGTGCGTCTGGCAGGTGGCCTCGATGCGGCTCGAGACCGAGAGCTTCCCGACCGCCTGGGAATCCCTGCGCGCGGTGCCGTCGATTCTCGGCGACAAGGAATCGCTGGTGAATATCGGAGCGTCGCTGCGCCGCATGGCCATCGGCTTCAGCCTCGCGGTGCTGTTCTCGATTCCGCTGGGGCTGCTGATGGGCCGCCTGAAGAGCGTGGCGTCGTTCTTCAATCCGCTTTTGATGATCGTCTATCCGGTGCCGAAGGCCGCGCTGATGCCGATCATCATGCTGTGGATGGGCGTCGGCGAATTCTCCAAGATCCTGGTGATCTTTCTCGGCGTCAGCCTGCCTATCATCTATCACTCCTTCCAGGGCGGCAAAGCCGTCGAAGAAAAAATGCTGTGGTCCGGCGCGGCGATGGGCCTGTCCGCGGCGCAGCGCATGTTCCGCATCGTGCTGCCGGCGGCGCTGCCGGAAATCCTCACCGGCTGCCGCACCGGCCTGGTGCTGGCGCTGATCACCATGGTCACCTCCGAGATGATCGCGCGGCAGTCCGGCGCCGGCAACATCCTGTTCAACGCCCTCGACATGGCGCAGTACGACACCGTGTTCGCGATGATCATCGTGATCGGCGCCATGGGCATCATTCTCGATGCCGCCTTCGAGAGACTGCGCTTCGCGCTGGTGAAATGGTCGCAGCCGCGTCACGACATGCCGCTGAGCTTCACATGAGCGCGAGCATCAACAAGACCCTGCTGGGCATTACGCCGATCGCGCTGTTCATCGCGCTGTGGCAGTCGCTGGTGTCGTTCGGCTTCGCGCCGGTGACGCTGCTGCCGACGCCGGGCTCGGTGTTCCTGCGGCTCGGCCAGCAGTTGCTGACCAGCGATTTCCTGCACGAGATCGCCGCCACCCTGTTCCGGCTGTTCGCGGGCTTCGGCATCGCCGTGGTGCTCGGCGTCACCATCGGCCTTGCCGCCGCGGTCAGCCCGGCCATCAATGCCGTGGTCAAACCCCTGGTGCGCGTGCTGGCGCCGATCCCCAAGGTCGCGCTATATCCGGCACTGCTGCTCATTCTGGGTTTCGACCACGCTTCGAAGATCACGCTGGTGGCGGCCGATGCGCTGTTTCCGATCCTGCTGTCGACCTATTACGGCGCCTCGATGGTCGAGCAGAAGCTGATCTGGTCGGCGATGGCCGCGGGCACGCCGCGTTGGCAGATCCTGTTCAAGGTGGTGCTGCCGGCGGCGATGCCCTCGATTCTCACCGGCTGCCGCATCGGCCTGGTGATCTCCTGCATCGTCGTGTTCCTGGCCGAGATGATCACCTCGACGGACGGCCTCGGCCACATGCTGGTGCAGGCGGCGCGGACCTTCCAGACCGTCGACATGTTCGTGCCGCTGATCACCATCTCGATGCTCGGGCTGATCCTCAACAGCCTGCTGCACGGGTTGCGGACGTATCTGCTCAGGGGATTTCCGGAGGTGTAGTTTCTTCCCTCTCCCCCGCGCGAAGCGAAGCTTCGCTAGGTGGGAGAGGGTGGACGCGCGAAGCGCGGCCTGGTGAGGGGTTATGTTGCGCTCTGCAGCTACCCCTCATCCGTCGCGGACTTCGTCCGCGCCACCTTCTCCCACAAGGGGAGAAGGAAGAAGAAAGAACTACCCCAGCCGCATGTCCAGCAGTCGCCTGCCGCCTTCGGTCTTCAGCATCTTCTTCACCGCGCTTGAGGCCGCGATCTCGTAGTGGTCCGCATAGGCCTCGTGGTTCTTCTCGATGTCGTCGAGGCGGTAGAGATAGTTGACCATCAGTCCGGCGGATTCGCGCAAGCCCTTCTCCGACACGTCGCCGAGCCAGTCGATGCGCTCCAGCCGCGCGCCATTGCCGAGGTGGAAGCGGGCCACGGAATCCACCGGCGCGCCGCGCGGCAGCTTGGCCTTCAGGAAGTAGTGCGCAGCCAGCGGCTCAACGACGGCGCGCAGTTGCGCGGCGAGCGGCGCATCCGCAATCCAGTCCGGGGTGTCGAGATGGGCGAGCAATGCGCGCTCCTCTTCCGTGACCGGCAGGTCGGGTGCACGCTTCAGCCATTTCATGAAGCCGGGCACCGGCGACAGCGTGACGAAATTTTCCAGCTTCGGCAGTTCGCGACGCAATTCCTCGACCACCTGCTTGATCAGGAAGTTGCCGAAGGAAATGCCGGCAAGGCCGCGCTGGCAATTGGAGATCGAATAGAATACCGCGGTGCGGGCGCGCGCCACCGCGACCGGCGCGCGATCCTCGGCCAATAGCGGCGCGATCGCGCCGGGAATGGCTTCGGTCAGCGCCACTTCGACGAAGATCAGGGGCTCGTCGACCAGCGCCGGATGAAAGAACGCGTAGCAGCGGCGGTCGGCGGGATCGATGCGACGGCGCAGGTCGTCCCAGTCGTGGATTTCGTGCACCGCCTCATACTTGATCACCTTCTCCAGAATGATGGCGGGTGTCGACCAGTCGATCCTGCGCAGCACCAGAAACCCCCTGTTGAACCAGGATGCCAAGAGATGGACGAGATCGCGGTCGACGGCGCCGAGATCCTTGTGACTGTCCTTGAGGTCGAGCAGATCGGCGCGCATCGCCACCAGTTCGCTGGTGGCGCCCGGCGCGCGATTGAGCCGGCGAAACAGTTCCTGCCGCTGCGGCTCGGAGGCGAAATGGAGGTCGCCGGGGTCCATATCGTCCGGCGTCGCTTGCCATGCCGCGATGGCCTGATCGAGCTTGTCGCGGTCGGGGCCGTAATGATGGGCGAGGGCCTCGAAGAAACCGAGCCGGCCGGCGGCGTCGAGGCTGTGATAGCGGTCGAACACGCCGCGCGCGATCACCGTGCCGGACGCCTCGCCACGTCCCGACAGGAGTTCGCCGCACAGTTCGATCAGGTCGGAGGCGTTCTGCGGATCGATCGAGGCGGGGCCGAGCCGCAACAGGGTGCGGCCGCGTTCCGAGATCGAAGCAAGAAGGTCGGAGAAGAAGTCATTCGGCATGGCGGATCAATTCCCGGCTGGCAGCCCCCGGCCAGTCGTCGCGAATATAACCCATCGCGACGCATTTGGCGCGGTCATTTGGAAGGCGGTCGTGTTCCGCGTCCGGGACACGCGCTATGACGCGTTGCTGCCGCTGTCGATCAACAGATCCAGCGCATACTTGATGGTCGCGCGCTGGTCGTCGGTGAATTGGTTGAGCAGTTCGGCCTCATGCTTCATGGCGGCGGCGAGCGCGGGCTTGACGCGGGCGCGGCCCTTGGCGGTGAGGTGCAGGGTGACGCGCCGGCGGTCGTCGGCGGTGCCCTTGCGCTGGACCAGATCGTCGGCCTCCATGCGGTCGAGCACTTTTGTCAGGCCCGGCTGCTTCATCAGCGCCATCGCTGCCAGCTCGCCCACCGACAGGCCTTCGACATCCATCAGGCAGGCCAGCACGCGCCATTCCGGCACGGTGAGATCCCAGTCCTTCAACGCCGCGTGGAATTCGCTGGAGACGATGAAGCTGGCGCGCGCCAGCAGGTAAGCGAGGTAGTTGCGTGCAAAGCTGTTGCTGGCCAGCGGCGGCGAGCGGCGCAGCGTGCTGTCGATGCGGCGCAGCTCGCCGGAATGAAACACCAGGGGATCGTGCTGGCGTTCGACGAAGCGCACGACCTCGCCGACCAGGATGGTGTGGTCGCCGCCGGGATAGCGTGCCCAGGTCCTGCATTCGAAGATCGGCGCGAGGCCATCGATCAGCGGCGCGCCGCTGGTGCCGAGTTCATATTTGACGCCGGCGAACTTGTCCGAGCCGCGCTTGCCGAAGCGCATCGCCAGCTCGCCGTGATCGGCGCCGAGGAAATGCACGGCGAAGGCATCGGCCTGCACGAACGGATCATGGCTCGGCGATGATTTGGCGACGCTCCACAATACCAGCGGCGGATCGAGCGACACCGACGAAAACGAATTGGCGGTCATGCCCACCGGGTGATCGCCATGGCTCGCGGTGACGACGGTGACGCCGGTGGGAAACTGGCCCAGCGCCTGGCGAAACGACACCGGACTGAGCGCGCTCTGCGCGGCATCCGCGACCTTGTCGTCCGCCATGGAATTCGCCCGCTGCAGGGGACGCCACAGCGCTCTTGCGAACCGCGCCGGACTGTCCTTTAACATTAAAAATATTCCTTTTCATGTAACACGGCCGCGCCTATCATCCAACGATAATCGCTTTAAAATACGGAGAAACGGCATGCTGGCGGATCGCATCGAGGCGAAATGGATCGAAGCGTTCTGCGAGATTTTCGCGCGCTGCGCCGTCAAGCCCGGCGATACCGCGGCCATCCTTTCCGAGACGCAATCGCGCGCACTCAATGTGCATCTTGCGGAACTCGCTTTGCTGCGCATGGGTGCAAAACCGTTCCATGTCATCGTGCCGACGCCGCGCAATACGCAGGTGGTGCCGATCCGTTCCACCGGCGCATCGGAGGCAATCGGGCAGCTCGGCCCGGTGGTATCAGCGCTGCAGCAGGCCGGTTTCGTGGTGGACTGCACCATCGAAGGCCTGATGCACGCCAAGGAGACGCCGGAGATTCTCAAGGCTGGCGCGCGCATCCTGGTGATCTCCAATGAACATCCCGAAGCGCTGGAGCGCATGGTGCCGGACAGCGCGCTGGAGAAGCGCGTGCGGGCTGCTGCAAAAATGCTGCGCGGCACGAAGCACATGAAGGTGACCTCCCCGGCGGGCAGCGATCTCGATGTCAACATGGAGGGCGCGGCCACGGTCGGCGTCTGGGGCTGGACGGACAAGCCAGGCACGCTGGCGCACTGGCCCGGTGGCATCGTCGTGAGCTTCCCCAAGAGCGGCACCATCAACGGCACGCTGGTGATGGCGCCCGGCGATATCAACCTGACTTTCAAGCGCTATCTGGCTTCGCCGATCCACCTCACCCTGAAGGACGACTACGTCACCGACCTCAGGGGCGAGGGCGCCGACGCCGAGATGATGCGCCGCTATCTCGCCGCTTGGGGCGACAAGGAAGCCTATGCGGTGTCGCATGTGGGCTGGGGCATGAATCCCGGCGCGCGCTACGAGGCGCTCACCATGTACGACCAGCGCGACACCAATGGCACCGAACTGCGTGCGGTCGCCGGCAATTTCCTGTTCTCCACCGGCGCCAACGAATTCGCCGGCCGCTATACCGCCGGGCATTTCGACCTGCCGATGTTCGGCACCACCATCGAACTCGACGGCGTTGCGGTGATCAAGGCCGGCGTGCTGCAGGATGTGTTCGGGTAAGGAGCTCCGTCCGGGCTACGTTGCCACGTCCACCACAGCCGTCATCCTGAGGTGCTCGCCGACTTCGGCGAGCCTCGAAGGATGCGACCCAAGCGAGGGCGCCCGCGGCCATCCTTCGAGGCCGTCGCTGCGCGACGGCACCTCAGGATGACGGCGGAGTTTTTGTTACGTTACAGCACCGGCGGTTTCGCCAGCCCAAAATGCTTCAGCAGATTTACAAATGCCGCCAGACGCTGCTCACGGTAGGCGTCGACGTCCATGCCGGCGTAGTCAAGGAATCCCTGGCCGGTGCGCAGGCCGACTTTTCCCTCGGCCATGTTGCGGCCGATGATCTCCGGCGCGGCGTAGCGCTCATTACCCAGCGCACCTGTCAGATACTTGCTGGCGTAGTGCAGGATATCGCCGCCGCCCCAGTCGATGAACTCGAGAAGACCAAGCACGGCGAAGCGAAAGCCGAAGCCGTATTTGATCGCCTTGTCGATGTCTTCGGCGGAGGCGACGCCTTCCTCGACCATCCGGGCGGCCTCGTTCATTGCCAGCACCTGGATGCGCGGCACGATGTAGCCGGGCGTGGCGGCGCAGACCACGGGCACCTTGCCGATGCCTTCAAGCATGGCCTTCACCTGCGCGGTGATGGCGGGATCGGTGGCCAGGCCGGGCGACAATTCGACCAGCGGCACCAGATAGGCCGGGTTGAGCCAGTGCGCGTTGAGGAAGCGCTCGGGATGGTCGACCGCGTCGGAGATGTCGTCGACCAGGATGGTCGAGGTCGTCGAGGCGATGATGGTGGTCGGTCCCGCGAGCTTCGATGCCTTAGCGAGCGCATCGCGCTTGAGGTCGAGCACTTCCGGCACGCCTTCGAAGATGATGGCGGCGGCGGACAGCGCGGCAGCGGCGTCGGCTTCCGGCACGATGCGGACGCGGGTCATCAGCGTGTCAATGTCATCAGGCTTGAGCAGGCCGAACAGCGCCATCGACGCAAATGTCGTCCTGATCTCGCCCAGCGCTTCGGCTTCGAGCGCAGCGAACGTGTCGGCCTCGCGCGCCTTGAAGTCGACGATGGCGACGCGGTGCCCGGCATAGGCAAAGGCCACGGCAATGCCGCGGCCCATGCGTCCGGCGCCGAGGCAGGCGATGGCGGCCAGCGCGCTCATGCGACAAATCCGTCACGCAGCAGCGCCTGCAGCGCGTCGCGATCGAGGTTGCCGAGGCCGAGGCTCTTCAGGGTCCGGCCGTCGTTCAGGAAGTTCTGGCCGCAGATGGCGCCGCCGATGGCCAGGAAGGCTTCCGCCAGCGGCGTGTCGGCACCGACCAACCGGCCGCAGGAGACGATGAAGGACAGGCCGAGGCGCAGGTCCTCGCGCATGTAGCGATGCTCGGTCAGCACGATGTGCTCACGCCAGTCGCCGGAATCGGTGAGCCGGTCATGGGAGCCGCGGCCGTACATCCATTCCTCGCCCTCGCTGGCATAGTGATGCGCCAGCGGGAAATGCGCGCCGCCATAGCCGAAGGCTTCGCGCACCGCGATGCGTTCAGCGTCGAGCGCATCGGTGACGCGGCGGATCGACGGCTGGGTGCCCTCCTTGTGGATGTCCCAGCGCTCGAAATGCTCCAGCGCGCCGGCATTCATCACGATCAGCGGCGGATGGATGATCGGCCCGGCATTCATCAGCGCGCCCGACAGTGCGTCGCCGCACGGCTCGATGACGCCGGGGAATGCCTTGTCGATCACCGCGATGGCGTGGCCGGCATTCTTCAGCGGGAATACGCCGGTCGGCAGCCGCTTGGCACGGATGGTGATGGCGACCTCGAACGGGCCGTGCTTGCGCGCCAGCCACGGCAGCGTGCCGGTCTCGGCGAAGGAGACGTCGGCGCGGTTGCCGGCCTCATGGGCGGCCTGCGCGAAAATCATCGAGCCGAAGGTGGCCGGCGGCAGGAACACCACCTGGCCGTCCCTGAGATGCGGCGCCAGCAGGCGGGCGATGTCGTGCTGCGCGAAGGCCGGCGCGGGGCACAGGATCAGTTCGACGCCGCGGATCGCTTCGGCGATGTCTGATGTCACCAGCGCCAGCGGCACATCCCTGACGCCTTGCGCGTTCCTGACGGTGATGCGCGAACCGGCCTCCCGATGCGCCGTCACGGCTGCGGCGTCGCGACGCCACAGCCGGACCTCGTGGCCTTCGAGGGCGAAATCGCCGGCGGCAGCGAACGAGCCGTTGCCGCCGCCCAGAACTGCTATTTTCATTCGGTATCCTCTCTCAACCCGTCATGCCCGGGCGAGCGCACGAAGCGAAGCTTCGTGCGCGACGTCCCGGGTATCCACGTTCTGCCATCCGGCGAAGAAGACGTGGATGGCCGGGACCACGGCGCGACGATGTCGCGTCGTCTGCCCGGCCATGACGGTGTTTGTTGTTGGCATCATGACTTCTGAACGTCCGTGCTTTGCTTCAATTTGAAATGCTGGACCTTGCCGAGCGCGGTGCGCGGCAGGTCGGTGACGAAGACGATGTCGCGCGGCACCTTGAAACGGGCGAGCTGGCCCAGCACATGGGCCTTCAGCAGTTCTGCGGTAACGTCGCAGCCGGCGCGCAGCAGCACATAGGCCACGGGCACTTCCTGCCATTTCGGATCGGGATGGCCGACCACGCCGACATCCATCACGTCGGGATGTTCGAGCAGCACGCGCTCGATCTCGGCGGGATAGATGTTCTCGCCGCCGGAAATGATCATGTTCTTCTTGCGGTCATGGACCCAGAAATAGCCGTCGGCGTCGCCAATGCCGATGTCGCCGGTGCGGTACCAGCCGTCATGCAGCGCCTCCGCGGTCGCCGCCTCGTTGCCCCAGTACTCGAAGAACACGTTGGGACCGCGGATCGCGATCTCGCCGGCGCTGCCCGCCGGCAGTTCGGCGCCGTTGTCGTCGACGATGATGGCCTCGCAGCACAGGCCGGGCAGGCCGGTCGAGCCGGTGCGGCCCAAGTCGCCGCCGAGCCGCGTATAGATCGAGATCGGGCAGGTCTCTGTGGAGCCGTAGACCTGCAGCACCGGAATGCCGCGCGCGGTCAGGCGCGCGATCAGGTGCGGCGGCACGATCTGCGAGCCGGTGGACACCGCCTTGAGGCAGGAGACGTCGGCTGCGGCCCACGCCGGATGGTCGGTCATGGCCTGGATGATCGCCGGCACCCATACGGTCAGCGTTGGCCGGGCCTCTGCGATCGCTGCCAGCGTCGCGTCCGGGGTGAAGCGGGCATGGATGGTGACGGTGCCGCCGTGATGCAGCGCCGGCGTGGTCTGGATGTTCAGCCCGCCGACATGGAAGAACGGCAGCACGGTGAGCACGTGGTCGTCGGACGTCAGGCCATGCATGTGCTGGCTCATCACGCCGTTCCACAGCAGCGCCTCCTGGCGCAGCACGGCGCCCTTGGGGCGGCCGGTGGTACCGGAGGTATAGACGATCAGCAGCGGGCAGGTGAGGTCGGTATGCGGGTTGCGGCCGTCGCCGGAGCCGCGCGCCAGCAGCGCGTCAAAGCTCTGGCCGGGCGCCGGCGGTACGAAGTCGAGCGCGACGACTCGGGTGTCGGGCAGGGTTTCTGCGAGCGACGGCAGTACCGCCGCGAAGGCCTGTTCGAGCACCAGCACCTTCACCGATGCATCGGCGAGAATGAACAATTGCTCGGCCACCGCGAGCCGCCAGTTGAGCGGCACCAGCAGCGCGCCAAGCCGGGCGCAGGCATAGAGCAGTACCAGATAATCCGGCCGGTTCAGGCTGAGGATGGCGACGCGGTCGCCGCGGCCGACGCCGCATTCGGACTTCAGTGCTTTCGCGGTCGCCTCGATCCGCGCGTTGAAGGCGGTATAGCTGAGTGTGGCGCCCTCGAAATGAATCGCGGGCTTGTCCGGCGAAAACGCCGCGTTGCGGGCGATGAGATGCGAGAGATCCACGATATGTGTTCCGGTTTGGTTGTGGCACTCAACTCTCGTGTCCCGGACGCGATGCGGCATTTATGCCGCATCGCAGATCCGGGACCCCGGTTTCATGAATGACCGGGACCCCGGATCAGCAGCGCACCACGCTGCAAGTGCAGCGCGCTGCGCAGCATCCGGGGAACGTTGAACATGACGTCCGTCGTTACTCGTCCTTCTCGCCCTGCTCATACAACGCTTCGCGGCCGATACGGTCGAGGCAGAGTTCGGCGGTCCACGGCAACATCAAGGCGCCGCAGCGGCTGTCGCGATAGATGCGCTCCAGCGGCAGCGACTTCAGCATCGACTGGCCGCCGCAGGTGCGGATCGCCAGTGTGGCCAGTTCGTTGGCGCCTTCCATCACCGAATACTGCGCGGCATAGGCGCGCAGTACCTGTTCCTTGGTCGGATTGGAGCAGGCCTCCGTAACTGCCTGGAACCAGATCGACTTGATCTGCTCCAGCTTGATCTGCATCTGCGCCACCGCGATCTGCTTGGTCGGATACATCCGGCGCTTCACCGGCGGCATGCCGGGCACCTCGCCGCGCAGATACTTGATGGTGAAATCATAGGCGGCTTGGGCGAGGCCGACATAGGTCGGCGACAGCGTCAGGAACATGTGCGGCCAGCGCATCGCGGCCTGGAAGTAGACGCCGCGCGGCATCAGCGCCGCATCGTGCGGCACGAAGACGTCCTTGAAGATCAGCGTACGCGACACCGTGCCCCGCATCCCCAGCGGATCCCAGTCGCCGACCACGGAGATGCCCGCGGAGGTCGCCGGCAGCGCCAGGTACAGGGTATTGCGGCGCGTCGCCTTTTCGCCCTCCTTCACCTCGGTGCAGAGCACGCCATAGTAATCGGCGAAACCGGCGAGCGAGGCGAAGATCTTCTTGCCGTTGACGACCCAGCCGCCTTCCACGGGCCTTGCTTCGGTGCCGAAGGCGACACCACCTGCCGCCGCTGCGCCGCCTTCCGAGAATGGCTGCGAATAGATCGCGCCGTCATCGATGATGCGCTTGTAGTGGATGGCGCGGCGCGCCTCGTGCGCGGCGCGCATCTCGGCGTCCATATCGAGATCGTCGGCCAGCGGGCCGGACCACAGCGTCGAGCAGACGTGCATGTTCCAGGTCAGCGCGGTGGCGCCGCAATAGCGGCCGATTTCAGCCGCGGCCAGCGAATAGGTCTGGTAGCCAGCGCCCGAGCCGCCATTGGCTTTTGGAATCGAGATGCCGAGCAGTCCGGCCTTGTGCAGGTCCTTGTAGTTCTCCATCGGGAAGGTGGCTTCGCGGTCCCACTTGTCGGCGCGGCCCGCAAAGCGCGACTGCGCCAGTTCGCGTGCCTTGGCGATCAGCCCTGCCTGTTCGGCATCGAGCCGGTAGGCCTTGGGATCGAACATCGGCTTGTCGAGCTCGATTCCGTCGAGGTCGAGTTTGGCGGCTGGCATGTTCATGAGGAGGACCCCGAAAGGTTGTGGCTGGTGGACAGGAAATCGGCGAGCACTTCGTTGAATTCACGGGGCCGTTCGAAACTGGCGAGATGGCCGACGCCTTCCAGCTCGACATAGGTCGAGCCCTTCACGGTGCCGGCCATCTTCGCCATCGTCTTGGCCGGTGCGTTATTGTCCTTCGAACCGGCCAGCAGCAGCGTCGGCACCTTGATGTCGGCGAGGTTCTTGCGCAGGTCGAAGCCGATCATCGCCTTCATCGATGAGCGATAGGTTTCGGGCTTCACCGACGCCATGCAGTCGCGCGCCAGCGCGATGCCTGCGGGGTCGGGCTCGTCGCCGACCAGACCCTGCACCAGCTTCGGAGCCATCGAGACCATCGTTTCGCCGCGGTCGAGCGGGCCGAGGCGGGCGTCGAGAAAATTCTTCTGCCATTCGCCGTCGGAGCTGCCGAATGCCGATGTGGTCTGCGCCAGCACGACGGCGCCGGCGAGGTCCGGATAGGTTGCCAGAAACTGCTGGACGATCATGCCGCCGATCGAATGCCCGACCAGCACCGGTTTGCTGGCGCCGAGCTGTTGCAGGAAATCGTGCAGGGCGTCGGCGAGCAACGGCATGCTGGCGGCGGTGGATAACGGCGCCGAGCCGCCATAGCCGGGCATGTCCCAGCCGATGGCATGATAGCGGTCGCCGAAGGCCTCGAGCTGGCTGCGCCAGCCGCGCCCCGCGCCGCCGATGCCGTGCAGGAAAACCAGCGGCGGCAATGATGCATCGCCGGCCGCCTGATAGCCGAAGCGGCCGTCCTTTGTCGTCAGGGCTGCAGAGTCAGGCACGGCGGACCTCCGGATCTGTGGCAACGCGTCGATCCTAGCAGGATGAGTTTATATGAAAAGCGATAGTTTTAGACTTAAAACGACGGCGATTGCCTAGCGCCTGGGCATCGCGCCAGTGCGCCAGGTATTCCCGGCCGCCGGAAATACTGCTGCAGGGCTATTGTCGAAAATCCCTTTAGGTTTAAAACATTCGTCAAATGAACGCGGGAAAGCCCACCATGTCCGATCAGTCGTTTTTGTCGTGGCCGTTTTTTGACGATCATCACCGCAAGCTCTCCGCCGAGCTGTCGCAATGGGCGGCCGCCAGTGTCCCGGCCCTTGTCGATCATCACGACGTCGACGGCTCCTGCAAGCGGCTGGTGCGCGCCATGGGCGATGCCGGCTGGCTGCGCGTGGCGGTGCCGGCCAGCCATGGCGGGCTGTATCCCAGCTTCGACGTGCGCGCGCTGTGTCTGGTGCGTGAAACGCTCGCTTATGTCAGCGGCCTCGCGGACTTCGCCTTCGCGATGCAGGGGCTCGGCACCGGGCCGATCAGCCTGTTCGGTTCGGAGGAGATGAAGGCGCGCTACCTGCCGCGCGTGGCCAACGGCCAAGCGATTGCCGCCTTCGCGCTGTCGGAGACCGACGCTGGCTCGGACGTGGCGGCGATGACTACCTCGGCAGTGCCGGACGGCGCGGACCATGTCCGCATCACCGGCAGCAAGACCTGGATTTCCAACGGCGGAATCGCCGACCATTATGTGGTGTTCGTGCGCACCGGCGAGGCTGGCAGCCGCGGCATCAGTGCCTTCGTCGTCGACGCCGATACGCCCGGCCTGACCATCGCCGAGCGCATCGACGTGATCGCGCCGCATCCGCTGGCGACCCTGAAGTTCGAGGATTGCCGGGTGCCGCTGGCCAACCGCATCGGCCGCGACGGCGAAGGCTTCAAGGTCGCGATGGCGACGCTGGACGTGTTCCGCTCCACTGTCGGCGCGGCGGCACTGGGGCTCGGTCGCCGCGCGCTGGACGAGGCGATCCATCGCTCCGCGACGCGAAAAATGTTCGGCCATACGCTCGGCGACCTGCAGCTCACGCAGGCCGGTCTTGCCGACATGGCGACCGACATCGATGCCTCCGCGCTGCTGGTGTACCGCTCGGCCTGGACCAAGGACCAGGGGGCGCCGCGCATCACCCGGGAAGCCGCGATGGCCAAGATGTATGCGACGGAAGCGGCGCAGCGCGTGATCGACCGCGCCGTGCAGGTCTTTGGCGGCATGGGCGTGCAATCGGGCGTCAAGGTCGAGGAGCTGTACCGCGAGATCCGCGCGCTGCGGATCTATGAGGGCGCCACTGAAGTTCAGAAGGTCATCATCGGTCGTGACCTGATCAAGAGCGCACAGGCGGGCTTGGCCAGCTAAGGCGCGGCCTGCCGCCCCGGCGTCAGGCCGCCACGCGCGCGGGTGCCGGTTCCACCTTGTAGTCGGGCGCCGAAGCGAGAAAACGCGCATAGGCGTCGGCGTCCGGCGGCGTGAATTTTTCGGCAAGCGCTTTGCGCCGCCGCAGCGATGCGCCCATATCGGCCAGCAATTCGTCGAAATGCCTGAAGTGATATGGCGCCACGCAGAGGCCGCCATAGACGCCTGCCGCCGGGCGCTCGACGCGCTTGAAATGCAGCATCATGTCGATATTGCGATTCATCTCGGCGGCGGTCGGCTGCTGCGCCAGCTGTCCATCGGCGTAGCGCACCAGCCAGTTGGCCGCCATGTCGGCGCACAGCACCGTGCAGAAGCTGGAGTTGAAGCCGACGAATCCCATGTCGGGGAGGTCGGGATTGGCAATCAGGCGGTACAGTCGATATTGCCCGTCCGGCTCGACCAGCCTGTCGCGCATGGCCTGCGGCAGGAACGGCAGGCCGAATTTGAAGCCGATCGCGAGAATGGCGAAATCCGCCGCGACGCGCTGGCCGCCGGTCATGACGATGGTATTGGCCTCGTAATGATCGAAGGTGCCCCGGATCGCCCTGATGCGCCCGTCCGCAACCATATCGAAGAATCCTGGTGTCGCGATCGGCACCGAGCAGTTGACGTCGTCCTCGATGCGGGTGGTCGGCACCATGTCGCATTTTTTCATCTTGAGCTGCAGCTTCAGCAAGCTCTCCAGCGCGCGCCAGTTGGCCCAGATGAAGGGCTTGGCGATGGCATGGTTGAGGCGCGAGAGCGCGCCGAGGCCCCAGCCGCGGAACATCTCTTCCTGGGCTCGGATGTAAAGGATGCGTTTGAAGTTGAGCAGTCCGCCGATGAAGTACGGGATGCGCCACACCGGTTCGCGATACACCATCGTGACCGAACTGGCGCCGGCCAGCACGGAATTCACGGCGATGTCGGTGGCCGATTTCGAGCCGCCAAGCACCACGACGTTCTTGCCTTTCACTCCATTGGCATCGGCGTGCTGTGCCGAATGCAGAATACGCCCGCCAGCGGCCTTGAAGCTGTCTTCGCCGGGGTGATGAATGGTCTGCTGCTCGTTGAACTGGCCGCTGCAGACCGCGACGAAATCGAATTCTTCAGATCCGCTTGTGCCATCGGGATAGGTGAGTTGGACGGCCCAACCGGCTTGCCCGGAGGCGCGGCGCGCCAAATCGGTGACCGCGGTCCTCAGCCGCAGGTGCGGCAGCAGGCCGTGATGTCTGGCATATTCGGCAAGATAGGCATGAACCTGCGGTCCCTTCGGCCATTCCGGATAGGAGGCCGGCATCGCCATGTCGGTGTAGCGATAGAGTTCCTTGGGGCTTTGCGTCTGCACCTCCGGGTAGGACCGGGCCGGCTCCCAGACCCCGCCGAGATCGCCGCTGCGCTCCACAATGGTCACCTGATGACCGCGCAGCTTGAAAGCCTTGGCCGCGGCGAGGCCGGCCACGCCGGCTCCGATGACACACACCTGCTTCTGCTTGATCACCGCTTGCCTCCATTGGAAATCGCTTGCATTGATGCGGCGCCGGTCGGGGAAGCCCGCGCGCTTTCGAGCGCCGCAACGCAGCGCCTTTGATTGCGCGGGAAGGTCCGTTTGCTAGTCGTTCGCGTCCGGCGGAAGGAAGTTCACTTCATGCTCGGCGGAGACGCGGACGATCTCTTCGATATCGCTCATGTTGTGCAGCCGCTTGAAAAGTGCCTCGAGCCGCTGCGTGGGCGAGACCCAGAACAGCGCGCGCGCCGGCTTGTCGGACTTATTGAAGTAGCCATGGGGGATGCCGCGTGGCAGCCTGACCAGGTCGCCCGCATGGGCGCGCACCCAGACACCGTCCAGCTTCAGATCCAGAGTGCCTTCCTGCACCAGAATGAATTCTTCCTGGGTGGGATGGATGTGCACCGGCACGAACTGGCCAGGATCGCTGTTGGTCTCGAACGCAAAGGTGGAATCTGACACTGCTTTTGGAAAGTACACCTGGCCGAGAATATTCCATTGGGTGCCGCCGTAGCCGGTGCCGGCCTGGGTAATGCCTTTTTCAAGAGCCGCCATCTGTTTGAGCCTTTCTGCGCCGTTTACGGATGTCCGCAGGCTGTGAGATTTTTGACATGATGACTAGCCGCTGAACGAAATTGTTGAGCCGGCCGGCGAAAAGTGCGGGGGCAGGTTCAGTCGTCTGCTGCGCATTCGTTGTGCAGTGCGGCGCCAATTCATTCAGGGTGCATGCGACGATGCCGCTATGCTTTTCCCGCCGCGTCAATATTATAGAGTTCAAGCAACGAGGGCTTCAGCATGCGGTCCGCAAATGCCGGTTCTGCGCTCGGAGACGCGGCAAGTGCCCGGCTTGCCGCATTTTCCCGCGTTTCAACCGCCGATCCTGACGAGGCTGCCGAACTCATCGGCCGCATCTTCTGCCCACACGCCCTCGAACCGCTGGGCAAGACGTCGGCTGACTTTCACGCGGTGCACAATTGTGCCGTGTTCGACGGCTTCTCGGTGAACTATGTCGGCTATGGCGGATCGGTGTCGATCGATCCCGGCTGCCTCGATCGTTTCTTCCTGTTGCAGATGCCGCTGCGCGGCGGTGCGAGAGTTCATACCGGAGGACGCGCTGTCGAGAGTGCGGCAGGTCGTTCAGCCTCGCTCCTGTCGCCCACCATGCCGACGAGGATGGTGTGGCAGGACGACTGCGCCAAGCTGATTCTGTTGCTGGATCGATCCTGCGTCGAGGCGGCTGCGCGGGACCTCGCGGAGCGGCCCGCAGCAGCGGTCGAGTTCGCACCCGAGGTCGATCTTCGCTCGCCGCTGGGCGAGGTGCTTCAGGCGCAGCTCGCCTATATTGTCGCGCTCGCCGAGGCCGCTGGTCCGTCGCGAGGACTGTCGCGCATCCAGGCGGCGACCTTGCGGGAGTCCCTGATCAATCTGCTGCTCACCGGACAGCGGCACAGTCTGAGCGACGCCGTTCACGGCAGCAGCCACCGCGAGACCTTGCCGGCGACCTATCGGCGCGCCTGGGATCATCTCGAGGCCCATGCCGCCGAGCCGTTCGATCTTGCAGGGTTGGCAAGAGCGTGCGGCGTCGGCATTCGATCGCTGCAGATTGGTTTCAAACGCCATTTCGGCGTTTCGATCTCGACGGCGTTGCAGGATATACGCCTGCGGCGGCTCAACCGGCTGCTCTCGAGGGCCGGACCGGACGCCCGGGTGACGGATATCGCCTTCGATCTCGGGTTCAATCATCTCAGCCGGATGGCACGCGCCTACCGCGCAAAATTCGGCGAGAGCCCGTCAGCGACGCTGCGCTGCCGACGCTAGATCCCGCGCCCGTGCGTTTTGTTGCAAAAGCTTGAAGTCTAAAATATATGCAGGACGCTCGCTTCTGAGCTGCCCGCGAGGCCGCGCATGTCCGGACTGTCACGCTCCTCCCACGCGCTGGTCACCGGCGGCGGCCGCGGCATCGGCCGCGCCATCGCCGCTTCACTCACGCAAGCCGGCGCCACGGTGACGGTGATGGGCCGCAACCGCGCCGTGCTCGACGAGGTGGTCGGCGCAGGCGAGGCGCATTTCGCTGTTGTCGCCGACGTCTCGGACCAGGCGGCGACCAGCGCAGCCCTGGCGCTGGTGGCCGCAAGGCAACCCATCAACATTCTGGTCGCCAATGCCGGCGCGGCCGAATCCGCCCCCTTTCTCAAGTCCGACGCCGCGCTGTTCCAGCGCATGATGGACGTCAACTTGATGGGCGTGGTCCATGCCGCCCATGCCGTGCTCCCGGGCATGCGCGAGCGCGGCCATGGCCGCATCGTCGCGGTGGCCTCCACCGCCGGCCTCAAGGGCTACGCCTATGTCAGCGCCTACGCGGCGGCCAAGCACGCAGTCATCGGCCTGGTGCGCTCGCTGGCGCTGGAAGTGGCGAAGAACGGTATCACCGTGAACGCGGTGTGCCCCGGCTTCACCGAGACTGACCTCCTGGCCGGCAGTATCGATAACATCATGACCAAGACCGGCCGCACGCGCGAGCAGGCGGTGGCCGAACTGGCAAAACACAATCCGCAGGGTCGCCTCGTCACGCCGCAGGAAGTTGCCGATGCGGTGCTGTGGCTGTGCGGCGAAGGCGCGGGTTCGATCACCGGCCAGGCCATCGCGGTGGCCGGCGGCGAAGTCTGATATCATTCAAAAGAAAATCGCAGGGAGCCCTCATGCAAAAGTTCGCCAATCCGGTCACGCTGCCGCTGATCGACTATTCGCCGGAACATTTCCTGCTCGCGGTGGTCGACGGCATCGCCACCGTGACGCTGAACCGGCCGGAGCGGAAGAACCCGCTGACCTTCCAGAGCTACCGCGAACTCACCGATTTCTTCCGCGCCTGCGCCATGGACGACAGCGTCAAGTGCATCGTGGTCACCGGCGCCGGCGGCAATTTCTCGTCGGGCGGCGACGTGTTCGAGATCATCGGCCCGCTGGTGCAGATGAACACAAAGGACCTCACCGCCTTCACCCGGATGACCGGCGACCTGGTCAAGGCGATGCGTGGCTGTCCGCAGCCGGTGATCGCTGCCGTCGAAGGCATCTGCGCCGGCGCCGGCGCCATCATGGCGATGGCCTCCGACCTGCGGCTCGCCGCCACTGGTGCCAAGGTCGGCTTCCTGTTCAACAAGGTGGGTCTGGCCGGCTGCGACATGGGCGCCTGCGCGATCCTGCCGCGCATCATCGGCCAGTCGCGCGCCTCGGAGCTTCTTTATACCGGCCGCTTCATGACCGCCGAGGAGGGCGAGCGCTGGGGCTTCTTCAGCCGCATCGTGTCGCCGGATCAGGTTCTGTCCCAGGCCCAGCTTCTGGCGAAGCAGATTTCCGAAGGCCCGACCTTTGCCAACACCATGACCAAGCGCATGCTGGCGATGGAGTGGGCGATGTCGGTGGAAGAGGCGATCGAGGCCGAAGCCGTTGCCCAGGCGCTGTGCATGACCACCGAGGACTTTGCCCGCGCGTTCGAGGCGTTCTCGAACAAGGTGAAGCCGCAGTTTCAGGGCAATTGACAGATGCGACCAGTCCGCCGGCGTCGGCGTTTGATATGAATCAAAAGGCATCGGCTGCCGCCCAAACGGGCTTGCGTGCAATTGCTTTAGGGTTAAAATATCTCGTCTGAAGCTCAGGACGCGGAGGCTGTCATGAAGATCGCAATCATCGGTGGCGGCCCGGCGGGTCTGTACGCGGCGATCCTGCTGAAGAAGCAGCGCCCCAGCGCCGACATCACGGTCTACGAGCGCAACCGGCCCGACGACACCTTCGGTTTCGGTGTGGTGTTCTCCGACGCCACCCTCGACAATTTCGAAAAATACGACCTGCCGAGCTACCGGCGCATCACCCAGGAATTCGCCTACTGGGACGATATCGCGGTGCACTTCCGCGGCACCGTGCACCGCGTCGGCGGCAACGGCTTCTGCGGCTGCTCGCGCCGCACCTTGCTGATGATCCTGCAGGAACGTGCTCGCGAACTCGGCTGCAAGCTGCTGTTCGAGGTCGATATCACCGACGAGGCGCAGTTCGCTGACGCCGACCTGATCGTGTTGTCCGACGGTATCAACAGCCACTTCCGCAACAAGTACATCGAGCACTTCCAGCCCGAAGTCGACCTGCGCTCCAACAAGTTCACCTGGATGGGTTCGACCCGGCCGCTCGATGCTTTCACCTTCCTGTTCGAAGAGACCGAGTGGGGTCCGTTCATTGCCCACGCCTATCAATACGAAGCGGGCCGCTCGACCTGGATCTTCGAGACCGATCCCGAGACCTTCAAGCGCGCCGGCCTCGAGGGTCTCGGCGAGCAGGAATCCGCCGATCGCATGGAGCAGATCTTCGGCAAGTTCCTCGAAGGCCACAAGCTGCTGATCAACCGCTCCATGTGGCGCAATTTCCCGATGATCCGCAACAAGCGCTGGGTCAAGGACAACATGGTGCTGCTCGGCGACGCCAAGGCGACCGCGCATTTCTCCATCGGCTCCGGCACCAAGCTGGCGATGGAAGACGCCATCGCACTGTATGAATCCATGGGCCGCGCGCCGACGGTGGAGGCTGCGCTCGACGATTATGAGCACGGTCGTCGCGAGGAGACCGAGAAGATCCAGCACTCCGCCGACGTCTCGCTGGTGTGGTTCGAGCATGTCGACCGGTTCTGGGATTTCGACCCCGTGCAGTTCGCCTTCGGCGTGATGACGCGCTCCAAGGCAATCACCTACGACAACCTCACCTTGCGTGCGCCGGACTTCGTCAAGGAAGTCGACAAGGCCTTTGCCGAGCAGGTCCGGGCCAAGGGTTTTGATGTCGACGTGACAAAGCCGGCGGCGCCGATGTTCCAGCCGCTCAAGCTGCGCGAGATGGTGCTGGCCAACCGCGCCGTGGTGTCGCCGATGTGCATGTACTCTGCCCGCGAAGGCGTGCCCGGCGATTTCCACCTGGTGCATTACGGCGCGCGCGCTATCGGCGGCGCCGGCCTCGTCTTCACCGAAATGGTCTGCGTCGGCCGCGACGCGCGTATCACGCCCGGCTGCGCGGGTCTGTGGAATGACGAACAGCAGGCAGCATGGACCCGCATCGTTGGTTTCGTGCATGCGAACTCGGCGGCGAAGATCTGCCTGCAGCTCGGCCATGCCGGCCGCAAGGGCGCGACCAAGCTGATGTGGGACGGCATGGACCGCCCGCTCGCCGAGGGCGCGTGGGACATCATGTCGGCGTCGCCGATTCCGTATTATCCGGACAGCCAGGTGCCGCGCGAGATGGACCGCGCCGCGATGGATGAGGTGAAGGCGGAGTTCGTGGCGTCCGTGCTGCGCGGCGATGCCTGCGGCTTCGACATGCTGGAGATGCATTCGGCGCACGGTTACCTGCTGGCGAGTTTCATCTCGCCGCTGACCAACCTGCGCACCGACGAGTACGGCGGTTCGCTCGACAACCGGCTGCGCTTCCCGCTGGAGGTGTTTGCCGCCATGCGCGCGGCCTGGCCGGCACACAAGCCGATGTCGGTGCGTATTTCCGCCACCGACTGGGCCGAGGGCGGCATCACCGGCGATGACGCCGTCAAGATCGCCCGCGCCTTTGCCGAGCAGGGCGTCGACCTCGTCGACATCTCGACCGGCCAGACCGTGCGTGACGCCCAGCCGGTCTACGGCCGCATGTTCCAGACACCGTTCTCCGAACAGGTCCGCAACGAGAGCAAGATGGCCACCATGTGCGTGGGCAACATCACCTCGGCTGATCAGGTGAATACGATTTTGGCCGCTGGCCGCGCCGATCTGGTCGCGCTCGGCCGTCCGCACCTGGTCGATCCGTCCTTCACCATCAAGGCGGCCGCCTGGTACGGTGCCAAAGATGCGTATTGCCCGCCGCAATACATGCCCGGCAAGGAGCAGATCTTCCGCAACAGCGTGCGCGACCGGCAGGATTTCGACGAGCTGAAAATTAAGGCTAAGCCCAAAACTCGCGCCGAGCTGCGCGCTGAAGCGGCCAAGCCGCTTGCAGCGGAATAGGGCTGCGTGGCACGTTAAGCCAAGCGGGGAGCGCCGTACGCTCCCTCGCCCCGCTCTTGCGGGGAGAGGGTTGGGGTGAGGGGCTCTTCGATCCGCGAATTCTAATGTTGAGTTAGGCATTGCGCCTTGCCCCTCACCCGCCTTCCACATGCTTCGCATGCGAAAGGCGACCTCTCCCCGCGAAGAGCGGGGAGAGGTAAAGAAGAGCCGGCGTGCGTCTTATGTGAGTGGAGCAGGGCTGATGAAAGCGATCATCGTTGGCGGCGGAGTTGGCGGCCTGACCACCGCGCTGATGCTGCGGGCACGCGGCATCGATTGCGAGCTCTTTGAGCAGTCGGAGAGCATCCGCGAACTCGGCGTCGGCATCAACACGCTGCCGCATGCGATCCGCGAACTGGCCGGGCTCGGCCTGCTCGATGCGCTCGACGCCGTCGCCATCCGCACCGACGAGCTGCACTATCTCAGCCGCCACGGCCAGGAAGTCTGGCGCGAGGGCCGCGGCCATGGCGCCGGCCACGACGTGCCGCAATTCTCGATCCATCGCGGCCGGCTGCAGGGCGTGATCCACAAGGCCGTCGAGCAGCGCCTAGGCGCCGAAGCCATCCACACCGGCCGCCGGCTCGGCGCCTTCACCCAGGACGAGGGCGGCGTCACCGCCTATTTCTTCGACCGCACCGGCGCTCATGTGGAAACCGCGCGCGGCGACATTTTGATCGGCGCCGACGGTATCCATTCCAAGGTGCGCAGCACGCTGTTTCCCGATGAGGGCGGGCCGGTCTGGAACGGGCTGATGCTATGGCGCGGCGCCCGCGACTGGCCGGCGTTCCTGACGGGCAATTCGATGATCGTCGCCGGCGGGCTGCATGCCAAGGTGGTGGTGTATCCGATTGCCGAGGGCTCCAGCCCGTCGACGCGGCTCACCAACTGGGCGGTGCTGGTCAAGACCGGCGAGGGCGGCACGCTGCCGCCGCGTCGCGAGGACTGGTCGCGGCCGGGCAAGCGCGACGAGTTGATGCCGCATGTGGCGCGCTTCAACGTGCCGCATGTCGACGTCCCCGCCTTGATCACCGCGACGCCGGAGTTCTGGGAATATCCGTGCTGCGACCGCGATCCGCTGCCGTACTGGTCGAGCGGCCGCGTCACGCTGCTCGGCGACGCCGCGCATCCGATGTATCCGGTCGGCTCCAACGGCGCCTCGCAGGCGATCCTCGACGCCCGCGCGCTGGCGGATTCGCTGGCCCATGCCGAGCATCCGCGCCAGGCGCTGATGGCCTATGAGCGCAAGCGGCTGCCGATGACCGCGGAGATCGTCCGCGCCAACCGCCGTGGCGGCCCCGAAGGCGTCATCGACGCCGTCGAGCAGATCGCGCCGGATGGCTTCGACCACATCGACAACGTGCTGAGCTACGCCCAGCGCGAGGCCATCGTGCGTGGTTACGCCAGCAAGGCTGGCTTCGCCGCGCTGCCCGGCCTGTCGGTGGTGGGTGGGTGAAGAGTGCGCAAAGCACTTTTTTCCTTTCCCTCTCCCCTTGTGGGAGAGGGTGGATCGAACCGCGGAGCGGTTCGAGACGGGTGAGGGGGTAGCCATAGACTCCGAGCTTGCGACTACCCCTCATCCGCCTCCGCTTCGCGGAGGCACCTTCTCCCGCAAGGGGAGAAGGAGGAAGGCCGAACTCGCGTCAACTGCCTCACGCCCCCGGAGGCGGCGGCAGGAAGTGGATGTTGTATTCCGCGGCCAGCGCCACGACGTCCGGCGGGTTCTGTTCCTTCATGTTGTGGATCGCCCAGAACAGGTCGTAGAGCCGCTTGGTCGGCGACACCCAGAACAGCACCTTGGCCGACTGGTTCGTCTTGTTGAAGATGCCGTGCGGAATGCCGCGCGGCAGCCGCACCAGGTCGCCCGGCGTGGCCTGGGTCTCGCCGTCGCCCAGCATGAAGTCGAGTTTGCCCTCGAGGATGTAGAGATACTCGTCCTGGTCGGGATGGATGTGCGGCGGCACGAAGGTGCCGACCGGGAAGGTGGCGTGCCACGAGAACGAATCCTCGGTGCAGTTTTTCGGTACGTAGACCTGGCCGAGGATATTCCAGGTAATGCCCTGCATGCCCTCATTGGCCCGGGTAATTCCGGCGATTTCGGTTTTCATGATGTTTCCTTCCCTTGGGTACGACGCCTCGCGAGGCGATGGTTAAACGTGCAGAAAGCGGTCCTTGATCGTCGGATCGTCCTTCAGCTCGGCCGATGTGCCGGTCCACACCACGCGGCCCTTCTCGATGATCACGTGGCGGTCGGCGAAGGCGGCGAGCGCGTCGACGTTCTTGTCGATCACCAGGATCGACTGGTGTTCGGCCTTCAGCTTCTTCAGGCAATTCCAGATCTCGATCCGGATCAGCGGTGCCAGGCCCTCGGTGGCTTCGTCGAGGATCAGCAGCTTCGGATTGGTCATCAGCGCGCGGCCGACCGCCAGCATCTGCTGCTCGCCGCCCGACAGTTGCGTGCCCATGTTGCCGCGGCGTTCCTTGAGCCGCGGAAACAGCTCGTAGATCCGTTCCAGCGTCCAGCGCGCCGGCGGCTCGCGCACCGCGGCGGTGGCGACAAGGTTTTCCTCCACCGTCAGCGTCGGGAAGATGTGCCGGCCCTCGGGCACCAGGCCGATGCCGGCCTGGGCGATGCGGTAGGGCGGCAGGCCGGTGAGCGGCCTGTCGTCGAAGCTGACGCTGCCGCCGGTCGACGGCAGCAGGCCCATGATGGTGTTGATGGTGGTGGTCTTGCCCATGCCGTTGCGGCCGAGCAGGGTGACCACTTCGCCGGAGTTGATATCAAGCGAGATGTCAAACAGCACCTTGGCGGCGCCGTAGGCGGCCTGCAGGTTGGAGACCTTCAGCATCAGACCACCTCGTCGCCGAGATAGGCGGCGCGCACCTCGGGATTGTCGCGCACGCTCTGCGGCGGGCCGGACGCGATGATGCGGCCATAGACCAGCACAGAGACGCGATCGGCCAGCGCGAAAACTGCGTCCATGTCGTGCTCGATCAGCACGATCGGCAGTTCGCGTCGCAATTCCTGCAGCGTGTTGATCAGCCGCTGCGACTCGTCGTGGCTGGTGCCGGCCAAGGGTTCGTCGAGCAGCAGCAGCTTCGGTTTGGCGGCGAGCGCGATGGCGATTTCCAGCTGGCGCTTCTCACCGTGCGACATCTGTCCGGCCGGCACCAAGGCGCGGGTGCCGAGGCCGAAGCGTTGCAGCAGCCCCATGGCGATGTCATTCAGGTCGGCTTCGGCGGCGGCATTGCCGAAGAACGAAAAACTCGAGCCGTGCTGAGCCTGCACCGCCAGCGCCACGTTCTCCAGCGCCGAGAAGCGCGGCAGGATCGAGGTGATCTGGAACGAACGCACCAGGCCGAGCCGGGCGCGGGCATTCATCGGCAGCCGTGTGACGTCCTCGCCATGGAAAATGATGCTGCCGGAATTCGGCGCGGCGAGGCCGGAGATCTGGTGAATCAGCGTGGTCTTGCCGGCGCCGTTGGGGCCGATGATGGCGTGCAGCTCGCCGGCCGCGATCTCCAGCGAGACGTCGTCGGTGACGCGTAGTGCGCCGTAGCTCTTGCACAGGTTCTTCAGCTGCAGCGGTGCGACGCTCATGGCTTGCTCCCCAGCAACCCGCCGATGCCGCCGCGCGCGAACAGCACGACCAGGATCAGGATCGGCCCGAAGATCAGCGCCCAGTGTTCGGTGTAGTGCGACAGCAATTCCGCCAGCAGGCTGAACACCGCGGCGCCGATGATGGCGCCATGCAGCGAGCCGATGCCGCCGAGCACGATGACGAAGATCAGGTCGCCGGAGCGCTGCCAGGTGGCATAGGCCGGGCTGACGAATTCCGCCTGGTTGGCGAGCAGGCAGCCGGACACGGCGGCGATCATGCCGGCGATCACATAGGCGGTGAGCTGGTAGCGGTACGGTGCAAAGCCGATCGCCTCCATGCGCACGGGGTTCTCGCGGATGCCGCGCAGCACGCGGCCGAAGCGCGACGCCACCACCGAGCGCAGCAGCAGGTAGGCACCGAGCAGCAGGCCGAAGCAGACGTAATACAGTACGGTGTCGTTCTTCAGGATCTTGCTGCCGAACAGCAGGCTGCGTGACGACAGGCTGAGGCCGTCGTCGCCGCCATAGGCGGCCAGCGAGGTGGCCAGGAAGAACAGCATCTGGCCGAACGCCAGCGTGATCATGATGAAGTAGACGCCCTTGGTGCGCAGCGAGATCGCGCCGGTGACCAGCGCGAACACGAACGACACCAGAAGCGCCGTGCCGAGCTGCACAAAGCCGTCATTGATGCCGTGACTGGACAGGATCGCCACGCTGTAGGCGCCGATCCCGACGAAGGCGGCATGGCCGAACGAGATCATGGCGCCGTAGCCGATCAGCAGGTCCAGCGACATGGCGGCGAGCGCCAGGATCATGATCCGCGTCACCAGCGCCAGGATGAAGGATTGCGGTCCAAGGACGGCGGCAAGCGGCAGCAGCGCGAACAGTGCAAAGACGATGAGCGGCAGCGCGAAGGCGCGGCTGCGGCGCGCGGGGGCGGCGAGGGCAGGGGCGTCGAGGTCGATGGACTGGTTCACGTGCTGTCCCGCTATGACTTGGAGGGGAACAGGCCGGACGGCCGGAAGAACAATACCGCGGCCATCAGGATGTAGATCAGCATCGGCGCGATGGCGCGGCCGATCTGGCTCGCGGCCGCCGGATCGAGCAGCATCTTCAGCAGCGTCGGCGCCATGAAGCGGCCGAGCGTATCGACGAGGCCGATCAGCAGCGCGGCGATGAAGGCGCCGCGGATCGAGCCGATGCCGCCGATCACGATCACCACGAAAGCGAGGATCAGCACGTTGTCGCCCATGCCGGGCTCCACCGAGAGGATCGGCGCCACCATGGCGCCGGCAAAGCCCGCCAGCATGGCGCCGACGCCGAATACGATGGTGAACAGGAAGCGGATATTGACGCCGAGCGCCGACACCATCGCCGCGTTGCTGGCGCCGGCGCGCACCAGCATGCCCAGCTTGGTCTTGTTGACGATCAGGTACAGCGCAAGGCCGACCGCGAGGCCGACGGCGATGATGACGAGGCGATACACCGGATACAGCATGCCGTCGGCGATCTCGACGGCGCCGCTCAATGCGTCGGGAATCGGTACGCTCAGGGGTGCGGCACCCCAGATGAACTTCACCGCCTGGTTGAGGAAGATGATGACGCCGAACGTGGCCAGCACCTGATCGAGATGGCTGCGGTCATAGAGATGGCGGAAGATCAGCAGTTCCAGCAGCAGTCCGAAGATCAGCGCTGTCGGCAGCGCCAGCGCCAGGCCGGCGACGAAGCTGCCGGTCATCGCGGTGAAGGCGGCGACCAGATAGGCGCCGACCATGTACTGCACGCCATGGGCCAGATTGATGAAGTCCATCACGCCGAACACCAGCGTCAGTCCGGCGGCGATCAGGAACAGGATCAGCCCGAACTGCAGGCCGTTCAGGATCTGGACGAAAGCAAGGGTAAGGGTCATGCGGTCTGGTTACCAATTGTGCGGTCGCGGCGAATACATCGCGAAGCCAAACTCTGTCAGAGCGTTGCCGCTCTTAACCTCTCCCCGTTCTTTACGGGGAGAGGTCGCCCGGCGAAGCGAAGCCGGGCGGGTGAGGGGCCGGGCACATAGCCCAACGCAGCCTCGGTACTTGCGGATCGAAGAGCCCCTCACCCCGACCCTCTCCCCGCGAGAGCGGGGAGAGGGAGCATGAGCAGCTGGGTTTGCCTCTTACTGCGCGACGCAATCCTTGGCGTAGCGGTCGGCATAGTTCGAAAACACCTTCTCGACGATCTCGGTCTGGAACTTGCCGTCGGCGCGCTTGGCGACCTTGGTCAGATAGAAGTCTTGGATCGGATAGCCATTGCCGCTGAACTTGAAGCCGCCGCGCAGCGAGGTGAAGTCGGCCTTCTTCATGGCCGCGCCGACCTTGGCCTTGTCCGACAGGTCGCCCTTGACGGCGACCACGGCGCTGTTGATCAGCATCGCCGCGTCATAGGACTGGAAGGCGTAGGTGGCCGGCACGCTGTTGTAGGCCTTCTCGTATTCCGCGACGAACTTCTTGTTCTGTGCCGTATCGAGGTTGGGCGCCCAGTTCGAGCCGCCGAACATGCCGAGGGCGGCATCCTGCTGCGCCGGCAGGGTGGATTCATCGACGGTGAAGGCCGACAGGAACGGGATGCGGTCGGACAGGCCGGCCTGCTTGTACTGCTTGACCAGATTGACGCCCATGCCGCCGGGCATGAAGGTGAACACGGCATCGGGCTTCATCGATGCGATCTTGGACAGTTCAGCCTGGAAGTCGAGCGTGCCGAGCGGAATGTAGGACTCCTCGACGATCTCGCCCTTGAAATCCATCTTGAAGCCCGCGACGGAATCCTTGCCGGCCTGATAGTTCGGCACCAGCAGGTAGACCTTCTTGTAGCCGCGGTCCTGCGCGACCTTGCCGAGGATCTGGTGGATCTGGTCGTTCTGGTACGAGGTCACGAAGAAGAACGGGCTGCATTCCTTGCCGGCGAAGCTCGACGGACCGGCATTCGGGCTGATCAGGAAGGTCTTGTTCTCGATGACCGGCTTGTGGATGGCGCCGAGGATGTTGGAGAAGATCGGACCGACCACGAAGTCGACCTTGTCGCGCTCCAGCAGCGCCTTGACCTTGGTGACGGCGACGTCGGGCTTCAACTCGTCGTCGACCACGATGACCTCGACCTCCTTGCCGCCCATCTTGCCGCCGAGGTCCTTGACCGCGAGGTTGAAGCCGTCGCGGGCCTGCTGACCGAGCACGGCGCCGGCGCCCGACAGCGACACGATCACGCCGACCTTGATCTTCTCCTGCGCCATCGCCTGTCCGGCGACCACGCTTGCCAGGACGGCCAGTCCGGCCAGTTTCATATGCTGCTTCATGACTTCTCCTCTGCTCGGCCGCGCATCGCCGCCGAAATTCCGCCAACCCAAATTCAGCCTTCAAGGCCAGCTTATTCCGATGATGGCTGCCGCCGCAAGCAAACCAAGGGCGGACAGACCGGCGAAAAAACCCATGCAAGCGGCACGCCAATTTGTTTGAACCTTAAAGAAATTTGCGGGTTTGACGATCGGGGCGGCTGCGGCGTTTTGACTTGCAGAGGTCCGAGAATTCCTTGAAGGTCAAAAGGATCGGGCGGCGCACGCGCAGTGGATTGTGGATTGCCGCATTCCGTTGCTGCCGCGAAGCTCGGTGGGAGGTAACATCGCGTCATGGATCTCGATTCTGAAACCAAGGCCGCCGAACATTCCGAGGATCACGGCGACGAGTTGCGGCTGTGGCTGCGGCTCCTGACCTGCACGACCCTGATCGAGGGTGAGGTGCGCAGCCGCCTGCGTGAGCGTTTCGACGTGACGCTGCCGCGCTTCGACCTGATGGCCCAGCTCGACAAGGTGCCGGACGGCATGACGCTGTCGGATGTCTCCAAGCGCATGATGGTGTCCAACGGCAATGTCACCGGCCTGGTCGAGCGGCTGGTGGAGTCCGGCCATATCGACCGTCGCACTTCGGAGTCGGATCGCCGCGTCCAGGTGATCCGGCTGACCAAGGCGGGCCGCGCCGAGTTCCGCAAGATGGCGGAAGAGCACGAGACCTGGATCGCGGAAATCTTCGGCGATCTGGCGCCGAAGGACGTCCGCGAGCTGATGCGGCTGTTGGCCAAGACCAAGGCGTCGGCGCAGAAGGCGGCGCAAAAGCCGGCAAACGGCAAGGCCTCGTGAGCGTGGCAATCGACTACGAGGTCGAATACAACAACCGCGCCCGGGTGCCGGAAAATCCGGCGCTGATTGCCGGCTGGGCCAGCGACGCCAAGGCCTGGCGCGAGGCGCAGCAGGGCCGCTGGCGCACCATTGCCTATGGTGTCGGCGCACGCCACAGCATCGATTTCTTTGCCGCCGAGGGGCAGGGGCCGATCGCCGTGTTCATCCATGGCGGCTACTGGCAGGCGCTGGATAGCTCGTTCTTCAGCCATCTGGCCCGCGGCCTCAACGCCCACGGCATCAGCGTGGCAATCCCCAACTACGATCTCTGCCCGACGGTGACCATCGACGAGATCATCGCGCAGACCCGGCTGGCGATGCGCGAACTGGCGAAGCTCGGCCAGCCTCTGGTCGTCAGCGGCCATTCCGCCGGAGGGCACCTTGCCGCCTGCATGCTGGCGACCGACTGGCGTGCCATCGATCCGGCATTGCCTGACGACCTGATCGCCGCCGTCTACGCCATCTCCGGCCTGTTCGATCTGGTGCCGCTGGTCGGCACCTCGATCAATACGGCCTTGCATCTGGATGACGCGGCGGCGCGCCGCGCCAGCCCGCTGCTGTGGCCCAAGCCTTCCCGCGGCAGTCTCGATGCGGTGGTTGGCGGGCTGGAGAGCGCGGAATATCTTCGCCAGAGCGAGCGTATCGTCACGGCGTGGGGCGACGGTATCGCGACGCGGTTCGAGGTGATTCCCGGCGCCAACCATTTTACCGCGATCGCGCCTTTGGCCGATCCGCAATCGCCGATGACGCTGCGTATCAGGCAATTGGCGCGGCGTTAGGCGGCGACTGCCTAAACATCCCGCGCCGTGGCACCCAAAAAACCGCACTGGAGCCCCGGTCGATGGTTGCGCGGAATTGTTTTAGGTTTAAAATGATAGTCCGACGACGCTGCCGGGCGTCTTGAAGCGACAGGAGCATGCAATGGCCGCTGCGGAAGCTCAACTCACCAAGGCCGACACCGCCCAGTCTTATACGGCTCACGTCGACACCTTCGCGCGGGACAACATGCCGCCGCCGGAACAGTTGCCGGATTTCCTGTTCACCCGGCCGGAGTTTCAATATCCCGCGCGCATCAATTGCGTGGTGCCGTTTCTCGACCGCTGGGTCGAGGAGGGTCATGGCGATGCGCCCTGCATGTTCGGCCTTACCGACAGTTACACCTATCGCGAGCTGCAGGCGCTGGTGAACAAGATCTGCAACGTGCTGGTCGGCAAGCTCGGCCTGGTGCCCGGCGGCCGGGTGATGCTGCGCTCCGCCAACAACCCGATGATGGTCGCCACCTATCTCGCGGTCATCAAGGCCGGCGGCGTCTGCGTCGCCACCATGCCGCTGCTGCGCGCCAAGGAACTGGCCTATCCGATCCAGAAGGCGAAGATCGCGCTGGCGCTATGCGACGGCAAGCTGTCAGACGAAATGGAAAAGGCCAAGGCCGCCGCGCCCGAGCTGCAGCGCATCGTCTATTGGGGCACCGGACAGCCGGATTCGCTGGAGGCGCTGATCGCGGACGCCAGCCCGGACTTCACCGCGGTCGATACGGCTTCCGACGACATCTGCCTGATCGCCTTCACCTCGGGCACAACAGGCGAGCCCAAGGGCACCATGCATTTCCACCGCGACATGCTCGCAGTGTGCGACGGCTTTGCCCGCAACGTGCTGCGCGCGGAACAGACCGATCGCTTCATCGGCTCGGCGCCGCTCGCCTTCACCTTCGGCTTTGGCGGCGTGCTGTTCCCGCTGCATATCGGCGCGTCGTTCGTGGTGCTGGAAAAGGCCGGGCCGGACGAGCTGCCGCCGGCGATCGAGAAGTTCAAGGTCACGGTGTGCTTCACCGCGCCGACCTCCTATCGCGCCATGCTCGCCAAGATGGGTACCCACGACATTTCCTCCTTGCGCAAATGCGTGTCGGCCGGCGAGACGCTGCCCAAGGGCACCTATGATGCCTGGCTGAAGGCCACCGGCATCAAGCTGATGGACGGCATCGGCGGCACCGAGATGCTGCACATCTTCATCTGCGCCACCGAGGACGAGATCCGTCCGGGCTCGACCGGCAGACCGGTGCCCGGCTATGAGGCGAAGATCATCGACGACGAGGGCCGCGACGTGCTGCCCGGCACCATGGGACGGCTCGCGGTGCGCGGTCCCACCGGATGCAAGTATCTCGCCGATGCCCGCCAGCTCAAATTCGTGCAGAACGGCTGGAACCTGACCGGCGATACCTTCATCATGGATGAGGATGGCTACTTCTGGTACAAGTCGCGCTCCGACGACATGATCGTCTCCGCCGGCTACAACATCGCCGGCCCCGACGTTGAAGCCGCTCTGTTGACCCATCCCGCCGTGGCGGAATGCGGCGTGGTCGGCGCGCCCGACGAAGCGCGCGGCATGCTGGTGAAGGCCTATGTCGTGCTGGCGCCGGGCTATACCGGCGACGATGCGCTGACGCTGGAACTGCAGAACCACGTCAAGCGCGAGATCGCGCCCTATAAATATCCGCGCGCCATCGAGTTCGTGACGCAATTGCCGAAAACCGAGACCGGCAAGCTGAAGCGCTTCGCGCTGCGCCAGGTGGCGATGGCGGCGGAATGAATTGAGACAGTCATGCTTGAAGGAGATTTGCCGGTGACCGCGCCCAAGGGCCCCACGCTGACCGTGGTTTCGAGTTCGAAGGTCGATGCCCATCTGTCGGCGCCGCGCGTGCTGCAGCCCTCAGGCTGGCCGGCGCCGAAGGGCTATGCCAACGGCATGAGCGCCGACGGCCGCATTGTCGTCACCGGCGGCGTGATCGGCTGGGACACCGAAGGCCATCTGCCGGCCGAATTCACCGCCCAGGTGCACCAGGCGTTGAGCAACATCGCCGCGATCCTCGCCGAGGGCGGCGCCAGACCGGAGCATCTGGTCCGGCTGACGTGGTACGTCGTTGATATGGAAGAATATCTCGGCAACCTGAAGGCGCTCGGCAGGATCTATCGCGAGATCTTCGGCGCGCATTATCCGGCGATGGCGCTGGTGCAGGTGGTGCGACTGGTCGAACTCGCCGCCCGCGTCGAGATCGAAGCTACTGCAGTCGTGCCGCGCTAGCGGCGGGGTCAGCTCGACGGAATTGTTCCTGGACGCTGTGCACTGCACCGCGCGGTGCTCGAGCGGCGATACCGGCTCTTACCGGCTGACCACCAGGCGCAGCCGCGGCCTTTCGGACTCAGTGCATGCGGCCAGCCGGGTCGCCTCGAGTTGCGCCGCCAGCGTGCGCACCCGGGCATCCTTCGAGCTGAGTGCGCATGTGGAGAACTGGTCGACCGAGCGGGCCAGCGCCCGGGCCTCTGCTTCGGTGGTGGAGAGTTTCGCCAGCCGCAGCACCATGCCGCCCAGACTCACCAGCAGCTCGTCGAGCGCTTTGTCGATCTTCGCGATCTCGTCCATCATCGGTCAGCTCCATTTCCATGGTCGCTGGGGCAATGACTGGGGCGAAAACCCGTTCCCTGCGGCGGGGCTGGGATGGTTAATGCGCGGTTAATGACTCACGCGAGCGTGAGTGCGGCCAATGCCAGCAGCGGCGCAAGCATGAGCAGCGCAACCAGCCGCCAGTTACGTGGGTCGGGCTGGAGCATCCGGCGACGGGTGATGAGGTCGTGGAGCATGCGACGTCCTCGCGGATATCACCGACCTGATCATGGGCCCGATTCGCATACGCCGGGAGCGCGTTGGATTGCCGCGCGTACCGATGCGTCGCGAAGAGCACCATTCAGTTCCGTGGAGTGCCGGATGCTCACAATGCGCGGGAGGCCGACGAGCAGATCGAAGGTCCGGCGGACGAGTCCGCTGTCGTGTGGACGTGTCCCGTGATGCAGCACCAGTTCGCGGCGGCGAGGACGAGAAGGCAGCCAGCGCCGGCCGGGCCGATCAGCCGGTTGACCCAGCTCTGCTTGCCCGGATCGCTGGCCGCCGACGGTGCCGGCGGTGCTGCGACACGCGCCGCAAGAGCCGTGAAGAATTCCGCCGCCAGTTTCTTCGAGGTCGAATCGATCAACCGGCCGCCGAGCTGCGCGAGCTTGCCGCCGATCTGGGCATCGACGGCGTAGTGCAGGATGGTGACGTCGGGACTCTCTGCTTCGAGCCGCACGGTCGCACCGCCTTTGGCAAAGCCCGCGATGCCGCCGGAGCCTTCGCCGGCAATGCGATAGCTGTTCGGCGGATCGAGATCGGACAGCGTGACGCTGCCGCCAAAGGTCGCTTTCACCGGGCCGACCTTGATGACGATGGTCGCCGTCATTTCGTTCGGGCCGGTCATCTCCAGGCTCCGGCAGCCGGGGATGCACTCCTTGAGGATCGCGGGGTCATTAAGCGCGGCCCAGACCGTTTCCTTGGGCGCGGCGATGCGCTGGCTGTCGTTCATCTGCATGGTCGTTATTCCTGTTGATCGGGGGACGTGGAAGGCAGTCGCTGGCGGCTGCGCCGCTGCAGCGTGATCTCGGCGAGGATCGACAGGGCGATTTCCTCCGGCATGATGGCGCCGAGGTCGAGGCCGGCCGGCGCCTTGACGCGGTCGAGCTCCGCGGCGACGATGCCCTTGCCGACCAGACTCTCACGTAGCGATGCCATCTTGCGGCGGCTGCCGACGAAGGCGACGTAGCCCGATTTGATATCGATGGCGGCGCGCAACGCCGCTTCATCGCCCTTGCCCTGCGTCGACACCACGACGAAGCGCCGGGTGTCGTTGAGATATTGCGGCATGAACCCGTCGATCACGGTATCGGCGTCGGGCATGCCGGTGATGTCGGCGGCCGGCGCGGCAACGGTGACATGAAAGCCGAGCTGCCGCGCCTGCGCCGCAAGCGACATGGCGACGGGGCTGGCGCCGAGAATCAGCAGTGATGGATGCGGCAATACCGGCTCGACGAAGATGTCCATCGTGCCCTTGCTCGGGCACATGTTCTTGGCGAAGCGCACGCCGTCGCGGCTCTCGCCCGGCGAGACGCCAAGCTCGGCCATGAGGTTTTCCGGCAGCACAGAAACCATCCGCGGCACGCCATCGGCCAGCGCCTCGCGCGCGGCCTTCAGCACTGCGCCGCGGGCGCAGCCGCCGCCGATCCAGCCGGCAGCGATGGTTCCGTCGGGACGGATCACCGCCTTGGCGCCGGCCTTTGCCGCCGTCACCGAGACGGTGCGTACCACGGTGGCCAGCACAAAGGCCTGTTCAGCTGATTTGAGCTGTGCGACGAGATCAATCACATCGACATGTGCGCCCATGGCCAACCTCACAGTTTCGCCAGATAGGGTTCGAGCGCCAGCAGGCTTTGCAGCGTGTTGGCGCGTGCGTAGAGATCGACATGCGGCAACGCCGCCTTGATGCCAGCCGCTTCGGGGGCGTAGCCTTCCCAGCCCATCATCGGATTGAGCCAGACGATGCGCCGGCAGCGCCGTGCCAACGTGGCCATTTCGCGGCCGAGCAGGGCGGCGTCGCCCGTCTCGTAGCCGTCCGAGACGATCATCAGGCAGGTTCGTGAATGAAGGACGCGTGCGGCATGCCAGCGGTTGAAGGTCTGCAGGCTTTCGCCGATCCTGGTGCCGCCGCCGGCGCCCTGGGCCATCATCGACAGCCGGTCGAGCGCGCGCGCGGGATCGCGCTCCTTCATGGCGTCGGAAATCGGCGCCAGCCTTGTGTGGAACAAGAACGCCTCGGCCTCGCGGAATTCGTCGAGCACGCCATGGATGAAGCGGATGAAGAAGCCGGTATACATGCTCATCGAGCCGGACGCATCGAGCAGCATCACCAGCCGCAGCGGCTTGTCCTTGCGCTTGCGCCGCACGAGCTGGATCGGCACGCCGCCATGGCTGATATTGGCATGGATGGTGCGCCGGATATCGAGGCGATAGCCGCGCCGCCGCGCCAGGTCCCGGCGCGTCAGCCGCGTTCGCATCAGGCGCGCCAGCCTTGCCGCGGCGTCATGCGCCTGCGCGATCTGCTCCGGCTGCGCCATGTTGCGGAAATCGGTCTCGGCAAGATGGTCCGCGAGGGAGGCGCCCTCCATGCGGCCTTCGCCGGAACGCTCCGCGCCATCGTCGTCCCCTGAGGGAATCTGGTCGGGCGGCCGGTCGCCGCCGGTCTGATCCGACGGCCGTTCCAGCAGGCTTTTCAGCGACGGGCTGTTGGCCGCCTTCGCGGCACCCGTGGTGACCGAGCGCGAGCGCACCCGGTGGCCGAGCCAGAATGCGTCGAACAACCCGTCGAAGCGCTCCCATTCGGCCTTGCGCGAGGTGAACAGATGCCGGAACGCGCTGCGCAACAGCGCGGGCCGCGCAGCATAGCCGCCGGCGATGAGCATTGCGGCGTCCTGCCCCTCCTGCAGCCCGACCGCAAAACCGTTGTCGCGCAAGGTGCGCAGAAAGGCCGACAGACGCCCGGCGATCAAGCGCCCGCCGTCGCCGGTGTCGTTCATCGCCAAGGCTGGACTACGCGCGATCATGCGACCTTCCCCAGCAACCGCGCGGTGACTTCCGGCTTGAAGCGGGCTCTGTCTTCATGCGTCTTGAGCAGGCACATCAAGGTGTCCTGCACCGTCTCCGGCGCATCGTGCAGGTCGCGGACGTCGAGGCCGACCAAAGCCGCGGCCCAGTCCAGCGTTTCGGCCACGCCGGGTACCTTGCGCAGGTCTTCCCTGCGGATGCTCTGGACCATGGTCGCGATCTGCAGCGCCAGCGACGTGCCAGCGCCGGCGACGCGGGCCATGATGATGCGCGCCTCGCGATCGACATCGGGGTAATCGACATAGTGATAGAGGCAGCGGCGCCGCAGCGCGTCGGAGAGTTCGCGCGTCCCGTTCGAGGTCAGCACGACATGCGGGATCGAGGTCGCCGTGATCGTGCCCATCTCCGGAATCGAGACCTGATAGTCCGACAGCAGTTCGAGCAGGAACGCCTCGAATTCGGTGTCGGCGCGATCGACCTCGTCGATCAGCAGCACCGGCGCCCTGCTGCGGCGAATCGCGGCCAGCAGCGGCCGTTCCAGCAGATATTTTTCGGAGAAGATCTTGTCCTCGATCGCCTCCGCCGACGCGCTGCGATCGGCCTGGATGGCCAGCAGCTGGCGCTGGTAGTTCCATTCATAAAGCGCCGCCGACTGATCGAGCCCTTCATAGCATTGCAGGCGGATCAGCTCGGTGTCGTGCACGACCGCCAGCGCCTTGGCGACCTCGGTCTTGCCGACGCCTGCTTCGCCTTCCAGCAGCAGCGGCCGCTTCAGCATCTGCATCAGCGCGATGGCGGTGGCCAGCTCGCCGTCGGCGATATAGCCGGCGGCGGACAGCCGCTCCGCGATCTGGTCGCGCGAAATCATCACGCGGCCAATGCGCCGAGCTTCTTCGCCGCCTGCCAGTTGCGCCAGAAGTCGTGCGGCATCTGGATATGCGTGGCGCCGAGGAAGGCGAAGGCATCATTGACGGCATTGGAGAAGGCCGGCACGCCGCCGACATTCGGACTTTCGCCGACGCCCTTGGCGCCGATCGGATGATGCGGCGAGGGCGTGACGGTGAAGTCGGTTTCCCAATGCGGCGTCTCGACCGCGGTCGGCATGAAGAAATCCATGAACGAGCCGGTGACGACGTTGCCGGATTCGTCGTAGCGGATCTCCTGCCCCATCGCGATGGCGAAGGCTTCGGTCAGGCCGCCATGGACCTGTCCCTCGATGATCATCGGGTTGATGCGGGTGCCGCAGTCGTCGAGCGCATAGAAGCGCCTGACCTTGTAGACGCCGGTGTCGACGTCGATGTCCATCACGCAGATATAAGCGCCGAACGGATAGGTCATGTTCGGCGGATCGTAATAGCTGACCGCCTCGAGGCCGGGCTCCATGCCGGGCGGCACCGAATTATAGGCCGCCCAGCAGATGTCCTTCATCGACATCACCTTCTCGGGCAGACCCTTGACCCGGAAGCCGTCGATGTCCCATTCGAGGTCGCCTTCGTGGACCTCGAGCTTGTAGGCCGCGATCATCTGCGCCTTGGCCTTGATCTTTCGCGCGGCCATGGCGATGGCGGCGCCGGCCACCGGCGTCGAGCGCGAGCCATAGGTGCCGAGCCCGTAGGGCGCGGTGTCGGTATTGCCTTCCTCGACCATGATGTCGTCGGCGGGAATGCCGATCTCGGTGGCGATGATCTGCGCCCAGGTGGTTTCATGGCCCTGGCCCTGGCTCTTGGTGCCGACCCGCGCGATGCCGGCACCCGTGGGATGCAGGCGGATCTCACAGGAGTCGAACATCGCGATGCCCAGGATGTCGCAATTCTTCGACGGACCGGCGCCGACGATCTCGGTGAAGAACGACAGGCCGAGGCCCATGATCTCGCGGGTCTCGCCGCGCTTGAACGCCGCGCGCTTCGCAGCCTGCTCGCGCCGCAGGCCGGCATAGTCCACGGTCTCCATCATCTTCTTCATCGCGGTGTGGTAGTCGCCGGAATCATATTCCCAACCGAGCGCGGAGTGATACGGAAACTGCTCGGCCTTGATGAAGTTCTTCAGCCGTAGTTCGGCCGGATCCATGCCGAGCTTCTGCGCCAGGATGTCCATGCCCCGCTCGATGCAATAGGCCGCCTCGGTGACGCGGAACGAACAGCGATAGGCGACGCCGCCCGGCGCCTTGTTGGTATAGACGCCGTCGACCGCCAGGTGCGCGGTCGGGAAATCATAGGAGCCGGTGACGATGTTGAAGAAGCCCGCCGGCCATTTCGACGGATCGGCGCAGGCGTCGAAGGCGCCATGATCAGCCAGCACATGGACGCGCAGGCCCGTCACCTTGCCTTCCTTGGTCGCCGCGATCTCCGTGGTCATGTGATAGTCGCGCGCGAAGGAGGTCGAGGTCAGGTTCTCGATGCGGTCCTCGACCCATTTCACCGGCTTGCCGGTGACGATCGAGGCGACCGCTGCGCAGATGTAGCCGGGATAGGCGCCGACCTTGTTGCCGAAGCCGCCGCCGATGTCGGGCGCGATGACATGGATCTTGTGTTCGGGGATCTTGGAGATCAGCGCCACCACGGTACGGATCACGTGTGGCGCCTGGAAGGTGCCGTAGATCGTCAGTTCGCCCTTGATCTTGTCGAACGAACACAGGCACTGGCAGGTCTCCAGCGGCGACGGATGGGTGCGGTGATAGGAGATCATCTCCTTGATCGTCACCTCGGCCTTGCTGAAGGCGACGTCGGTCAGTTCCTTGTCGCCGACCGTCCATTCGAAGATGTGGTTGTGATGCTTGCGCGGGCCATGCGCGCCCGTGGTCTTGCCGGCGAGGTCTTCGCGCAGCACGGGTGCATCGGCCGCCATCGCCTTGAACGGGTCGACCAGCACCGGCAGCGGTTCGTACTCGACCTCGACGGCATTGATGCCGTCATCGGCGGCGTAGCGGTCGGTGGCGACGACGAAGGCGACTTCCTGATTCTGGAACAGCACCTTACCGTCCGCCAGCACCATCTGCACGTCGCCGGCGAGCGTCGGCATCCAGGCCAGGTTGACGGTCTTCAGCGTCTCCGCGGTCAGCACCGCGAGCACGCCCGGCACTTTCAGGGCCGCCTCGGTGTTGATCGACTTGATGCGCGCATGGGGATGCGGCGAGCGGACGAAATCGCCATGCAGCATGCCTGGCAGCTTGACGTCGTCGACATATTGGCCGCGTCCCTGCGTGAAACGGACGTCCTCGACGCGCTTGCGCTTGCAGCCCATGCCCTCGAGTTTGGCTTCGCGTTGTTCCCGCGTGGGAGTCATGTCGTTCATTCCGCAGCCTCCTGAAATTCGACGCCATTGATCTTGGCAGCCGCGTATTGGATCGCCTTGACGATGTTCTGGTAGCCGGTGCAGCGGCAGATGTTGCCCGAGATGCCCATGCGGATCTCGGCCTCGTCGGGCGACGGATTTTCCTGCAGCAGCCGCTGCGCGCGCACGATCATGCCGGGGGTGCAGAAGCCGCATTGCAGCCCGTGCATCATGCGAAAGCCTTCCTGCAGCGCCGACAGCGTGCCGTCGGCATGGGCGACGCCTTCGATGGTCAGGATGTCGGCGCCTTCGGCCTGCACCGCGAAGACGGTGCATGATTTCACCGACATGCCGTCGAGATCGACGGTGCAGGCGCCGCAATGCGTGGTCTCGCAGCCGATATGGGTGCCGGTGAGCTGCAGGTTCTCGCGCAGGAAATGCACGAGCAAGGTGCGGGGTTCGATGAGGCCTTCGACCTCGGCACCGTTCACCTTCATGGTCACATGGGTCTTTGCCATTGTTGTCCCCTTACTTGGCGCGGGCGGCGGCGCGCGTCAGCGCCCGCATCACCATGATGCCGCCGACATGCTTGCGGTATTCGACCGGCCCGCGGGAATCGGCCGCAGGCGACATGATCGCGGATGCAGCTGCGGCGGCCTTTTGCAGCGTGGCCGCGTCGAGCGCCATGCCGATCACAGCGTTCGCCGCAGCCTCGGCCAGCAGCGGCGTCTCGGCCACATTGGTCAGGCCGATGACGCAGGTGGCGACCTTGCCGTGGGCCATCGTCAGCACCACCGCCGCTGCGGCCGTGGCGTAGTCGCCGACCTTGCGCTTCAGCTTCTCGTAGGCGTAGCCATGCCCGGTTGCCGGGATCGGCACGGCAATCGATGTCAGGATCTCGCCGGCCGCGAGCGCCGTGAAATAGGCGCCCTGGTAGAAATCCTTCGCGGCGATCTCACGGCTGCCGGTCGCGCCCTGCAGCCGGTAGCTGGCGCCGAGCGTCATCATCAGCGCCGGCATGTCATTGCCGGGGTCGCCATTGGCGACGTTGCCGCCGATCGTACCCATGTAGCGGATTTGTGGATCGGCGATCAGCAGCGCCGTCTCCTGCAGGATCGGAATCGCCTGGGTGATGTCGTTCGAGGCGAGCAGGTCGTGCTGGGTCGCCATCGCCCCGATGACAATGGCGTTGCCATCGCGGCGGATGCCCTTGAGGTCGCCGATCCCATGCAGATCGACCAGATGCTCTGGCGTGGCCAGCCGCAGTTTCATCATGGGGATCAGGCTGTGACCGCCAGCCAGTGGCCTGGCGTCGTCACCATAGGTTGCGAGCAGCCTGATCGCGTCCGCGACTGTCGCCGGCCGATGATAGTTGAATGGACCAGGGATCATTGTTTCCTCCGATTGCCTCTTTGCGCTTGTCGCGCGGCATTGGAGAAAGTTTTGACCTCCGTGATTTTCCTGACAAGCGATGCGGCCGTTTTGGCTCACGAAAGGCTCGATTTCGCACGAAATGCGGCTGGACCTGCACGAACTGCGTCAGGCGCTGCGACCTATCAGGCGTGACCTTGGGCTTGCGGCGTACGCCTGGCGAGGCCCAGGCGCGCCTTGACCTCGGCGATCTTGGCACGGCTGACCGGCACGCGGTGCGGCGACGGACCATCGAGCTCGATCACGGCGCCATCGCCTTCCTTGCGGACCCAGGCAACATGGGCAAGCGCGACGATGTGGCTGCGATGGACCCGGACAAACAGGCCGGGATCGAGCTGCGCTTCGGCCTCCGAGATCGACCACGGACACATGCGCTCGCGCGTTCCGTCATGGATCCGGGTGTAGTGGGCATCAGCGCGGACGCTGCGCACCTCGGCGCTGTATATAAAGTGTGTGCCGTCCGGCCCTTCCACGGGAAGTTTCGGCACCGGGACCGCGGGCCTCTGGTCGGGGTGATGCGGACCAGCGAGGATCGGGGCGCCCGGCGTGGCCGTCCCGTTGGCCAAGGCAGGCGCCGGGGCGTCAATAGCCCGAACCGGCACGGCCGGCGACTCGGTCAGCGGTGCCTGCCTGCGCCGCGGCTCCGGCACCAGCGACAGCAGGAATCCCGCGGCGATCACGAAACACAGGACCGCAACGACGAGGGCGAGGATTTGCGGCGACGCGGTAAGCCCCTGCATATGCGCATGCGCAGCGCCGGACATCGGGACGAAGTGCACGCCCGACATTGCCGTATAGTGCATCCCCGACACAGCGACGCCGAAGGCAACGGCGCAGGCGAACAGTTGCAGGCCGTCGGGACGGGCGAGGAACACAAGCAACCCGCCATAGGCCGCGCCGATCGCGATCAGCACCGACAGCGCGACCAGGGCCGCGTCGTGTTGCATTGCAAAATGACCGGCGAGTCCGTGCATGCCGACGTAATGCATGCTGGCGATGCCGGCGCCGAGCAAAACGGCAGAAGACCCGATGCGCAGTTGCGACGGCTCGCCGATGCTGACGAAAAACAGCGATACGCCGACGACCAGCGCACAAACCAGAAAAGACACCACCGTTGGCAGCACCAGATAGGTCGCGTCAGGAGGAATCGGCGCCGCCAGCATGCCGACGAAATGCATCGTCCAGATGCCGACGGCGAGAAACGCCGCCGCACCTGCCAGCAGAATGCGATGTTCGGCATCAGGCCGCCGGCGGATGCGCGCCGCCAGGCCGAAGCCGGTATATCCTCCCAGAATCGCGATCGCTACGGACAGCGCGACAAGGTAGGGATCGTGTCCATCGAACATGATCGTTTCGGCCGCCCGTCTCCACGGGCGTGCCTCCTCCCGCGACCAAGTTTATATGCGCGGCGACGGCGTTGACAATGAGCTTCGAGAACAGGAGTGAGCGATGATGCGGTGCACGATATGAAAGGCTCTGGGCAGGAGGTTCATCCGAACCTCGCCCACCGGTGCCGTGAAAGCGGTTCGTCCGGCAGAAAGTGCAGGATCGTCATGTTGCTTGGAGCGCCGGATGGCAGGGCAATATCTCACAAATGTGGACGGCGATACGGGCCGCCGCTGCGAGACGGCGCGTTGTTCACACCTGCCTGCTAGTTCGCAAACCGGTCGAGATTTTCCCCGCCAACCACATACACCCGCGATGTCGACGATTGATTGCGGGTCGGCAGCAGCGCCTGATATGCTTCCGAATTCCGCCACTGCCGCGCGCGCTCGATGTCCGGAAACTGCAAAATCACAATCCGCTCGCTCGGCACTTCACCGGCCATCGCTTCCGGCCTGCCCCGGGCGAGAAACACGCCGCCGAACGGCGTCAGCGTCGCCGGCATGCGTTCGGCATAGTCCCGGTAACGCTCCACGTCGGAGATCGTGATCTCGTTCACAACATAGGCCGCCATTGCATCTCGCTTCACGTTGCAGGGGTAGGGCATCGCAGTCGCCGGGCCATCAGGCGCGATCGTTCGGCATCATATCAGCAAAGCGGTGCGGCCCTATTCGATGACGGCGCCGCTGGCCTTGATGGCCGGTTCCCATTTGGCGATTTCGCTCTGCAGGAATTTTCCGAGATAGGCCGGCGTGGCTTCCTCGCCTTTGGCGATCCTCATACCGGCGGCTTCCAGCTTCTCGCGCACCGCCGGGGTCGCCAGCGCCTCGACGGTCGCCTGGTTGAGCTTCCTGACGACCTCGTCGGGCGCGCCCTTCGGCAGGAAGAACGCGTTCCAGGTGTAGGCGTCGACCTCATAGCCTTGTTCGAAGGAGGTGGGGACATTCGGCAGGACCGGCGAGCGCGTCTTCGACAACACCGCGATCGGCTTCACCGTGCCGCCGTCGATCTGGACTTTCGCGGTGGTGATGATGTCGCAGAGATAATCGATGCGGCCGCTCATCAGGTCCTGCATCGCGGGGTTGGCGCCCCTGTAGGGCACGTGCAGCACGTCGATCCCCATCACCATATTGGCCAGCGCGCAGCCGAGATGGATCGCCGAGCCGGTGCCGGCGGAGCCATATTGCATCTTGTCCTTGTTGGCCTTGGCGTAGGCGACGAGTTCCTTCATGTCTTTGACGGGCAAGTCCTGGCGCGCCACCAGCACCAGGGGGGCCTCGATGACCATCCCGACGGGGGTGAAGTCGGTGACTGCATTGTAGGCCGGCTTCTTGTACAGCGTCTGGTTCTGCGCCTGGGTGCCGACAGTGCCCTGCAGGAAGGTGTAGCCGTCCGGGTCGGCCTTGGCGACGCGGCTGGCGCCGTTCATGCCGCCGGCCCCGCCGACATTTTCGACGATCACCGGCTGACCGAGGATCTCCCCCATCCGCTGCGCCAGCAGGCGGGCGACGACGTCGTTCGGGCCACCGGGCGCGAACGGGTTGATCATGGTAAGCGGCCGGGTCGGCCAATCGGAGGCTCGCGCGGCGGGCGACAAGCTCAGGCAAATGGCGGCGGTCAGCGCAAGGCGGTAAAGCGACATGATTTCTTCCCTTGGGTTATTTTCGTTATGAGCCGGGGGCGCGATTCCGACAGCGCGCGGTCCCTGCTCATTCTTGGATGCTAGACGCGTGCGCTTGTGACCTGGGTTCGGCTGCCGGCGCGGACAAACGCTGGCCCAACGTCACGAACGGTGATGCGCGCGGCTAGGCCGCTCGCACCGCATTCAGGAAATTTCCGACCTCAAGCTTGAGCCGGCTGCTCTCGGAGGACAGCGACTGTGCCGCCGACAGCACCTGGGAGGAGGCCGTGCCGGTCTCGGAGGCGCCGCGCTGCACGTCGGTGATGTTGGACGACACCTGGAGCGTGCCGTGCGCCGCCTGCTGGACATTGCGTGAGATTTCCCGCGTGGCCGCGCCTTGCTCCTCCACCGCCGAGGCGATGGTGGAGGAAATCTCCGACATGCGGCCGATCGTGTTGCCGATTTCGCGGATAGCATCGACGGATTGCTGGGTAGCCGACTGGATGCCGGAAATCTGCAGGCTGATCTCTCCGGTGGCCCTGGCGGTCTGCTCCGCCAGCGCCTTCACTTCGGAAGCCACGACGGCAAAGCCGCGGCCGGCGTCGCCGGCACGGGCTGCCTCGATCGTCGCATTGAGCGCCAGCAGGTTGGTCTGGCCGGCAATGGTGTTGATCAGTTCGACGACATCGCCGATTCGTGCCGCAGCCTTGGCTAGCTCGCCGACGCGGTCGTTGGTGGCGCGCGCCTGGCTGACGGCCTCGTTCGCGATGTTTGCGGAATCCTGAACCTGACGGCTGATCTCGTTGACCGAGGCCGTCATCTCCTCGGTGGCGGATGCCACCGACTGCACGTTGGTGGAGGCCTCTTCCGACGCCGCGGCCACTACGGTCGTCAGCTTCTGGGAACGCTCTGCGGTGCTGGTCAATGTCGCGGCGGAGGCTTCGAGTTCGGTGGATGCCGACGACACGGTTTCGACGATCTCGCCGATCATGTTCTCGAAGGCCCGGGTGATGGTATCGACGCGCTCGCCGCGCCGGATCTTTTCCTCGGCATCGAACGCCGCCGCCTCGTCGACCGCCTTCTTGGCGATCAGCGCCTGCTTGAATACCTGCAGGCTGTCGGCCATGCCGCCGATTTCGGTCGGCTCGCCCTGATGCGGGACGACCGCCGTGAGATCGCCTACGCCGAGCGCCTGCATCGGCGTCACGATTGAGCGGATGCCGGCGGAGACGTCCCGCACCAGCAGGATCGCCGCGCCGATGCCGACGATCATCGCCAGTGCCAGTGACACCATGACGATCTTCATGGCAGCGGCGTAGCTGGTCGCTGCGTTGACGGCGGCGGCATCGGCGCCCTTGTTGTTGAGGTCGATGTCCTTCTGCAGGATCTCGTCTGACTTCACGCCGGCGAGCGATGCCTTGGCGTGCAGCGCGCGGGCTTCATTGTCTTCGTTCTTGTGCGACAGCACCAGCACCTGCTTGACGCCGTCCAGATACTCCAGCCACGCAGCGTTGGATTGCGTGTAGAAGGCGCGCTCCTCGGCCGAGGTGATCAGCGGTTCATAGCGCTTGCGGGCTGCGGCGAGGATATCCAGCCATTTCGCCAGCAGCACTTCCTGCGCCTGCTTTCCGGCTTCGGTGGTCGCCAGCAGATGGGAGCGGACGATGGCCCGGTAGGTGATGGTGGCTGCGCGGATTTCGCCGAGCACGCGCACGCTTGGCAGCCAGCTGCCGGCGATTTCGATCGTCGAGTTGTTGATGTCACTCATCTGCTTGACGGCCAGTCCGCCCATCGCGGACATGGCGAGCAGCAGGAAGATGACGACGACCGTGATCTTCGAGCGGATGGAATAGCGGGCGAGCATGCTGGACATTCCTGAGTGATCCGACGCCAGGGATCGGCGAGGTTCAATGGCCTGCGCAGTCTCCGCGGCTTTCGTTAAAGGCTAGTGTAGGAATGAACTATCAAACGGCACATATTACCGGTTATTTTTGTAGTACAATTACACATTGTCGCACTCTGCCGGCCGCATGAAGCGTGCTGATGACCTCGGCTTCGCAAAGTTCAAGCAAGCGTCAGACGAATGAGATCGCTTCCGCCATTTCGAGAATACTGCGGATCTCGACCAGCGCGCGTTCCAGGTCTTCTTCGGTTGCCGGTGCGCCGAGACAAAGTCGGATGCCGAGCTTTTCAGTCTGCATGCGCTGCAGGGCGCCGGGCGGCGCCAGCGTGATGCCGGCCTGCGCGGCCTGCGTGACCAAAGCGTTGAGCGTGCGGCCCGCCGGCAATGGCAGCCAGATGTGGAAGCCGGGTGCGTGCGTCGACGGCGGCAGCCATTCCTTCAACACGCGGCGAACGATGGCGTCTCGTTTGGCTGCCTTTTCACGCTTCATGCGCGCCTGTCGCGCCAGGTCACCCGAGGTGATCAGCCGTGCCGTCACTTCGGCCATCAACGGCACGGCCATCCAACCGGTGGCGCGCAACGCGTTGATCGAACGGTCACGGAAGGAATCCGGTGCGATCATCGCGGCGATGCGCAGGCCGGGAGCGAGACACTTGGCGAAACTCAGCACATAGAAGCTGCGCTCAGGGATCAGCACCGACACGGGCGGCAGCGGCGGCGTCAGCAGAAAGGCGTAGGCGTCGTCCTCGATGAGGTAGGCGTCGTGCTTGCGGATGATATCGGCGATCGCCTGGCGCCGCGCCACCGGCATGATGGCGCCGGTCGGCGTCTGCAGCGTCGGCATGCAATACAGCACGCGCGCGCCGGTCTCGGTGAAGGCCCGGTCGAGGCTTTCCGGCACCAATCCTTCGGCGTCGGTGGCGACGCCGTGCAGGTGATAGTTGTTCTGCACTGACAGCGCCAGCATTCCGGAATAGGTGAAGCTCTCGGTGAGGATAGTGTCGCCGGGCGCGGCGACCATGCCGACCGCGATCGACAGCGCGTGCTGTCCGCCGTGGGTGATGAAGATCTGATCGGCTTCGGCCGGCACGCCGAGCGAGGCGAGCCAACTGACCATCGCCTCGCGGTGCCGGCGCAGCCCCTGATGCGGCAGGTAGCCCAGCAGGTTGCCGATCTCGCCGGTGAGCAGGATCTCGCTGATGGTGGTGGCGATCGCGTCGTCCTCGCCGGTATAGGGCGGTACGTTGAGGGCCAGGTTGATGGTGGCGTCGGAGGTGCCCAGCGCGTGGCGCGCCTCGGGCCGGCGGCGCTGCACGAAGGTGCCGCGCCCGACCTCGCCGGAAATCAGCCCGCGCCCTTCGGCCTCGGCATAGGCCTTCGATACGGTGCCGACGCTGAGGCCGAGCCGATGCGCCATGTCGCGCTGAGGCAACAGCCGCATGCCCGGCTTGACCCGGCCGGCGGCGATATCCGCATCCAGTGCCAGCACGAAAGCGAGATAGCGGGGGCCTTCAATCGGCGAGAGGTCAGGCACCCAGTCGGTCATTGCGGTTCATCGTCCAGGCCGGCGTCACGGCAGTCATCATTGAACGAAAATAGTACAATTACAAAATTGATGCAATGTTTTCCGGCCGATTTATACAGCCCTCTGTCACATACAGGGCGTGAATGGGGATATGCTTATTATATTACCGTAAAATGATAGATTTGTTGCGGATTTGATCTAAAAATATGCTGCATCGCAGGAATTGCATCATATCAATTGCGCATGGTTGGCATGATTGGGCTAGTTTGTATTTGACAATGGACTGCCCGGGCTCTTATCTCCGGCCAGGCAGCGAGGCTCCTTGAGAAGCCACTGCGCGAAAGGGAGCGTGTCTTGATCTACGAAATTCGCGTTTACGAGGCTGCGGAAGGCCAGGCCGAGGCGATGCGCCGACGCTTTCTCGACGTCGTGGCACCGACGTTCTTCCCGCGGCACGGCATCGAGCTGCTCGGCGCCTTCACGGCTCAGAACGAAGACGGTCGCCTCACCTACATGACCCGCTTCACCGACGAGGAAGCCCGCAAGAAGGCGTGGGCTTCGTTCGGCGCCGATCCGGAATGGGCGGCCGCCAAGTCCGCCAGCGAGACCTCCGGCCCGCTGCTGAAGAACCAGGTGATCTCCGTGCTGTCGCCGGCGGCGGCCAGCCTGCTGCTCAGCTAAGGGCCGACCATGAAGCCAGCGCCGTTCGAATATATCCGGCCCGATTCGCTCGCCGAGGCGTGCGAATTGCTCGCCAGTGACGAGGATGCCCGGGCCATCGCCGGCGGCCAGACGCTGGTCCCGATGCTGGCAATGCGGCTGGCACGGCCGGCGAGGCTGGTCGATATTATGCGCCTGCCCGAACTCGCGGGCATCCGTCCGGAAGCCGGTGCGCTGGTCGTCGGCGCCACGACGCGGCAGGCGGTGGCCGAACTTGACCCGGTGGTCCGCGCCCAAGTGCCGATGCTGGCCCGCGTGCTGCCATGGGTCGGTCATCCGCCCACGCGCAACCGCGGCACCATCGGCGGTTCGATCGCCAATGCGGATCCGTCTGCCGAGATTCCGCTTGTCGCCGTGACGCTCGGCGCCGAAATCATGCTGGCCACCGTGGACGGTCCGAGTTCGATGTCGGCCGACGACTTCTTCATCGCGCCGATGTTGACCGCCATGAATCCTGGCGACTGCGTCAGCGCCGTCAAGTTTCCGGTGTGGGCGCACAAGCGCATCGGCGTAGGCTTCTTCGAAATCAGCGCGCGCAAGTCCGACTTCGCCTTTGCTGCCGCGGTCGCCCAGGTCGCGCTTGACGACGACGGCCGCTGCCTCGAGATCGTGCTCGGTGTCGGTGGCGTCGGCGACCGCGCGCTGCGCCTCGATGTGTCTTCGCTGATCGGCACCCGTCTTGATGCCGCTGCGGTGGCTGAAGCCGTGCACGCGGTTTCCCACGACATGGAAGCCTCAACCGACCTGCACGCCAGTGCCGCCTATCGCCGCCGCGTCGCCATCACGCTGTCGAAGCGGGCGATCGAACAGGCCAGAATCGACGCCAGCGCGCGCGCGCTGAAGGGAGCCGCGTGATGAAAGTCGAACTCAAGGTCAACGGTGTCAGCCGCATCGCCGAGGTGGAGCCGCGCACGACGCTGCTCGACACGCTACGCGACAAGTTCTTGCTCAACGGCGCCCATGCCGGCTGCGAGCACGGCGTCTGCGGCGCCTGCACCGTGCTGATCGATGGCGCGCCGGTGCGCTCCTGCCTGATGTTCGCGGCGCAGGCCGACGGTTACGAAATCACCACCATCGAGGGCCTGGCGACGGCGCCCGGCGAACTCAGCGTGATCCAGGATGCGTTCTGCGAGACCCATGGTCTGCAATGCGGCTACTGCACGCCCGGCATGATCCTGTCGGCGCATGCGCTGCTGCAGCAAACCCATACGCCGAGCCGCGACGACATTGTCGAGGCGATCTCCGGCAACATCTGCCGCTGCACCGGCTACGGCCAGATTATCGAGGCCGTGCAGTTCGCCGCCGAGCGGTTGCAGAAATCCAACGTGCCGCATCCGCAGCACACCGGGCATAGCCATGCCGGTGAGCATGATGCGCCGGTCGAAGGCATCCTCGAAGCCGCCGAAGCCGATGCGCCCCTGGAGTCCGCGAAATGAGCGCCGATCCCTCCACCTTCCGTTTTGTCTCCACCAACCGCCGCGTCCGCGAGGACCGCCGCTTCGTGGCCGGGCAGGGACGTTTCGTCGCCGACATCCAGCTCGAAGGCATGCTGCACGTGGCGATCCTGCCGTCGCAGCATCCCGCCGCGCGCATCGTCTCGATCGACGCCACTGCGGCGCTGGCGATGCCCGGCGTGCACTACGTGCTGACCGGGGATGAACTCGCCGCCGCCACCGATCCGCTGATGAACGGCCTCGACACCCCGCATGTGCAGCGCCATCCTCTGGCGGTGGGTTTCACCCGCTATGCCGGCGAGTGGGTCGCCGCCGTGGTCGCCGACACAAGGGCGCTGGCCGAGGACGCCACCGAAAAGCTCAAGGTGGTCTACGAGCCGCTTCCCTTCGTCATCAAGGCCGAGGAAGCCCTGAAGCCGGAAAGCGCGCCCGTGCATCCGAAGCACGGCTCCAACGTGCTGCTCGACCGAACCTTCGTCTGGGGCGAGGTCGACAAGCACTTTGCAGAAAGCCCGCGCCACCTTTCCTTCCGCGTCACCTGGGGACGCAACTCCACCGTGCCGATCGAGACTTTTGGCGTGGCCGCATCGTGGGATCCGTGGCGCGACATGCTCGACGTCTGGGCGTCCATCCAGATGCCGAAATATCCCGACCAGATCGCGCGTGCCCTGCGGATCCCCGCCAACAACGTCCGCGTCCACCAGGACGTCGACGTCGGCGGCAGCTACGGCGTCAAGCGCGGCATCAAGCAGACCGTATTGGTGGCTCACCTCGCCCGCCGGCTGGGGCGTCCGGTGCGCTTCATCGAGGATCGTCTGGAAAACATGCGCGGCGGCGATGCCCATGGGCCGGAGCGCATCTTCGACGTCGAGGTCGCCTTCAACGACGACGGCATCGTCAAGTCGATGAAGATCCGGGCGCTCGACAATGCCGGCGCCTATGCCGGCCGCGCGCCGTTCCAGCTGGGCAAGCCGATCGGCGCCATCGTCGGTCCCTACAAGATCGAAAGTGTGCAGTATCGCGCGCAGTCGGTCACCACCAACAAGGCCGTGCAGGAGGCTGTGCGCGGCTTCGGCCAGGCACCGACCAACTACGCCATCGAGACTGCGATCGACAAGGTCGCCGCTGCGGTCGGCCTGGAGCGGATCGAGGTGCGGCGCCGCAATTTCATCCGCAAGGAGGAGTTCCCCTATTTAATCCCGAGCGGCAGCACCTATGATTCCGGCGACTACCACACGGTGGTCGACAAGGTGTTCGCGCATATCGATTTTGCCTCGATGGAGAAGGAACGCGACCGGCTGCGCGCCTCGGGCATGCTGGCAGGCATCGGCATCGCCGCGTGCCTGGAGCCGTCCGGCGGCAACTCCTCGTTCGAGCCGCTGCTCAACGAGAAGAACACCACCACCACGTGGATGGACTCCTGCCGCATCAACATTGACGGGCTCGGCTTCGTCACCGTGACGATCCACACCACCTCGTCGGGACAAGGTCACGAGACGCTGGTCGGTACCGTCATCGGCGAGGTGCTGCAGATCGATCCGGATCTGATTCGCATCGTCCGTCCGGATACGCTGGCGTGCCTGCCGTCGAATTCGCCGGTCGGCAGCCGGATGGCGATCATGCTGGGCGGCGCGGCGTTCCACGCCGCGCAGAAGCTGAAGGCCAAGCTGACGAAGATTGCGGCGCATCAGTTCAGCTGCGCCGAAGATGACGTCACCTATGCCTCGGGCGCGGCGACCGACAAGGCCGGCCGCGAGCTGAACTGGGCCGAACTCGTCAATATCGCGCACCGCAACTATCACCTGCTGCCCGAAGGCATGGAGCCCGGCCTCGAAAGCACCCATGTGATGCAGGTGCCGACCGGCAACAAGCTGCCGGTGGACGGCCGCGTGCAGATGTATCCCTGCCACTCCTTCGAGTTTCACGTGGTGCTGGTGGCGATCGACCCCGATCTCGGCAAGCCGGAGATCCTGCGCTACGTCATCGGTCATGACTGCGGCACGGTGATCAACCCGCACATCGTCAAGGGCATGACGCTGGGCGGCGTCGCCCACGGTCTCGGCGCCACGCTGCTGGAAGAGTTCGTCTACGACGATCAGGGCTACCTGATCACCCAGAGCTTCATGGACTATCTGCTGCCGTCCTCGCACGAGGTGCCGGAAGTGGAGATCGTGCATCACTGCACGCCGTCACCCTTCACGGTATTCGGCCAAAAGGGCTCGGGCGAAAGCGGCTATCTGGGATCCCCTGCGGCGATCTCCGGCGCCATCAACGACGCGGTGTCCCCGCTCGGCATTTCCTTCAACAAGCTTCCGATTCGTATTTCCGCGATTGGCGACGCCATTTCGGACGCGCAACACGGCAAACCCCAGGAACAGGCCACATGATCATCGACTGCCACGCCCATCTGGTTCCGCCCTCGCTGCTCGAGGCGATCAAATCGCAGGCCGCCAGCTTTCCATCGGTGCGCCTGATCGAGGATGGCGCCAGCATCGGATTCTCCTTCGCCGGCGGCAAGCCGACCCGTCCGGTGTCGAAGCCGCTCACCGACATCGCCGGCCGTCTGAAGTGGATGGACGAGCAGAAGATCGAGCGCCAGGTCGTCGCCGGCTGGCTGGACATGTACGCCAATGACATTCCGGCGGAAGAGGGCGCCAACTGGTCGCGCCTGATCAACACTCACCTGATGCAGGCAGCCAAGGTCGAGCCGCGCTTTATTCCGCTGGCCACCGTGCCGCTGCAGGATGGCAAGCTCGCTGCCGCCGTGCTGCGCGAGGCCCACGCTGCCGGCTTCAAGGGCGTCATGATCGGCACCCAGCCGAAGGGCCGCGGTGGTGTGCTCGACGATCCCTCGCTCGATCCGTTCTGGGAAGCTGCCAACGAGCTCGGTTCGATCGTCACGGCGCATCCGGTGTTCGAGAGCGGCGACGACCGCGTCCACGATTACGGCATGGCCAACGCTGTCGGTCGCGTCACCGACACGATGATCGCGATGTCGCGGCTGATCTATTCGGGCCATGTCGCGCGCTATTCCAATATCAAGCTGCTGGCGCTGATCGGCGGCGCAGCGCTGCCCTTCATCGTCGGCCGCCTGCGCACCAACTACCTGCTCGACAAGAAGCTCGGCGATCCCGATGCCGCGCTGGCCGCGATGTACTACGACACCATCGTGCAGGACCCGCGCACGCTGCGCTATCTCGCCGACATGGTCGGCGCGGAGCGCATCATGATGGGCTCGGACATGCCGTTCCCGATCGGCGACCTGACCCCCATGAAGGTCGTCGCCGATGCCAAGTTCTCGGATGCCGAGCGCGCCTCCATCAATGGCGGTCTCGCGCAAAAGCTGTTCGGACTGTGAGAAGGATCATACCATGAAGCTCGACATCGGCGGCGAAGAAACCATCCAGGCATCCGTTGAGCAACTGTGGTCGGCGCTCAACGACCCGCTGGTTCTGACGCGCTGCATTCCCGGCTGCAGGACCATGACCGAAATCGCGCCCGACGCCTACAAGGTGGAGATGCAGTTGCGCGTCGCCGCCGTGGGCGGTTCTTTCGAGGGCGAAATCTCGTTGTTCGACAAGATGCCGCCGAAGACTTGCAGCATCAAGGTGTCCGGCGCGGGCACCCTCGGCCACGGCAACGGCACCGCGAAGTTCGAGATCATTCCGGAAGGCCCCAACGTTTGCCGCCTGAGCTTTCAGGGCGTCGGCGAGATCGGCGGCCTGGTTGCCGGCGTCGGCCAGCGCATCCTGACCTCCGTGTCCAAGCACCTTGTCGGCAAGTTCTTCACCACGCTGCGTAAAGAATTCGAGAATCCGGTCGCCGGCGCGGCCTGATCAACCAGATAAAATGAGGAGGGACGGCCATGAAGACTGTTTTGACTAGCCTTGCTTGCGCATCCGCGCTGTTTGTCGCCGCGCCGTCTCATGCCCAGGCGCCGGAGCCGCTGACCATCGTGGTGTTCGGCGCACCGTCGCTCGGTGCGTTTCTGCCACCGGTGATCAAGGCGCAGAAATTCGACGAAAAGAACGGCCTGGCCATCAAGTTCGACGAGCGAACGCCGGACGCCTACACCGCACAGTTCAACTCAGGCGAATACCAGCTCGGCGGCAGCGCCGCGCTGCTCACCGTCGGCCTTGCCGACGCCCGCGGCGTCAAGGTCACCTATCTGTTCAACCTGTTCGATTTCTGGGGTACGGTGGTCACCTCGCGACCGGACGTCAAGGTACTGAAGGATCTCGAAGGCAAGGATCTGGCGGCCGCCAAGGGCACCACCAACTGGGTGATGTTCGACTGGTTCGCGCGGCAGCAGGGCGCCGATACTTCGAAATTCTCGGTGGTCAACACCGCCACGCCGGGCCTGATCGGCTACGCCATGGCCGACCGCGCTTCCGCGATCCAGCTCTGGGAGCCGGCCTACACAACGCTGATCTCGAAGAAGCCCGATGTCCGCACCATCGATATCGGCATCGCCGACAGCTGGAAGAAGTTCACCGGCTCGAAGAACATTCCCTATCTCGGCGTCGCCGCGCATATCGCCTGGGCCGAGAAGAACCCGACGCTCATTCCGAAGCTGTTCGCTGCCTACAAAGACGCAGCCGAATGGGTCACCGCGCATCCCGACGAGGCCTCAAAACTGATCGCACCGAAGGGTTCGGCGGGCGACCAGCAGGCGATTTCCGATCTGATCAAGCACAATGATCGCCTCGGCATGAACGTCAAATGGGCCTCCGAGGTAAAGAAGGAGATCAACTCGGTCTACGAGGCCGGCAAGTCGATCGCCTTCCTGCCGTCGATGCCCTCGGCTGCAACGATCTATGAGGCACCGGCCAAATGACCGACACAACGCATCTGTCGCGATTTTCGCCCATGGCGGAAATGGTACTGTCGGGAATGAAGAAGGTGTGGAGTTCGACCTTCCCCTTCATCGTCGTGATCCTGCTGTGGCAGTTTGCGTCGCTGTTCTTTCCGCGCTTCCTGTTTCCGTCGCTGATCGACGTGTTCTGGCGCTGCATCGAGATCTTCTCGACCGGGGCGATGTTCGGCGACGTCATGGCGACGGTGCTGCGCATCCTCGCTGGCCTCGGCGGCGCGTTCGTGATCGGCGGTCTGCTCGGGCTGGTGATGGCGCGCTCCAAGATGGTCGATAACTTCCTGTCGCCCATCCTGACGCTGTTTCAGGGCATTCCGGCGCTGTCGTGGGTGGTGTTCGCGATCATCTGGTTCCACGGGGTCGAGTTTCGCATCTTCTTCATCATGGTGATGACGACGTTGCCGGCGTTCACCTTTCAGGTGATCGGCGCGTTGCGCGGCATGTCCAAGGATCTTACGGAAATGGTGTTCAGCTTCCGGCCGACACGCCTGAAGCTGTTCCGGGTGATGATCGCGCCGGCGATCCTTCCTGACATCCTCACGGCCTGGAAGGTCAACCTCGGCAATGCCGCCCGCGTTGTCGTGGTGGCCGAACTGGTCGGCGCTACCGGCGGCGTCGGCTACCAGTTGCTGCAGCAGCAGCAACTGTTCGACATGGCCGGCGCACTGGCCTGGACGTTGCAACTGGTGTTTTTCGTGCTGATCGTACAGGGCGCCATCACCCTCATCGAAAACACGGCCTTCCGCTATAGGGCCGTCTCGGAGCGAGCAATATGACCGCAGTCGTCATGACCAAGGCCGTTCCCGACGCCGAAGCAACTCGCTCCGCATCGGCGGTGGAAGCGGCGATCCATCTGCACCGCGTGTCCAAGGTGTTCGGCAAGGAAGGCGCCGAAGGCTCCTACCGCGCGGTCGACGGCCTCGACCTCGACGTGCGGCCCGGCCAGATGCTGGCCCTTCTCGGCAAGACCGGCTGCGGCAAGTCGACGATCTTCAACATGATCGCCGGCCTGACTGAGCCGACCTCGGGCACCGTGCGGGTCAGCGGCAAGGATCCGTTCGCCGATTTCAACGACTTCCGCGGCAAGTTGGCGATCGTGTTCCAGAACGATCGCCTGCTGCCGTGGCGCACCGCCATCCAGAATGTCGAACTCGGGCTTGAAATGCTCGATGCACCGCCGGCGGATCGCAAGCAGATCGCCCAGCGCTGGCTGGTCAAGCTCGGCCTCGGCGGCCACGAGAATGATTTCCCGCACGCATTGTCGGGCGGCATGCGCCAGCGGGTGTCCATCGCGCGGGCCTTCGCCACCAATGCGGACATTTTGCTATGCGACGAACCGTTCTCGGCGCTGGACGAATCCACCGCCGGCAAGCTCCGCGCAGAATTCGTCCGGCTGGTAAAGGAAAACGGCAAGACGGCGGTGTTCATCACCCATTCGATCAGCGAAGCGCTCGAGATTGGCGACCGTATCGTCGTGCTCAAGCGACCGGCCATGATCGCCTACGACGTCAGCTTCGACAAGGCGACCTCGCCTGAAGAGCGTTCGCAGATCCGCGAGCGGATCGGCGAAGTCCTTGCGGTCTAGCGCGCGGTCAACGGAGCAGGACGACAGACAATGACATCGGCGTTTCCCCAAGTGCAGAAAATCGACGTCGGTGATGGCGTTCGGCTGGCCGCCAGCGTATCCGGCGCTCAGGGCAAGCCAGCGATCGTTTTCAGCAATTCGCTCGCGACGTCGAACGAGATGTGGACGGAGGTAGCCGATCTCTTGGCGCCGCATGCCCGCATCGTGCGCTACGATACGCGCGGCCATGGCCAGTCCGATGCGCCGGAAAGCGGATATACGATCGACCGGCTCGGGCAGGACGTCGTCGCGATTCTCGACGCGCTGGCAATTCCCCGGGCTCTCCTGTGCGGGGTATCATTAGGCGGGCTGACCGCGATGTGGCTCGGCATTCATGCGGCGGATCGTGTCAGTGGACTGGTCCTGGCCAATACCGCGGCCAACTTTCCGCCAGAGACCATGTGGCGCGATCGCGCCGCGACCGCGCGGTCGTCCGGCCTCGCCTCCTTTGTGCAGCCGTCGCTGGAGCGCTGGGTGACGCAGCGGTATCGGGACGAACACGAAACGCGCGTCGCGGCGCTCGCGGCGATGATCACGGCGACGTCGGCAGCGGGATATGCCGGGTGTTGCGAGGTGCTGGCGTCGACCGACCTGCTGGCCGACCTGCCGCGCATCGCATGTCCGGTGCGGATCATCGCCGGAAGCCAGGATCGCTCCACACCACCCGAACGGAGCGAACAAATGCGCGCCGCCATCGCGGGAGCCGACCTCGTCATGCTGGATGCCGCGCATATCTCCGCGGTCGAGGATCCGCAAGCATTTGCAAATGCCATTCGCGAATTTATCGCCGCCTGACCGGACAGGACGCCTCTGTCGGTCACCGATGATGACGGCGGCACGCCTCATGACTTATCTGGCATATTGCGCTTTGCTGTCGCCGGCAAAGCAGGAATCGGACGTGGCGATACAACGCCAACGTCACGCAAGCTGCGTCGCGGCTGAAGATCCAGCAACCCGCGATAAGCCATGATCTCGCAACGCTGCGCGTGCTCATGCGGGATGACCTCTCTGTGCGGGTCGGTCGGGTCATGCAGCCGACGCCGCGCGCTCATGCCCTTTCAGGGCCTGGCAGCCAGATGTTGGCGCACGCACATTGAACATTGGTGTGCAAGGAGATGTTCAATCCTGCAGCGGAAGCACGGACCTTCAAGATCGGCTTCTCCAACCGAGCTCCAGTCCCAGCCATTGATCGCGGAACATCGTTTGGCCTCGTCCTGCTCTTGACGCGATGGCGGCATCGAGGATGGCGGCCCGACGCGAATGGATTCGTTCTCCAGTTTGTTCCCGCCTCAATGGCCACCTTCATGAGATATTATTCTGTCGCCCTCCCGAGCACTTCGAAGATCTTTCCGCTGGTCAGCAGGGCTATTTCGGAAGCCGGCAGCGGCTTCTGGCATTCCGACAGCGGGTTCAGCCAGAAGTTCGAGTGCGGCAACATGTCGAACAGGTTGCGGGCGACGGCGCCGAGGCAGGTCTCGGGCTCCTTGACGTAGTTCGAAATCCGGGCCTTCGAGGTGAAGGCAGGGTGCCATTTCATGCCCTGGAATTCCACGGTCGCGACGTTGATCTTCTCCTGGTACTTCAACGACCGGCGGCGGCCAGGGATCATTGGCACGTCCGGCGTTAAGATGTAGATCTCGGTTTCCAGCAGCGCTTGATAGAACGCCGGCGCGGCCCCGGGATCCGTGGCCGCGGCCTGCATCAGGGCTTCGAGGCTGTTCTGCGGTTCAAACACGACGATCCTTTCACGTCATCCGATGGAAGTTGAAGAGCTCGCAAGAGCCAAATACCCGCGTCAGTCCCGGTTCTCCCGAAGAGCGCGGTAGATCATGTTGCGCGAGACGCCGAGTCGGCGCGCGGTCTTGCTGATGTTGTTGCCGGATTCCGCATAAGCGGTCAGCAGATGGGCGCGTTGGAGATCGCGCAGGTCGCTCTTCAGTCCGCCGCTGGCCGATCCGCCGCCGGACAATCGCCGGCTGTGAGGTCCGATTGTCGCTTGCACTGCGGCCTCGCCGATCAGGCCACCTTGCTCGTTCAGCGACAGCCGGGACAGCACGTTGCGCAGTTCCCGAATGTTTCCGTCCCAATCGAGCACGGCCAGCCGATCGATCGCGGCTTGGGTCAGCCCTGCGGACGGGTCGATCTTTGCCATCAGGTGTCGGGCAATTTCGGCGAAGTCCGAACGCTCGCGTAGCGGCGGCAACGTCACCTCGAGGGTGTTGAGGCGAAACAGCAGGTCGGATCGAAAGCGGCCCCTGGCAATTGAATCGTCGAGATTGGCGTTGGTGGCGGATACCAGCAGAACATCGACCTGGCGTTTGGCGCCGCCGACCGGGCGCACCGTCCAATCGTCAAGGAAACGCAAAAGCACGGCCTGCAACGCCACCGGCATGTCGCCGATCTCGTCGAGGAATAACGTGCCGCCATCGGCCTCCTTGAACAGTCCCGCGGAGCCGCCCTTCTTGGCGCCGGTGAAGGCGCCTTCGGAATAGCCGAACAATTCGGCTTCGATCAGGCTTTCGGGAAGTGCAGCGCAATTAACCGGGACAAACTGCCCCGTGCGTCGGCTGGCGGCATGGGCATGACGCGCCAATTGCTCCTTGCCGGTGCCGGTTTCGCCGCGGACCAGGATCGGCATTTTGCGCGCCGCCGCGATTTCGACCTGGCGAACAATCCCGGCGATCGCCGGATCGGCCGAGACGAACTGCCGCGCTATTGCATTCGGTGGTGCCGATCGCGGCTTCGCCACCGCCTGCACCATCGGAAACTGTCGGGTATTCTCGATCGTCGCAACGTACTGACTGCCGACCTCGTCCTCGAGCCCCTGTCGCTCCTTGTGCCTGCCCTCATCGACAAAGCGGCTGAACTCGGTGCGAAAGATATCGACGAAGCGTCGGCCAGGCGAAGCGGGCAGGCCGTGAAGCAGTGCGCGCGCGGCCCGGTTGGCGGCGAGAATATTGCCATCCTCGTCGACGGCGAGCAGGCCTGCGCTCAGCGTGTGCAAATATTCGCCGCGATTGTGGAAGGCGATCAGGATATTGCCGCGATGATATTCGCGAAAAAGGCCGTTCTCGATCTGGGTGGCAGCCATCGCAACCAGCGCCTGGGTGTGAGCCTGGCGTGACAGGCAATCCGATGACGCGTCCAGAATTCCCGCCAACTCGCCATGTGGCGAGAAGATCGGCGCCGCGACGCAAGTGAGGTTGTTGTAGCGCGGGAAGAAATGCTGATCGCCATGCACTGCGATCGGCCGTTTCAGATATGCCACGGTGCCGAGGCCATTGGTACCGCAAAACCGCTCGGTCCATACCGCGCCGGGCTGGATGCTGGCCGCGTCCGAGGTGCCGCTGAAGCTTCGGTCGGTGATGATATCGAGCAGCAAGCCATCGGCATTCGCAAAGGCGACCATGAAATTTGAGCCGGAGATTTGCTGATGCAGCGTGTGCATTTCCGCCAAGGCCAGACCGCGCACCAGCGAGCAGCGCTGCTGTTCCTGGCGCAGTATCGCAGGGCTGACGAATTCGGGCGGCGGCGGGCGGCGCATGTCGAGGCCGAGCGAAATGCAGCGCATCCAGCTATCGTAGATATCGACCGAAAGGAATCCGGCCGGCGGCGCCCCCCGCTGCTCCAGCGCCATCCACGCATTTTCGACGCGCCGACTCGCAACCAGCATCGACTGTCCTCCCTGAACAGTTGTTCGGCGTTTCCCGGTCATTGGCCGTTGACGGCTCTCAGTGCAAACACTGTCTCACAACTTCGGATCAATTGCGACGAATTCGAAAAATCGCCTGACGCTCCTCACTGTTCCGTCACGGAACACTAATGCGCCGAGTTCTGATCCGACGCGGATCGGATCACTCCGCGGGCACCATTGATAATCCCAATTAGCTCAAGCCGTTAACGCTGTGGCACGGCTCTTGCTGTCCTTCTTGGCAATCGAACTACGCGTCACGACAAAAAGCAAAAAATTGTTCAGGGAGTGAAAAGCTGATGAAAGCCGCGGTTTTGCATGCGTTCGACGAGAAGCTGACGGCAAAGGAATTTGTCAAGTATGAAGATGTGGCAGATCCGAAGATCACCCGCCCCTCGGACGTAGTTGTGCGGATTGGTGGCGCTGGTGTTTGCCGCACGGACCTGCACATCGTCGAAGGCATCTGGCGCAGCAAGGTTGACGTGAACCTGCCCTACATCATGGGGCATGAGAACGCGGGCTGGGTCGAGGCGATCGGACCGGGGGTCGAGGGAATCAAGGTCGGCGATAGTGTGATCTGTCATCCGCTGGTGACCAGCGGCCATTGCCTGGCGTGCCGGCGCGGCAACGATATGCACGCAGTCGACAGCGCCTTTCCCGGTATCAACGCCAATGGCGGCTATGCGGAGTATCTGCTGACCGGGCAGCGTTCGCTGATCAAGTTGCCGAAGACGCTGGCGCCGAAGGATGTGGCGCCCTACACCGACGCCGGTCTCACCGCCTACCGCGCCGCAAAGAAGGCGTCGCGGCATCTCTTGCCCGGCCAATACGTCGCGGTGATCGGCGCCGGCGGCCTCGGCCATATCGGCATTCAGGTTCTGGCGGCGTTGTGCGCCGCCGAAATCATCGTGGTCGACCGCGACGACAAATCGCTGGAGCTCGCCAAGACCTGCGGCGGCCATCACATGGTCAAGGCCGACGGTAACGAGGTCGAGGCGGTGCTGGCCCTGACCGGCGGCCGCGGCGCCGAGGCGGTGATCGATTTCGTCGGCGAAGGCGACGCGGTGGCCCGCGGCCTGGCGATGACGGCGAACGACGGCTACTACTATGTCGTCGGTTATGGCGGCAAGATCGAGCTGCCGACCATCGACCTGATCACGTCCGAAAAGACCATCGTCGGCAACCTCGTCGGCACCTACGCCGAACTGGTCGAGTTGATGGCGCTCGCCGATCGCGGTCTCGTCGATCTCCACACCAAGGAATACAAGCTCAGCCAGGCCAACGATGCGCTCCACGATCTCCACCATGGCCGCATTCATGGTCGTGCGGTGCTGGTCCCATGACGACGAATTGCGAGCTGGTTCGCCTCTCTCCGGATCACTGGGTGGGTGCAATGCCAATGGACAGCGACAACGGGCACCAGCCGCCGACCGCCGAGCAGCAGCAGTCGCACGATCGGATGATCGCGCGGCACCAGCTGATCGAGGCGATGATCCGCAACAACGAGCTGCAACTACGCAACGAAAGCGCACGCGGCGGCGCAGAAATCGAGATGCATTGTGCCTTGCGTGACAACGCGCTGCCGGGTGCCGGAGCCGAAGCTCTATTGGAGCTGGAACGTGCGACCGCGCGCTTCCAGGCACTCAAGATCGAGCACGAGCGGCTCGTCGCCGAGCGCGAATGGCTCAACACAGCGCTGCTGGAATTCGAGAGTGGTCCTTCGACCGACGACCATAATCGATCAGGACATGCATGATGAGCAAGAGCGGAACGCAGACAATGGGGAGCGGGCCGGCAGGAACAGGCCGGGCGCCGCAGCCCGAGCAGATGGAATTGAGCGAAGAAGACAGGTCGAAAGACGCTTTCTTCGTTCAATTGGCAGGCATCGCTGAGGCGATGATCGCCAGGCACGGCAAGGACTTCGCCATGGGCGCATTGGTGCTGACGGCGAGATTCATCGCCGAGGGCAAGCCCCTGACCAAGCCGGCGGCTCGAGGAAGCGAGTAACGGCGGGCGTGATCGAGCAGGCACATGCCGGAAGTGCGTAATGGCAGGCCGGGAGATGGAGATATCGACCGAACACAGTTTACGACGGGCGGTTCTGAAGAGTGCGTCAAGCAAGCGAGCGTCCGGCAATAAGGCAAGCAGCCAAGTCCAATGCAATGTTCAAGGGAGAAGGAAATGTCTGAAACTCTGACGCTGAACAAGATTGTGAACCAGAAAGGCATCAGCACGGCGGAGGCCGCCAACCGGGTGTCCGATCTGGGCTGGACGCCAAGTTATGTCCAGGAAGCGATGACCTTCCCGACCGACTACAAGATCTCGAAGGTTCCACGCGATCCGATGAAGCAGGTGCTGCGGTCCTACTTCCCGATGCAGGAAGAAAAGGACAATCGCGTCTACGGTGCTCTCGATGCGGCGTTGCGCGGCGACATGTTCCGCAACGTCGAGCCGCGCTGGGTCGAATGGATGAAGCTGTTCCTGGCGATCATTCCGTTCCCGGAAATCTCCGCTGCGCGGTCGATGGCGATGGTCGGGCGGCTGGCGCCAGGCGAAGAGCTTCGCACCGGTTTCACGATGCAAATGGTCGATGAATTCCGCCACTCCACGATCCAGATGAATCTGAAGAAGTGGTACATGGAGAACTACATCGACCCCGCCGGCTTCGACATCACCGAAGCCGCGTTCGGAAAGTGCTACGCCACCACGATCGGCCGGCAGTTCGCCGAGGGCTTCCTGACCGGTGACGCGATCACCGCCGCCAATATCTATCTGACGGTGGTTGCCGAAACGGCCTTCACCAACACGCTGTTTGTCGCCATGCCCTCCGAAGCGGCGCGCAACGGTGACTATGCGCTGCCGACCGTGTTCCTGTCGGTTCAGTCGGACGAATCACGCCATATCGGCAACGGTCATTCGATGCTGATGGCCATGATTCACGACCCCTCAAACCACCAATTGCTCGAGCGCGACCTGAAATACGCGTTCTGGCAGAATCATGCCATCGTCGATGCCGCGATCGGCACTTTCATCGAATACGGCACCACCAATCGCGACAAGAACAAGGAATCCTACGCCGAGCTGTGGCACCGCTGGATCTACGAGGACTACTACCGGACCTACATGCTGCCGCTGGAAAAATACGGCATCAAGATCCACCACGATGACGTCGCGGCGGCTTGGGATCGCATCGTCAAAAAGAACTATGTTCACAAGACCGCGCAGTTCTTCACGGTCGGCTGGTCATTCAATTTCTGGCGTATCGAAGCCCAGACCGAGAAGGACTTCGAGTGGTTCGAGCATAAGTATCCGGGCTGGTACGCCGAGTTCGGCGATTTCTGGAAGTGGCACGCCAAGCTCTCGGTGCCGGGCGAGAAGAACATCGCATTCAATGGCGATGTTGGCTACGTCTATCCCCACCGCTGCTGGAGCTGCATGGTCCCCTGCCTGATCCGCGAGGACTTCTGCTGCGACGAGGTGGACGGAAAGATGTACACCTACTGCTCCGAAGGCTGTCGCTGGACTCACAAGGTGGCGTTCGCCGCCGAGTATGAGGGCCGCGCCACGCCGGCGATGGGCCGCTTCAGCGGACGCCGCGAGTGGGAGGAGTGCTACCACGGCTGGGATCACGCCGACGCGATGGTGGATCTCGGATTCGTCCGCTCCGACGGCAAGACGTTGGTGCCGCAGCCGCATCTGCGTTTCGAGCAGAAGGACATGTGGACGCTCGACCATATCCGCGGCAACACGCTCGGCAGCCCCTTGCGGGCGTTCCGCGCGCTGAAGCCGGGTGCCGAACGCGACGCCGCGATCGCCGAGTATCGCAAGGGGTTCAAGATCAACCCCTGCAACTAAGCCAAACCGGAGAGAGGGGCCCGCGCGGGCGGTCCCCTCGATCCACCCGCCCATCGACGCGCGGCGTCGCAATTCATTTCGTTCACAGCAGGCCGAAACAGCATGTCGGAAACAACAACGACAGTTTACAAGGTACGGTTCGAGCCGGTCGGCCTCGAAATGGATGTCGAGGAGGGCGAGACCGTTCTTGACGCCGCCTTCCGCCAGGGCATCTCGCTGATGCACGGCTGCAAGGAAGGCCAATGCGGCTCGTGCAAGTCGCGGCTGATCAGCGGCGAAATCGAATTGCTGAAATACTCCACCTTTGCCTTGCCGGACTATGAGCGCGAGACCGAGCATGTTCTGCTTTGCAAGACCCATGCATACAGCGACATCGAAGTCGAGTTGCTGAATTTCGACGAGGACCTGTTGTCGCATGCGATTGCGGTGAAGGCGTTCGACGCCAGGTTGACCAAGATCACCGCGCTGACCCATGACATTCGCCTGCTTGAGATCGAGCTCGACAAGCCGATGAAGTTTTGGGCCGGGCAATATATCGATCTGACGCTGGTCGATGCCGGCGTCACCCGGGCGTTTTCGATGGCGAATGCGCCGGTCGAAGGCACGCATCTGTCGTTCATCATCAAAAAGTACCCCGACGGCGCGTTCTCGTCGCAGCTCGACGGCGCGTTGCAGCCGGGCGCCGCGCTGAAGGCCAAGGGCCCCTACGGCACCTGTTTCCGCCGCGAGGGCCGAACCGGCCCGATGCTGCTGATCGGCGGCGGCTCTGGCATGTCGCCGCTGTGGTCGATGTTGTCCGACCACGTGCAGAGCGGCGACCGGCGGCCGGTGCGATTCTTTTACGGCGCGCGGACCCGCGCTGATCTGTTCATGCTCGACGAGATCGCTGCGATCGCCAAGGCGCTGCCGGACTTCGAATTCATCCCGGCGCTGTCGCACGCCACCATCGAGGATAATTGGGAGGGCGAGACCGGTTTCATTCATGAGGTGGTGCAACGGCGGCTTCGCGACGAGGCATTGAGCGGCGTGATTGATGCCTATGGTTGCGGTCCGGTGCCGATGATCGACGCGCTGCTGCCGGTTCTGCAGATGAACAACGTGGAGCCCGATCACATCTATTTCGACAAGTTTACGCCAGCAACGCGGTGACGGCCGAGCCGCCCCACCGCGCACAACAGACGTCATCGAATCGAAGACATCACCAGGGAGGACAATATGAGTGCGACCCCACAGCAAGTGCATCAGTCCGGCGCCGCCGGCGCAGCGATCTTTGCCGGCTCCGATAGCCGCAAGTACAATTACTTCGAACCCAAGGGCCGCAAGTCGACCCATTACGAGGACATGACGGTCGACGTCCAGCCCGACCCGGAGCGCTATCTGCTGCAGGACTGGATCATCTCGTTTCCCGATGGCACGCCGACCTATTCAAAGACCTGGACCAAGGCACTGAGCTCGAACTGGCATCAGTTCCGCGCGGTCGATCAGGAATGGGAACGCACCCACTATCAGCGGCAATCAACGATCTGCGGCATGGTGCAGGGTGTGATCGAGAACGCGCGCAAATCCGGTGCGCCGAAGCGGTTCGACAAGGCGTGGGTCAAGGTGTTGCAGGATCACCTCGGCGCCTACAAGCACGCCGAATTCGGGCTCGGCACCTCGCTGATGCAGGCGCAGCGTTACGGCTACACCCAGATGGTCAACAACGCGATCCTGACCAACTCGTCCTACAAGCTGCGATTCTCGCAGGATCTGACGCTGTATCTCGCCGAGATCGGCCTCGACCTCGAAGGGTTCGACGCCAACGCCGGCAAGCAGCACTGGCTGGAGGACCTGATCTGGCAGGGCACTCGCAAATCGATCGAGGCGATCATGGGCGCGACCGATTTCCTCGAACAATATTTTGCGACCAATCTGGTGTTCGAACCGCTGGTCGGAGAATTGTTCCGCAGTGGATTCATCATGCAGATGGCGGCATCGCAGGGCGACTTCGCGACACCCTCCGTGGTCGCCGCGGCGGAAGCGGACTACGAGCGCAACCTCGCCAACACCGTCGAGCTGATCCACATGCTGACGCACGACAAGGATCACGGCGCCCATAACAAGGGCCTATTCAACGGCTGGATGGTTCACCACGGCGCGCTGGCCCATGAAGCCGCGTCCAATCTGCAGCCGATCTGGTCGCAGCCGCGCGTCAAGGTGTCGAGTTTCGCCGAGGCCCAGGCACTGGCGAAGAACCGCATCGAAACGATCTGCACCCAGGTCGGCCTCAAGGCGCCGTGACATGTGCTGCGCTGAACCAAACCAAAACCGGCGCAAGCCAGTCACCCATTCAGGAGAATGAAATGTCCGACGCACATGCGAATATCTTCAAATCCATGAAAGACATCAGGTTCGAAGACACGATATCCCACCAATGCGGGGTTACCATGAACGACAGCGTCGAGGCGCGCGCGATCGCCGAAGTCATGGAGCCGAAGAAGGGCGTCACCGTCACCTACATGCCGGCGATGATCAGGATCGACGGCGAAGGCAAGCTGGTATTCAAGATGAGCGAGATCAGCGAGGCGCTCGGCCGCGAGATGACGCCGTATATCTTCGAAATTTCGACGTCCACCCACTACGGCCGCATGGTGATGGTCGATGACGATACCGTGGTCTGCTTCGGCGATATGAGCGAGGCGCTCGCTTACATCGAACACTGACGAGAGATGGGCCGGCGCAGTATCGGCCCATCTTGCTGCGGTAAGTCATCGAACGATCAGAAATGAATATGCCCGACGTGGCGGGACAGGGAGAAGCGCGATGTACAGGACGGCATCCGGAGAAGAGATTTTTGTGATCGACGGGCACACCCATTTCTGGGATGGCAGCCCGGCCAACCAGAAGAACGTTCATGGCAAGCAATTCATCGAATGTTTCTATGCCTATCATGCCAATCTCAGCCCGCCGGCCGAGAAATGGCCGCTGGAGAAGTTTGAGAAGTACGACGCCAAGAGCATGCACGACGATCTGTTCATCAACGGCTACGACGACATGGCGATCCTGCAGCCGACTTATCTGACCGATTTCTATAACAACGGATTCAACACGACCGAGCGCAATTCGGCGTTGAAGAAGAGTCATCCCGAGCGGTTCATCCTCAATGGCGCGTTCGATCCGCGTGACGGCAACAAGGGGCTCGAGGATCTCCACGCCAAGGCCGAGAAGTACAGATTGCAGGGCGTCAAGCTCTACACCGCGGAATGGCGCGGCGAATCGAAGGGCTATCGGCTCGACGACAAGGAAACCTACAAATTCCTCGAAGCGGCGCAGAAGCTCGGGATCAAGAACATTCACGTGCACAAGGGCCCGACCATCATCCCGTTGAACAAGGATGCGTTCGATGTCGGCGACGTCGATGACGTGGCGACGGCGTTCCAGGATCTCAATTTCATCGTCGAACATTGCGGGCTGCCGCGGCTCGACGATTTCTGCTGGATCGCCACCCAGGAGACCAACGTCTATGCCGGCATAGCGGTGGCACTGCCGTTCATCCATACCAGGCCGGCGTATTTCGCGCATGTAATGGCCGAGTTGCTGTTCTGGGTAGGCCCCGACAAGATTCTCTACGGCAGCGACTATGGGATCTGGACGCCGAAATGGCTGATCGACAAGTTCATGGCCTTCGAGATTCCGGACGAGATGACCAAGGAGACCGGTTCCGTTCTCACCCTCGAGAACAAGAAGAAGATCCTGGGTCTCAATGCCGCGCGGATCTACAACATCGATATCGAGGCGCAGAAGAACAAGATCGGCGCTGCGGGGGGCTACGATCACCTCACGACCGCCCACGCCGCGGAGTAGCCGGGATGACGCCCGAGACAATTGCCGATCGCAAGGCCGAGGTCTGGGGCCGGTTGCAAACAGTGACCGACCCGGAACTCGACGAGCCGGTCACTGACCTCGAATTCGTCACCCGGGCCGATGTGGATGCCGACGGCCGCGTCCACATCGATTTCCGATTGCCGACATATTGGTGTGCCGCCAATTTTTCGTTCCTGATGGCGGACGATATGCGCATGGCAGTGAAGCAGCTGCCGTGGGTCAGCGCCGTCAGCGTCACGCTTGGCGAGCATATGTATGCCGACAAGATCAATGCCGGGCTGGCGCAGGGGCTCTCCTTTCAGGAAACATTCGGCGCCGAGGCCGACGGCGATCTCAACGATCTCAGGCGCACGTTTCTGGTCAAGGCGTTCCAGCGCCGTCAGGCGGCGCTGCTTGCGCATCTGATCGCCGATGGCTTCGCACCGGATGCGTTGGTCGAACTCGTGCTCGGCGAACTCACCGCAATGCCATTCGACGAAGCCGGCAGCAAGCTGCTCGCGCGTTATCTGGAGCGGCGTCCGGTGGTCGCCGCGGTTGCCGAAAATCTCGCGTTCGTCGACGTCGACGGCGATCCGCTGCAGATCGAAACGCTGCCAACATATGTCCGCGCGCTACGACGCGTGGACGTGAATGCGGAATTCAACAGTGCCCTGTGCCGCGGTCTGCTGCACGCCCGCTTTGATACCGAAACGCCGCTCACGCCTCGGCGCTCCGGACTGTCTGCCGAATCACCCGAAGTGTCCGCATAGCGGGTGCAACAACAAGGAAGATGACGATGGCAAAGATGATGCTCCACGATTCTCAGGCGCGCGAAGCGTTGGCACGCGGCGTTGCCAAGCTGGCGAAAGCCGTCAGCGGCACGCTGGGCCCGAAGGGTATGAATGCGGTGATGGACCGGCCGATCGGCACGCCGATCGTCTCGCGCGACGGTGTCAGCATCGCAAGTGAAATCGAACTGGAGTGTCCGTTCGAGAATATGGGCGCCCAGGTGCTGCGCGAAGTATCGAAGCAGACCAACGAAGTCGCGGGCGACGGCACCACCACCGCCACTGTGCTGGCGAATTATCTGGTGCAGGACGGTCTGGCCCTGCTGGCCGCCGGCGCCAATCCGGTGGAATTGGTCGAGGGACTCGAGCTGGCGGTGGACGAGACCATCGCCGCGCTAAAACGGTCCGCCAAGAGCGTGGATGGCGCCAAGGGCATTCGCGCCATCGCGACCATCGCGGCCAATGATGTGAGGCTTGGCGAGATGGTCGCCGAGGCGTTCGAGCGGGCCGGAAATCATGGCATTGTCGCCGTCGAATTCGGATCGACCGTCGAAACCACGCTGGAAGTGGTCGAGGGCATGGCGTTCGAGCGCGGCTATCTCTCGCATCACATGGTCACCGACGTCGAGCGGATGCAGGTGGTGCTCGACGAGCCCTATATCCTGATGACCGACCACAAGATCCTGACGATCGACGAGTTGAGCGGCGTGTTCGCACTGATCGAAAGGAGCGGCCGGCCGCTTCTGATCATCGCCGAGGAGGTGGCGCCGCCGGTGATCATGATGCTGCTGTCGAGACGCGAGAAGACCAACTTCAAGGTCGCCGCGATCCACCCGCCGGAATACGGCCACTGGCGCAAGGCAATGCTGGAAGATATCGCCGTCGCCACCGGCGGACGGGTGATCTCCAAAGATCTCGGCGGCACCGTCGAGCGCGCCAGTCTCGAGGATCTCGGCTCGGCGCGCCAGGTACGGATCTCGTCGTCAAAAACCCTGATCACCGCCGGCCATGGCAAGCCCAAGGAGATCGAGGCGCGGCGCGAGCAGGTGTCCCGGCAATACGACGCTGCGCCGGAGAACATCGAACGCGACAAATTTTTGGAGCGCCTCGCTAAATTGTCGGGTGGCACCGCGATGATCCTGGCCGGCGGGGCGACGCCGGTGGAGCAGAAGCGGCGCGCGCAATTGATAGAGGATTCGATCAACGCCACCCGCGCGGCGATCGAGGAGGGAGTCGTGCCGGGCGGCGGTGTGGCGCTGATCCGGATGGCGCCGGAACTCGACGGGCTGATCAACCGGCTGAAGGGCAGCGCCAAACAGGGGGCAGAGCTTGTGCAGCGTTCGCTCAGCCAGCCGCTGGCCTGTATTGTCGCCAATTGCGGTCGTGACAGCAATGCCGCTGTCGAGAAAGTCGTCAAGGCCACCAATGGCTACGGATTCGACGCCCGCACCGGCACGACGGTCGATATGATCAAGGCCGGTATCATCGATCCGGTGAAGGTCAGCTATTGCGCGATGCGAAACGCGGGTTCGGTGGCGGCATTGATCCTCACCACGCAGACGCTGATTGCCAAGAGACCGGACAACTACGATCCGACCTCGGGGCCGGCGCGCGGCGGCGGCGCCGAGCTGCTTTGATCGGTTGCTATTGGTGAGCTGAAGATGTCCGGCGCGATCATGCTGATCGCGACTGGAGGCTCAGGCGGTCACCATCATTTCAGGCGGTCGCCATCATTACGGTGCTCTCTGTCCGAGCGCGCGATAGACGGTATTTCTCGAGATGCCGAGGCGTCGCGCGGTTTCGCTGACGTTACCGGCGGTTTCGGCATGGACCGAGAGAATGCTGGCGAGCTGGATGTCCTGCAGCGAACAGGGTCTTGGCTGCGGGACCGTGCCGGTCTGGGGCACGACTGTGGGCTGGTCGAGCAGGCAGTCGGAGCAGGCGAGGGTGTGGCGCGCCAGGATATTGCGTAGCTCGCGAATGTTGCCCGGCCAGGGCCGCGCGGCGAGGTCGGCCATGGTCTGTGCCGCGACTTCGCAGGTAGGATCGATGCCATCGAGCAGATGCTGCACGATGGCCTCGAAGTCGGAGCGCTCGTTGAGCCGCGGCAGTGTCACTTCCAGCGTATTGAGGCGATACAGCAGGTCCGAGCGGAAGCGCCCAGCAGCGATGGCCTTGTGCAGCGCGGCGTTGGTCGCCGAGACCAGGAAGATATCGACCTTGGTTCTGGCGCCGCCGATCGGGCGCACGGTCCAGTCGTCGAGCAGACGCAACAGCACGGCTTGCAGCGTGATGGGCATATCGCCGATCTCGTCGAGAAACAGCGTCCCGCGGTCCGCCTCCTTGACCAACCCGATCGCGCCGCCGCGTCGTGCCCCTGTGAAGGAGCCCTCGGCATAACCGAATAATTCGGCCTCGATCAGGCCTTCCGGAAGTGCCGCGCAATTGACTGGGACAAAGGCGCCGGTCCGCCCGCTGGCGGCGTGAGCGTGACGGGCCAGTTGCTCCTTGCCGGTTCCGGTCTCGCCGCGGATCAGGATCGGCATTTTGCGGGCGGCGGCAATCTCGACCCGCCGCACGATCGCCTGCACGGTTGGGTCCGAAGCGACGAAATTGGTGGGGGAGGATCGCGGCTGGACAGGAGGCGGCCGGGTCGGCTCCGTCGGATGCGGATCTTGAAGCCTCGCTCGGGCGGCATGCTCACGCCGGAGTGACGCCGGCATCGGATCTCGCGCGGCGAGCCTGGCATCCGCGGTCTTCCGCGCTTCCTGCGTCGACGATTTTTTGGAAACCTCGCGATCGACGTTCGTCCAACGCCGCCGGGCGTGCAGCACGATGATCGCGCCAATCCCGGAGCTTTCGCCGGCGACGAAATCAAAGCTCGCATTGGGCAGCAATGCACCGAGTCTTGCCGGCCACTCGTCGAAGCTCAGTGCCTTCAGGAAGCGGGTCGGCGGCTCGTCGCTCGCGCTGCGATTGATATCGCGCATCGCTTTCAGCGCCTGCTCGCTGGCATGCAGCACGGTGCCTCGGCGATCCACCAGCACGCAATCGTCATTCGCCCAGATCGACCGCTTGGCCAAAAAGTGATGCAGCAGCAACTCGTGATCCTGTTTGATCGAGCTTGCTAGCAAACTCTCGACATTCTGGCCGACCGACACCGCGAGCGCCAGACTCTGCGGGTTGAAAGTATTGGCGGGTCCGGAAATATCCACCACGCCAAGCAACTCGCGATCAGTGGGATCGTAAACCGGGACCGCGGCACAGGTCCATCGCTGCACCTGCGAGCAGAAATGCTCGGCACCGTGAATCTGAACCGGCTTCGCCTCCGCCATTGCGGTCCCGATCGCATTGGTGCCGATATCGGCTTCGCTCCATCGTCCGCCGTGTTCGAGGTGAACCGTGCGTCCGGCCTCGATCACCCGAGCGTCGCCCTCGGTGTCGATGATCAGGCCGGAGGGGTCGGTGAGGATCATGATCGAATTGGCGTCGCTGAGGAACGTTCGCGAATTCTCCAACGCATGCCGGGCGGCGTGACGGAGCGGAGCATGCTTGGAGCGGTGGCGGAACAGCTCGGCTTCCGCGACCAAGGGCGCCATCGCCCGATCGACCGTGACCTGATGGTTCTTTGATCGCTGCCACGAATTGGCCACCGACGACCGCAGATCGATCGCCAACGCGCCACGCTCGACGAACTGCTCCCACGCGGCCCGCACGTCTCGCTGATTCATGCCGGATCCTCTGACGCCACGACGTCCAAGACCTGGAAGCAACAGGTCTTGCGCAACCACCCGAATGTGGATTGGGCCGTCGTCATCGCCAATGCTGTGACGCAAAACGCAAGGTCCGAACTCACCAAGGCATCCTCGAGTGGCCGCCTTTGATCGAGTCCGCCCCGTGTTGGGCGCTTTGGAAAAGCATCTAAGGCGCTACTCGACGCACCCCATCCCGCGCTCACTTCTCACGTGCAAAGGTGGCTCTTAGGTCCACCCTTGAGTCAGCCTATACTTCTTCCCTTCAAGCGCAAGGAAGAGTCGGCGGCAGCAATCGGTGGCGTGAAAGAATCGATGCTGCGCTGCGGCCAAGAATTCGCCAGAGCGCAGCAATTCGATCCCGGGATAGTCTTCCAAGGGACTGCTGCCACGGTATGGGCCCCACATTGCTCAGCATCGCCGACGTCGGCATCGGGCATCCTTCGGAAGATGCCAGAGGCGTTCGCCGGACGTCTTGAAATCGCCCAGGCGGCCGGTTTGCACAACGCGGCGAAAGTGGTGGCGATGGCGAAGGGCGCGGGCCTCCGCGCCTATGGCCGCACGTGCCGAAAGGCGGCGGGGCACCGCTGCGTCGGCCAATCTAGGTTTGGCCGAGAAGGCGCTCATCGCGATTGACGTGCCCCCGACAAATTAGGCCAGTTTGAACTGGAGTTTTCCCTTTATGATCTCCCGCCCTCCCGCGCCGGAATGGCGCGGCACTTGCAGATGGAAGGCCGCGCCGTCGCCGCGAAATCGCTGCGCCGGCACCGACGAGAAGTGATCGTCATGGAGTCCATGTCATGGAGCTGAAGTGGCTCGAAGACTTTCTGAGTTTGGAGGCGACGCGGAGCTTTTCGCGGTCCGCGCATGAACGGCACGTGACGCAGTCGGCGCTGAGCCGCCGCATTAGGCAGCTGGAAAGCTGGCTCTGCGTTCCCTTGTTCGACCGCAGCACCTATCCGGTGCGGGTGACGGCGGAGGGCAAGGCGTTCCTGCCCAGGGCAATGGAAATGGTGGCGTTGATCCAGGGCGCCCGCCGCGACATCCGGCATCAGCACGCCGTCACTGCGGAAGTGCTGACTTTTGCCACACTGAACACGCTGGCGCTGACCTTCTTCCCGGACTGGATCCGCCGGCTGGAGAGCCGCGGCCACGTCTTCAAGACCCATTTCGGCGATCAGCGGGCGTCGTTTGCCGGCAAGGTGGCGATGCTGCTCGACGGCGAGAGCGACTTTTTTCTCACCTATGCCCACCCCAACGTGCCAACCCACATCGATCCCGAGCGTTTTGCCTTCCGCTGCCTCGGCACCGAGGCGGCGATTCCCGTCTCGGTTCCCGATGCTAGCGGCCGTCCTGTCCACGCGCTTCGTCCGTCCGGGCCGGCCGTTGCCTATCTCAGTTACGGGACCGGCTCATTTTTCGGGCGGGGTCTGGTGAAACTGCTGGCGGAGCGGCCGCTGCCATTGACCACGGTGTACGAGAACGCGATGTCCGCCGGCCTCAAGGCGATGGCGCTGGCGGGCTGCGGCGTCGGCTGGATTCCCGAGAGCCTGATCACCGAGGAACTGAAATCCGGCCAGCTGGTGGTGGCCGGCGATGTCTCATGGCACCTGCCCACTGAAATTCGGCTGTATCGCGCCAGCGGTCGTTGCCGGCCGGCGGTGGAGCGGTTCTGGGCGGCGATCAATGACGCCGACCAGCGCATCGAAAGCCAGCCGCGGCCCATGGCCGGCGCCGCCTGACGATCAGGTGAACACCGGTGCCAGGAAGGCGAGATCCGCCTGCCGGTCCAGCCGGGTGAGGGCGCCGTAGAGCTGCGCCGTTGCATCATCGCCGAGCCGGACGCAGCAATCGGCGAATTTGGCCGCGCGGTCGCTGTCGTCGAACGGATCGGCGATGCTGCCCTTGGCATGCTGGCGTTCGGCCTTCAGTTCGGTGCCGTCCTTGAGCCGGATCACGACTTCGTGGGGCAGCCGGCCGCCCGCCAGCTCTGCCTCGCGGCTGCGGGCGGTCATGGTGGTGAGCGGCAGCAATTGGCGGATCTCGGGCCGGGCGATCCGCTCCGGCGTGAAATCGGCGAGGCTGAGCCGGTCCTGCACCAGCGCCAGCGCCACGCAATAATGCATGGAGAAACGCGCCTGCATCTCGTCCTGGGGATCGGCGTAGCTCAGGTTACGCGCATTGGCGATGCCCACCAGGCAATCCAGCGCAGCGACGTCATCCGCCGCAAAGCCGTGCTGCGCGCGCAGGTCGAGCACCATGTCGACCACATAATGCGTCGAGCCGCAGCACGGATGCCGCTTCGGAATCACGCCGTGGCCCTCGATGGCCAGCGGTTGCGCAAGCTTCAGACCATCCCAGCCAGTGGCGTCGGGGCCGCCGAACAGGTCGCGAAAACCTTGCGGGGCCTCCAGGATGTCGAGCCGTCCGGTCAGGCCGGCGCTGCCGAAGGCGACAGCTTCGACAGCATTGCGCGCGGCCATGCCGGCGTGAAACGGTTTTGCCGGCGTGCCGAACTGGCCCTTGACCCCCGCAGCACTGCTCACCGCCATGCTCATGGCCCGCGCGGTGGCGGCGGCATCGAGGCCGAGCAGCCGCGACACGCCCGCCGCGGTGCCGATGGCGCCGCAGGTCGAGGTCGAGTGCCAGCCCACGGTATAGTGCGAGGGATTGACGCCGACACCGATGGCGGCCTGCGCCTCCAGGCCGACGATATAGGCATCGACCAGTTCCGAGCCGCTGATGTTCAGAGGCGCCGCGGCGGCGAGCAGCGCCGGCACCATCACCGCCGAAGCGTGGCTGATCGCCGGATGGAAATTGTCGTCATAGTCGAGGGCGTGGGCGGCGGTACCGTTGACCAGCGCCGCGGTGGCTGCCGGTGCGCGGCCGCCTCCGATCACCGGGCTTTCGCCGGTGGTCGAGATCTGTCCAACTACGGCGCGGCGCACGGCCTGCGTGGAAAAATCGTCGACGCCGGCGACCATGCAGCCGACGGTATCGGCGATCGCCTCGATGGCGCGCTTGCGGGCGCGCGGCGGAAACGCGCCGGCCGAGTGGCTCCACGCCGCGATGGCTTCGATGGCGCTGGTCATGGGATTCTCCGGGACGTGAAGGCGTGCAGCATCAGCGCGGTTTCGTCGCGTGGCGCGCATCGAGGATGAGGCGGAGCAGTTTGCCGAACTGGAAGAGGTTGACCTCGCGGCCGGGCTGGCCGGTGTCGACGCGGTGCACGATGACGAGATCGAGCGGCGGGACGACAACCAGGAAATGGCCGCCGGCCCCTTGCGCCGAAAAGCTGCCTTCCGGCTGCACCACGCCGGGAAAGCCGGTGCCGGCGCGCGCCAGCCACCACATGTAGCCATAGGCGCCGCGTGCACCGGCGTCGGAATAGGGCAAGACACTCGTTGTCACCCAGTCGGCGGGAATCACCTGCCGCTGGCCCCAGCGGCCATCGCGCAAATACATCAGGCCGAAGCGGGCGAGGTCGCGCGTCGACATCTGGAACGGATAGGCCGGATGCTGCGAACAGGCATCCGGCACCATTGAACCGTCCTTGCGCTCTGCGTCATGGCGGAAGTCCTCCATGCCGAGCGGCTGCGCGACCCGGTCGCGAAACGCCTCGTGGATATCGCGGCCGGTGAGTTGCGTGAAGATGGTACCGAGCGCATTGAAGTCCCAGTTGCTGTAGCACCACGCGGTGCCCGGCGCCTGCGCATGCCGCTTCGGCTTGATCGAGCGCATCCACAGCGTCTCGTAGCCGGCGGGATGATAGATGCCGGAGCGCGCGGTCAAGAGGTCGTAGATCGTCGCCTGCTTCTCCGCCGCGCTGAGTCCTTCGACGTCGTCGATACCGAGGGTCTCCAGTGTCAGCGACAGGTCAATGCTGCCGTCTTCGACAGCGAGGCCGATCAGCGCCGACAGAAAACTCTTGCGGATCGAGTGGCAGTTGTAGCGCCGGGTGATGTCGCCCCAGCTCGCCACCTCGCGCCCGCCTTGCACGATCATCACCGCGTCGCTGGAAATCGTGCCCGCATACTGGAAAGCATCGCTCAACCGCTCCAGCGACCAGCCAGCCGCGGCGAGGTCGTCGATCATCGCCCAGCCGGCCGAGGGCCATGGCTCGTTGTGACGGGACTCGACCGGCAGGTCAGCGATCGTGAACAGCTTCTCGTCAGGACGCAGTGACATAGCCGGTGCTCGCTTCGAGGAAGGTGCGGGTATAGGGCTCGCGGGCACGGCCGGCGCGGACATCGGCCGCGGTCATCTCCTCGATGATGCGCCCGTCCGCCATCACCGCGATGCGGTCGCACAGATGGGTGATCACCGCGATGTCGTGGCTGACCATGAAATAGGTGACGCCGGTTTCCCGGCGCAGCGTCTTCAGCAGGTTGAGGATCTCGGCCTGAACGGAGACATCGAGCGCCGAGGTCGGCTCGTCGAGCAGCAGCACTTCCGGCTCGATCACCAGCGCACGCGCAATCGCCACGCGCTGGCGCTGGCCGCCGGATAGTTCGTGCGGATAGCGAAACCGGAACGACGGGCCGAGGCCGACGGCTTCCAGCACCGCATCGATGCGCTGGCGCGGATTGTCGAACTTGTGGATCGCCAGCGGCTCGGCCAGCACGCTCTCCACCATCTTGCGCGGATGCAGCGAGCCGTAGGGGTCCTGGAACACCATCTGCACCTTGCGGAAGAAGTCCTTGTCGCGCTTGCCCGGCAGCTCCTTGTTGCCGAACAGCAGCGCGCCATCGTAGCTGTCGACCAGGCCGGCGATGGTGCGCAGGATTGTCGACTTGCCGCAGCCGGATTCGCCGATCAGCCCGTAGGCCTCGCCGCGTGCGATGGTGAACGAGACATCGTCGACGGCGACCGTGGACGTGAGCCCGGTGCCGAAACTGACATGGAGTCCAACGGCCTCAAGGATGCGGTCCTTGCCGAGAGTCTGCGAGGGCATCATGCGGATGCCCTCCGGATGGTGGGGCTGGTCAGCCAGGCGGGATCGCGCTTCGGCACGGTCAGCATGTCCACCGGCCGGTCGAGACGTGGCAGGCTGTCGAGCAGCGCGCGCGTATAGGGATGCTCGGCGTGCTTCAGGTCGCGCGCCGGAATGTCCTCGACGATGCGCCCGGCATACATCACCAGCACGCGGTCGCAGAAGTCGGCCACCATGTTGAGGTCGTGGCTGATGAACATCAGCCCGGCGCCGCGCCGCGTCACCAGCTCGTCGAGGATGGTCAGCACCTGCCGCCGCACGGTGACGTCGAGTGCCGAGGTCGGCTCGTCGGCGATGATCAGGTCCGGCTCCAGGATCAGCATCATGGCGATCATGATGCGCTGGCCCATGCCGCCTGAAACTTCATGCGGCAGCAGCTCAAACACCCGCCGGGGATTGCGGATGTTGACTGCCTCCAGCATGGCCATGGCCTTGTCGCGGGCCTCGGCCTTGCTGGACGGCGTATGCACGCGATAGGCCTCGACGATCTGCTGGCCGACGCGCATCAGCGGGTTCAGCGAAAATTTCGGATCCTGCAAAATCATCGAGATGCGCTTGCCACGGATCTTTCGCATGTCCGGCTCGCTGGCGGCGAGCAGGTCGATGCCGTCGAAGGAGAGCGCTTTCGCGGTGATCCGGGCGCCCTTGGGCGTCAGCCGCAGCAGTGCGCGGCCGGTCTGCGATTTGCCCGATCCGGATTCGCCGACGATGCCGACCTTTTCGCGGTCGATGTCGAACGACACGCCGCGCACCGCGTGGGTCACGCTGCGTCCACCGTGAAACGAGATGTTGAGGTCGTCGACCCGGAGCAGCGGTTCAGCCATGACGCGGATCCATCATGTCGCGCAGCCCGTCGCCGAGCAGGTTGAAGGCGAGGCTGACCAGCAGGATCGCAGTGCCCGGAATGGCGGCGATGGTGCCGTTGGTGAAGATGAACTCGCGCGCCGACGACAGCATGGTGCCCCATTCCGGGCTCGGCGGCTGCGCGCCGAGGCCGAGAAAGCCGAGGCCCGCGGCGGTGAGGATGATGGCGGCCATGTTGAGCGTGACGCGGACGATCACCGAGGGAATGCACATCGGCATGATGTGGTTGAAGATGATGCGCAGGCTCGAGGCTTTCTGCAGCCGAACCGCGGCGATGTAGTCCGACTTGCGGATCGACAGGGTTTCGGCGCGGGCGAGGCGGGCGATCGGCGGCCAGGCGGCCAGCGAAATGGCGATGATGGCATTCTCGATGCCGGGTCCCAGCGCGGCGACGAAGGCCAGCGCCAGAATGAGGCTCGGGAACGCCAGGAATACGTCGACGATGCGCATCAGCACGGTATCGACCCAGCCGCCGATATAACCGGCGGTGGTGCCGACCATCAGGCCGATCGGCGCGGCAATGATCGCGGTGAGCCCGGCGATATACAATGTAATGCGCGCGCCAAACACCAGCCGGCTGTAGACGTCGCGGCCGAGTTCGTCGGTGCCGAGCCAGTGCGCCGCCGACGGCTTCTGCAGCCGGATCGACAGGTCCTGCGCGTAGATGTCGTGGGTGGCGACAAGGGGCGCGAAGATGGCGAGCAGCGCCACCGCGAGGATGACCGTGCCGCCGAACATCACCGACGGATTGGAGCGCAGCGCCCGCCACGACAGCCAGAGCTGCTGGGCGCGGGCCTGCCACGACGAGGTCGGGATCGGCTCGCGGAGCCAGGCCGACAGGGATGAGGGACGCGTAATGTCTGCCATGGTGCCTCAGCGGGTTCGGGGGTCGAAGACCCGGTACAGGAGGTCGCAGACGATGTTGATGCCGATGAAGATCACGCCGATCAGGATGGTGCAGCCGACCACGGCGTTCATGTCGCCGGCGAGCAGGGCGTTGGTGAGGTAGCGGCCGAAACCGGGCCATGCGAACACCGTCTCGGTCAGCACGGCGCCTTCCAGCAGAAAGGCATAGGACAGCGCTACCACGGTGACGACCTGCACAGCGACGTTGCGGAAGGCGTGGACCCAGACGGTGCGCGCCCAGGACAGGCCCTTGACCCGCGCGGTCACCACATATTCCTGGCCCAGCTGCTCGATCATGAAGCTACGGGTCATGCGGCTGATATAGGTCAGCGCGGTGAAGCCGAGGATCGAGGCGGGCAGCACGATGTGGCCGAACACATCCTTGAACAGCGCGAGATCGCCAGTCAGCGCGGCATCGATCAGGTAGAAGCCGGTGCGCGGCTCGAGGTCGAGTTCGTACATGGTGTCGATGCGGCCGGGGCCGCCGATCCAGCCGAGCGTGGCATAGAACAGCGACAGGCCCATCAGGCCGAGCCAGAAATGTGGCGTCGAATAGCCGAGCAGGCCGACGAAGCGCACGATGTGATCGAGCGGCGAGCCGCGATACATCGCCGACAGCACGCCGGCTGGGATGCCGATGCCGGTGCCGATCAGGATGGCGACGCTGGCCAGTTCGAGGGTTGCGGGAAAGACGCGGGCGATGTCGGTGACAACAGGCCGGCCGGTGGTCAGTGCGTTGCCGAAGTCGAACTGCACGATATGGCCGAGATAGACCGCGAACTGCTTCCACAGCGGCTGGTCGAGGCCGAGCTGCTTGTACATCGCCACATAGGCGTCGTGCGTGGCATTCGGGCCGAGCACGGCGATCACCGGGTCGAGCGGCAGCAGGTGGCCGATGAAGAACGTCAGCGCCGCCAGTCCCAGCAGCGTTGCCGCCACCGAGACTGCGCGGTTGCCGAACGACCGGGCCAGGGTCAGCAGCCTGCGCTGGCGATCCGAGGCCCGGGCCGGCGATGCCAAAGCTGGATTCGTCATCATTGAGGTGATCTCGTGTCCCGGACGCGGTGCGGCATTCTTATGCCGCTCCGCAGAGCCGGGACCGTAGCAAACTCGGAGTTCGTGGCGGTCCCGGCGCTGCAGCGCATGACGCCTCCTGCGGAGGCGCATTGCACTGCGTCCGGGACAAGACCTCGATCTTCCGAGTTCGACGCCAGGCTGGCCGCATCGGTCATGATGCCCCTGCTACTTGCTGACGGGGGCGTAGTAGGTGCGGAAGCCGTTCCAGGTCCAGTTCTTCACGTCGCTGCGCACGGCGGCGATGTTGTACATCTGGAACATGATCGCGAACGGCCCCTTCTGCATCACTTCCTTCTGCAGGTCGGCATACAGCGCGTTGCGCTTGGCGGGATCTGCCTCGAGCAGGGCGGCATCGACCTTCTCGTTCAGTTCCTTGGACTGAAAGCCGGTGCGCCACACCGGAATCTGGGTCAGCTTGGCTTCCGGCCGGTTGTCGGGATTGTAGACCAGTCGCGACGCGTTGCCGTGCGCATCCGGCACGCTGGTCTGCCACGCCTGCATGGCGCTCTGGTAGTCGCGGCCGCGCACCTTGGCGAACAGCTGGGCGTTGGACATCCGCTCCAGTGTCAGCTTGACCCCGACGCGGGCCGCGTTCTGCTGCACGCTCTGCGCCAGCGGCGCCGAATGCTGCAGCGTGCCGAAGATCAGCTTGGCGGTGAAGCCGTCGGCATAGCCGGCTTCAGTCAGCAGCGCCTTGGCCTTGTCGAGGTCGAGCTTGAACGGCTGGCCGTCCTTTTCGTCGAGGGCGCCGACGGCACCGAGCTGCGCGAAGCTGGCACGGGGCACGCCGAGATTGGTCATCACAGTCTTGGCGAGCCCGTCATAGTCGATCAGGTAGCGCATCGCGAGGCGCACCTTCTCGTTGCCGAACGGGCCCTCGGTGGTGTTGAAGGTCCAGAAGAACAATTGCGGCTTCAGCACCTTGGCGATGGTGACGTCTTTGGACGTCTCGAAGTCCTTGAGGTCTTCCGGCGTCAGGTCGCGCGCCGCGTCGACGTCGCCCTGGCTGAGCATCAGCCGCTGCGTGCCGGCTTCCGCCACATGCTTGATCAGCACGCGCTTGATCGCCGGCTTGACGCCCCAGTAGTTGTCGTTGGCCTGCAGCAGCACGGATTCGCTGGCGTTCCACTGCGCCAGCCGGTAGGGGCCGATGCATTCGGTATGGGTGGCGAGATACTTGTTGCCCATGTCGCTGTTGACCTGGTTGGCCATCAGGACCTTCATGTCCATGGCCGTGGACACGCGATTGGCGGCGATCGCCTGCAGCACCAAAGTGGTCGGATAGGCCTTGTCGAAGGTGAGCACCACGGTGGCATCGTCCGGCGCGGCGATGCGCTGGTCGACATTGTCCTTGGTGAAACCGTATTCGGTCAGGGTGGTGGCGTTGCCGGAGCCGAGCTTGACCACGCGCTGCATGCTCTGCGCGACGTCCTGGGCGGTGGCGATATTGCCCGACGGGAATTTGGCGCCCTTGCGGATCTTGAAGGTGATGGTCTGCCGGTCCGGCGACACCGTCCAGCTCTCGGCGAACAGCGGGACGATCTTGCGCTCGTCGGCCGGGTCGAAGTCGACCAGGCTGTCGCAGGTGTTCTGCAGGATTTCATTGGTGACCACTTCGCCCACCTGGGCGGGATCGAAGGTCGAGATGGCGTCGATGTTCCAGGCCATCACCAGCGCCGTCTTCGGCGTCGCGGCCTGCATGGCCGTCGAGGCGAGCATGAGGCATGAAAGCAGCCCCAGGCCGGCCAGCGGGCGATGCCATGAACGTGCGGCGGGCAGAGCGGAGGGACGATGGTCAGACATGGTCGCGATCCTCTATGGGGTTCGGAGGGTAGCGGACCGATTGTCCGCTGCCCTTTCAGGCGATCGTCAGAGGCCGGCGGGACGCGGCTGCAGCGGTGGATTGACCTCCGGCGGAATCGGACAGACGTAAGGTGTCTTCGACGTGCGCTCGCGCAGATCGGCCTTCGCCCGGTCGATCAGCGTCGGATCGGTCAGCGCGTCGATGCCGGTCGCCGCCATGATCTTGGCCGCATGAACCATGCCCTTGTGTGCCGCCGGCGATTTGCCTTGTGCGACGATCTGCCAGGAATGGCCGGGCGTACCGATGGCGTGGGTCGCAACGCGCGCTTCCACCGTGGGCACGACCCAGCTCACATCGGCGACGTCGGTCGAGCCGATCATCGGCTCGCCACGGGAATCGAACGGCACGACGAAATCACACAGCGGTGTGTCTTTGCGAAACGTCATGCCGACCCGCAGGTAATCGCTCTGGATGTCTTCGTCCGACAGCGTTGCCTGGATCTGAGCGGCAAACGCCCGGTCGTCGGCGTCGAACGGTACCGGCCCGAGCCGTTCCATCGCGTCATGCATGGCGAGTTCGAGCGGCGTATTGCCGAGCTTGTTTGACACCGCACTGATGACGGTCATCTTCATCGTGGTCCCGCTCATCAGGGCCGCGCCCTCGGCGACCTTGATGACGCGTTCGTTCAGGGCGAACATACCGGGCAGGTCGCGCGAGCGGACGGCGTAGCGCACCTTCGCGGAGGCCTGCACCACGTTGGGGGCGATGCCGCCGGAATCCAGCATCGCGTAATGGATTCGGGCGTCGGCGGGCATGTGTTCGCGCATGTAATTGGTGCCGACATTCATCAGTTCGACGGCGTCGAGCGCCGAGCGGCCGAGATGCGGGGCGGCGGCGGCGTGGCTGGCGCGGCCGGCAAACTGGAAGTCCATGCGCGTATTGGCAAGCGACAGCGCTTCATCGACCCGTGTGATCGAGGCCGGATGCCAGGTGATGGCGATATCGACGCCGTCGAACTCGCCGGCCCGCACCATGAACGATTTGGCTGCCCCGCCTTCCTCCGCCGGGCAGCCGTAATAGCGCACGCGGCCGGGGGTTCCGGTTTCGGCGAGCCAGTCCTTGATGGCGGTGGCCGCGAGCATGGCGGCGGAGCCGAGCAGGTTGTGCCCGCAGCCATGGCCGTGGCCGCCTGGAATGACTTCCTTGTGTTCGGCAATGCCTGCGACCTGGCTGAGGCCGGGCAGGGCATCGTATTCGCCGAGGATGGCGATGATCGGTCCGCCCTCGCCGAACTCGCCCATCACCGCGGTGGGGATGCCCGCGAGATTCTCCTTCACGCGGAAGCCGAGGCTGTTCAGCATCTCGGTATGCTCGCGCACCGAGCGATATTCTGTGTAGGCGATCTCCGGCATGCCCCAGATGCGATCGGCCAGCGCCTCGAATTCCGGGCGGTGGTCGTCGACAAGCTGCCAGATCTGATCTGAATTTCGCATGGTTCTCTCGTTTTTGGTGGGGCATCCGGCCGCGGCCTTGCGGAAGCCCGTGCGATGCGCGGGCGATCGTGGGGCATCCGGCTGGCGACCGATGGGGGTGGCTTCCGTCGAAGCCGAAGCCACGCCGGACTATCCTCCGATCGAGCATAGGCAGCCTTGCCCCCAGGGGACCAATGCATTGTCGGTTCGATTCTATGCGCAGCCGGAATAGTTTCACCGGGACCGCGTGACCGTTCGAGGTGGCATCGAATGAACCCGGGCGTCAGCGAATTGCGATCCATCAGGGCGGCGTCGGGATCGAATTTCGCGATTCCAGCTTTGACGGCTAATCTGCGTGCGACAAATGAAAAGGCCGGGATCGCTCCCGGCCTTTTTGTTGTCGTATCACCGAACGCCATCCTCATCCTCGCCTGAACGCAATTGCGTTCAGGCTGAAGGAGCGGGGCCTTCGCCGCGTCTCGAAGGATGGGCCGCATATTCCCTCATGGTTCGAGACGGCGCCGAAGGGGCGCCTCCTCACCATGAGGGAGCGCGTGCCTCAGTTCGCCGACGCGCGCTTCTGCGGCGGGGTGGCCGGCCACGACTTGATCAGTGTGTCGTAGTCGACCGTCTCGCCCTTCGGCTTCTCGTTGGCCAGCTTGCGCTGCGGCGCGATGTTGCCGTCCTTGGCGGACTTCGCATACCAGTACTCCGCTGTCTCCTTCTTGTTCAGCTTCGGTCCGCACTCGCCCTGAACCTTGGACCGTTCAAGACGCTCAAGCACGGAATCCTGCGCCGCTGCCAGCGAGTCCATCGCCGCCTGCGGCGTCTTCGCACCGGAGGAGGCATCGCCGATGTTCTGCCACCACAACTGCGCCAGCTTCGGATAGTCCGGGATGTTGTTGCCGGTCGGCGACCACTGCACGCGGGCCGGCGAGCGATAGAACTCGATCAGACCGCCAAGCTTCGGTGCGCGTTCGGTGAACGACTTGTCCCAGATGTCGGATTCACGGATGAAGGTCAGGCCGACATGGCTCTTCTTCAGGCTCACCGTCTTCGAGGTGATGAACTGCAGATAGAGCCAGGCGGCCTTGCGGCGATCGGCCGGCGTCGACTTCAGCAGGGTTGCCGAACCGACGTCCTGATAGCCGAGCTTCATGCCTTCCTTCCAGTACGCGCCATGCGGCGACGGGGCCATGCGCCACTTCGGCGTGCCGTCCGCATTCATCACCGGCAGGCCGGGCTTGACC
>DATCUS010000362.1:0-44808 GCA_036561845.1 Tardiphaga sp. | reverse complement strand
CACAGAGCGGCAGAGCCCCGTAGTGGGCCCGGACGGTGACCTCCAGCCTCCCGGGGCGTGCTTGCGAGGCACGCGCGCGGGACACCGCATCCGGCTCCACTCTCAAGACGCCTCATGACAGCGCCCCTCGTCGAGCAGGACAAGAGGACTATAAGGCCAATATAGGATAATAGTCAATATCAGCGGTGAAGAAATTTGCATCGGGTGCATGCGCCGCCGCCGCCGTTTCCCGGACGCGCTGCGGCGTGGCCTAGCGAAGCAAAGCTTCGCACGGATGCGCAGCATCGCGAACGCTGCTGCGCAGATCCGGGATCCCGCTGATCACCGTGCCCAGCCGGGGCCCCGGGTCTGCGACGCACCACGCCGCCCGCGATGCTGCGCATCGCCGGCGGCGCGCTGCATCGCGCCCGGGGAACGAGACCTGCCGGTTTGTCGACCGCCGATCGACGAAACCCGCCCCATCTCCCGCGTCAGGGTTGACACCCCCCTCCCCGACTCCGTAAATCCCGCTCACGTCTGCACCGCCGGGGCCGTCCGCCCCGTCATCTTCCGTGCACGACATCCCGGGCGCATAGCTCAGCGGGAGAGCGTTCCCTTCACACGGGAGAGGTCCAAGGTTCGATCCCTTGTGCGCCCACCATTTTTCCTTCATTTTCAATGGCCTCACGGATTTATTCCCGCGGGCTGTGCCCCATAGAAGCCAGGTCCGCGCCGCCCATCGCCACTATCAGATCCCGCGGAGGCGGGGCCTGGGTCCGCGGCATGGCCGGCAATATCACGGACCATCGCGACGTCGCGCTCACATCGGGAGACAGGCGGATCGGAACGGTAGTTCTGCAATGCAGACGCTGCCGACGAGGTCGCCGAGGTCGCCGAGGTATGGCAGGACGCCCAACGTCAGGCGACCGTCAATGCCATCATGATCGGCGCCTTCTACTTCATTCTCAGAGGGATCCTGCAGCCGGCGGAAGGCCAATCGCTCGATTTGGCCCATCGACGTAGCTTCATTCCGATGCGGTTGATCGAAGACAGGCATGGCAGGTACTGCGCCCTGTCATCGGCGTTCAAATACTGCAGGCCGAATGACATCGTCCATCCGGATACGCTGCTAAGCGACGAATCAAGCTCTAGAAAAACAGTACGTCGTCCGCCTCGGACGTCGGCAATTGATCTTCAACGTTCTGAGACGGCAATCCGAAACGGGCGCAGAAGTCCGAATGAACCTTTCGCTCGCTGACCATCGTATATGTCGCGTGCAGTTCATCGAACACATCCCCTAACCCGGGAACGTCGGCCGACGGAATTGTCGGAAGGCTGCAATCGAGCGTCTGCAGGCGTTCGGCAACCTTCGGGAGATCGCCCATTTTTTTAGATATCGCGGACATCATCGACGTCGCGTCAATCATCAAGCCCTCAAATCGCATGCTCTCCTTGTTGAGATGGCTGATCGTATCCAATACACGACCATTGCTGCCTTCGATGTCACGGATCGCGTCAATGATCGATGTTTCGAGTTCGGCCACCTGATGCGAGTTGTCGTCCTGCCGCAACGCCTTGAGACCTTCTGCCGACTGCGCCATCCGGCCCAGGACGGATTCCAGTGCAGCCGATTCCGCAGAGATGTGGTCCGCGGTTGCCCTGAGCTCGCTCGCAATGACCACGAAGGCGCGCCCCTCTGTGCCGAGTTTCGCGGCTTTCAGCGCCGCATTCATGCCAATTAGCGTGATATCGATCACGGTATCTCCCAGTTGGGAGATGGCTCGGTGGAATTTTCGCAGCATTTCGTCGAGCACGGAGATCGAATGATCGACGACCTTCTTCGCATTCGCGCACCCGGCGATCAGCAGGGTTGCCTCAGCCAGCTTCTGTTTCATCAGCGTAAGCGCGGTGGCGACGTCGCTCCCCTCCGTTCCAAGCAGCAATCTTCCCTGGTCAACGACACTGGTCGCGCCGGCCGAAAGCGTCGCCAGGGTCCTGCCGATCCCTTGGATGTCCGCGTCAAAGCCGGCGACGGTTTCTTCCAGCTGCGCGCCCTGCAACATAAGGATGAGCGGCGATGCGACTGCGGCGGGATCGAACGTGGCGCCCCCCGCCGGCGGCGGAGCCGCATCCGGCTGTGCGGATTTCCGCAAGCCGTGGCCAATATGTTCCAGTCGCTGCCGCACGCTGTCGCCCGATTGCAACGAGACGATCGCGGACCCCACCGCCTCGCCGATCTGGCGGGTACGGGTTCCCGCCGATGCCGTCAGTTCGGCGCTGCGCGCCTGGCGGTCCCTGATCTGCGCATAGACCGCGATCAGATCTGCGCTCACCAGAATGAGCTGGTCCCTGTATCGTCTTTCAAACTCGGATTGCCCGGCCAACGCGGAGTCCAGGGCGTCAGAGAGCCGTTGATGGTCTTTCGAACAGTCGGCGACCGACATCTTGACCGAATTCGCGAGATCGGACGCTTCCTGAGTGAAGTTCAGAAAATCACCACGATTGCCGTTGAGCGATGCAGCCTCGATCCTGGAGCTGCGGGATATCACCGTCACCATCTGCACGTGCTTGACGAGCTCGCGCAGCAATGCCGAGGTCTGCGCGGAGCTCGCGCCGATCTCACCCAGCAGGGCTGTTTCCGCGGGCAACGCCTCCGCCAGGCTGCGCAGACGGGCGGCGACCCCCTGAAGTGCAATCGATGCACTTTCGCTCCTGTCGCCCGCCAGTTCATCCGAGACCTGACTGAGGCGGCTGCTCAGATCGCCGAAAATCGTGTGAGCGCTCCCGAGGTGGCGGCCGACCTTGGCGAAAACGTCCTCAATCTGAGTACTGGCGTGTTCGATCGACGCCACGGCCGCAATCGCGATCCCTGAAAGCGCTGGGTGATCCATCGGGTTCAAACCGGTGCCGCTATGCGGGCGGCCTGCCAAGCCAGGATTTCTCGTGCGATCTGGGCCAAGGGCACGACCTTTTCGACCGCGCCGCATGCGATCGCTTCCTTGGGCATCCCAAATACCACGCAGCTTTCTTCATTCTGCGCGCGGGTCGAGGCACCAAGCTTGCGCATTTCGAGGAGGCCCCTTGCCCCGTCGTCCCCCATTCCGGTCATGATGATTCCAAGTGCGTTTGCGCCGGAATATTGTGCCGCCGATCGGAACAAGACGTCGGCCGACGGACGATGCCGGGACACCGCGGGGCCGTCCTTGATCGCGATGTGATAATGCTGTGCGGAGCGCTGCAGCAACATGTGCCGGCCGCCCGGTGCGATGTAGACGCAGCCTTGCGTGACAGTATCGCCGTCCTCGGCTTCCTTGACGTTGACTGTGCAAAGGCCGTTGAGGCGTCTTGCAAAAGCCGCGGTGAACCCGGGCGGCATATGTTGGACGATCAGGATGCCGGGCGCGGTAGGCGGCAGGACCTCCAGCATGTCACGAAGCGCTTCGGTGCCGCCGGTCGAAACGCCGATACAGACGATCGGTTCTGTGGTCGGCCTCACGCGTCTCTCAATCGGAGGCGGAATGATCGCGTCAGCAGTCAATTTCGCCTCGATAGGCGCGCGATGCGCCCCACGCATGCGGACGCGCGCGCGCGCCGCGGCCTTGACCGCCTCACGTAGCCGGGAAGATGATTCAAGCAGGGCCTGCCTGGTATCAATACGCGGCTTCGGCACAATATCGACGGCCCCAGCCTCGAACGCCTCGAACATCAGGTCGGAGCCCTGCTCGGTAAGTGTCGAACAAATGATCACGGGTATCGGCCGCTGCGCCATGATTTTGCGCAAAAAGGTGATCCCGTCCATGCGAGGCATCTCGATATCGAGAAGGATCACATCGGGGATCTCGTCCTGAAGCCGGCGCGCCGCCACGAACGGATCGGATGCAGCGGCCATGACCTCTATTTCGGGATCCTCGGTCAGGATGGAAGAGAGAATTTGACGAACAGACGCGGAATCATCGACGATCAGCACGCGAATCTTTTGCCTCAACATGCCGATCAACTCCGATTTTCGATTTTGAAAATGGTGGGCTGAATCTGCTTGAGGCCTTTCGACCCGTTGTGAACCATCGATTCGGAATGGCCGACCATCAGGTAACCGCCGGGACGAAGGTGGGTGCAAAGACGGTCCACCACCTTTCGCTGGGTCGGCTTGTCGAAATAGATGAGTACATTTCGGCAAAAGATGATGTCGACGTCGCGGTCGATGGGATAGCTTTCATCCATCAGGTTCATGCGCTGGAAGTTCGTCGATCGCCGCAATTCGGGCACCACGCGCACCTCCGCGCTTGATCGATCCTTGGCCGACAGAAAATAGCGTCGCGCCATCTCGTCGGGTACCGGCGCGATCATCTCCCGGGTGTAGATCGCAGTCTCCGCGCAGCGCAGAACGCTGGTCGAGATGTCCGTTCCAAGAATGCGATACTGAAACTTCGAGCCCGTCCTTGTCATGTCGTCGAGCACCATCGCGACGGTGTAGGCTTCCATGCCGGTCGAGCAGGCGGCGCTCCATATCTTGAGCAGCGGCGCGCCCGCGTTTCTCCGGTCGAGGCACTCCGGTACGGCGACCTTGCGCATGAAGTCGAAATGCGACGGCTCCCGAAAGAAATCGGTCTTGTTTGTCGTGACGCAGTCGATCAGATGGATCAGCTCTGCCTCGAAATTCTTGTCATCGAACAAGCGCTCGACGTAGGTGTTGAGGTCGTAACAGCCGAGTGCCCGGACCCGCTTGTGGAGCCGTCCCTCGATCATGAGGCGCTTGGCTTCGGGCAGCTTGATCCCGACCTGGGTTTCGATCAGTTCGGCGATCAAGCGAAAATGCCGATCGGTCAGATGGGAGATGGTTTCCGATGTCGCAGCCTGCATCGGTCAGGCCGCGACGTCGGCGGTGGCGTCCTGGAGCAGGTCGCTGGACGTCAACAGCTTGGTCAGGTCGAAGATCATCACGAAGCCGCCGTCCGGCTTCCTGCCGATCCCGGCGAGATAGTCGGACTTCCAGTGCCCTCCCACCGACGGCGGCGGTTCGATCTGGGCTTCGTCGATGCCGGTCACCTCGTAGACGCAGTCGGCCAGCACGCCGACGCCGACCGAGCGCTCCGCCATCGCCACGTCGAGGATCACGATCCGCGTCGCCTCGGTGGCAGGAACCGGCGGCAGGTCCAGCTTGGTGCGAAGATCGAGCACCGGATAGCTCGAGCCGCGGACGTCGATCATGCCGCGCAGAAAATCCGGCGCATGGGGGATTTTCGCGATCGGCCGCAAGTCGAGAATCTCGCGGACGTGGCGAACGCCGATCCCGAACGTCTCGCCGTCGAGACCGAGCGTCAGATATTGAACCGTCTCAGTCATGATGTTTTCCGAAGGGTTGGATCATCCGGCCCCGCCGAGAGGGCGAGGCCGGCGTTTGGGTTCAGCGTTGAAACTCGGCGTCGCGTTCGTCGACGCGGTCGTTCATCTCCAGCGCGAAGCCGCCGCCGGCGACCTTGAGGCCGCGCGTCGATTTGGCCGGCACCGGCCGCTTGCCGCCGCGTTCGAGCTCGGACATGCTGGCCGCCCTGGCGCGCAACTCCGCGACCGCCTTGTCGATCACCGCCGGCCGGCCGCGCTCGCGCGCCGCCTGCTCGATCTTGAAATAGGCGATGGTCGATTGCAGCTGCTCGGCCTGCGACGCCAGTTCCTCGGAGGTCGAGGACACCTGCTCGGAAGCCCCGGCATTCTGCTGGCCGACCTTGTCGAGCTGCTGGATCGCCTGGTTGATCTGCGACGAGCCGACATCCTGCTCGCGGCAGGCGGCGGAAATCTCCTCGACCAGTTCCGCGGTCTTCTTGATGTCCGGGACCAGCCTGGACAGCATCGCGCCGGCTTCCTGCGCCGCCTTGACGGTCTCGGCCGACAGCGTGCCGATCTCGGCGGCTGCGGTCTGGCTGCGTTCGGCGAGTTTTCGCACTTCGGAAGCGACCACGGCAAAGCCCTTGCCGTGCTCGCCGGCCCGCGCCGCTTCCACCGCTGCATTCAGCGCCAGCAGGTCGGTCTGCCTGGCGATTTCCTGCACGATGGTGATCTTGCCGGCGATGGTCTGCATCGCCTCGACCGCGCGGCCGACCGCGGCGCCGCTCGCCTCGGCGTCCTTGGCCGACTGCCGCGCGATCTTCTCGGTCTGGCCGGCGTTCTCGGCGTTCTGTTTCACATTCGCCGCCATCTCCTCCATCGAGGCCGAAGCCTCTTCGGCGGCCGAGGCTTGCTCGGAAGCGCCCTGCGACAGCTGCTCGGCGCTCGCCGACAGTTCCTGGCTCCCCGCCGACACGTTCTGCGCCGCCGTCACCGTGTCGGACACGATGATGCGAAGCTTCTCCAGCATCCGCTCCAGCGCGATTCCGAGCGTATCCTTGTCCGTCAGCCGCTTGGCATCGACGGTGAGATCACCATTGGCGATGGCATCGGCGACATTCGCCGTGGCCTTCAGATTGGCGGCCATCCGCTTCATCGCCAGTCCCAGCGTATCCAGGTCCGACAACGGCTTGATCTCGATGGAGAGATCGCCGTCAGCGATGCTATCGGTGGTCTTTGCCGTGGCATTGAGGTTGACGGTCATGGCGTTCAGCGATTTCACGAGGTCGCCGATTTCGTCGTCGCTGGACACTCCGATCTTTTTGCTGAGATCGCCAAGCGCAACGGCGTCGGCGAGATCGACCGCGCGGCCGAGCCCGCGGCTGATGTTGAGCGCGATCCAGGTTGCGGATCCCAGCGCGATGACGAAGGAGGCGCTGACCAGCGCCAGCAGCAGCCATTGCGCGCGGGCGCCGTCTTCCTTCGCCTGTTCCGCCCGGTCGGCCATGAATTTCTTGACGAAGACCTCATAGTCCTTGGCCGCGGTCAGCGCCGCAGCCGCCGCCTTGCGAACTTCGGTCGTGGAAGATTCCATGGCCTTGGTCTTGTCGGTCTTTGCAAGCTTGATCGTCTGGTCCTGCGCCGCGTTGAGGGCAACATAAGCGGGGACGAAACGCTCGATCAGCCGCTTGCCGGCTTCGGTTGCTCCCGCGTAAGCTTCGTCTTTGGTCTTTGTCACCGAGCTGCGCAGCTCGACCGCCTCGGCAGCGTACTGATCAGCCTGGGCCTCGGTGGCGGCCAGGATCACGTTCTTCTCGGCCCGGATCTGAAGCAAGATCCCTTTTTCAATCTCGGCTGTCTTCCCCATCCGGTCGGCGGCCGACACGATGGTCTCAGCTGTGGCGATCATTTCGGTCAGTCTCACATAGGCTACGCCACCCGATATTGCCGACAGCAGGATCACGATGCCGAATGCCCCAGCGAGTTTCGCTTTCACAGTTAGTCGCATTTTAGTCCCTTTGATATCAAAACTGGATCTAGCTGAGTTGCCTGTTGGCGCTGGGCTTGTGATGTGACGCGCGCGGCCGCGCCGAACTGGCGAGGCCGCGACTCGATCAGCGTTGAAACTCGGCGTCGCGTTCGTCGGCGCGGTCGTTCATCTCAAGCGCGAAGCCGCCGCTGGCGACCTTGAGGCCACGCGTCGATTTGACCGGCTGCGGCTTCTTCGCGCTGCGATCGCCGCTCGACATGGCGGCCGCCTTGGAGCGCAACTGCGCCACTGCGGTGTCAATCACGGCATCCGGACGACCGCCGCGGCCGCGCGCCGACTGCTCGATCTTGAAGTAGGCGATGGTCGATTGCAGCTGCTCGGCCTGCGACGCCAGTTCCTCGGAAGTCGAGGACACCTGCTCGGAGGCGCCGGCGTTCTGCTGGCCGACCTTGTCGAGCTGCTGGATCGCCTGGTTGATCTGCGACGAGCCGACGTCCTGCTCGCGGCAGGCGGCGGAAATCTCTTCGACCAGCTCAGCGGTCTTCTTGATATCGGGCACCAGCTTGGAGAGCATCGCGCCGGCTTCCTGCGCCGCCTTGACGGTCTCCGCCGACAGCGTGCCGATTTCAGCCGCCGCGGTCTGGCTGCGCTCGGCGAGCTTGCGGACTTCGGAGGCGACCACGGCAAAGCCCTTGCCGTGTTCGCCGGCCCGCGCCGCTTCCACCGCGGCATTGAGCGCCAGCAGGTCGGTTTGGCGAGCGATCTCCTGCACGATGGTGATCTTGCTGGCGATGGTCTGCATCGCCTCGACGGCACGGCCCACCGCGGCGCCGCTGGATTCAGCATCCTTGGCCGACTGCCGGGCGATCTTCTCGGTCTGGCCGGCATTATCGGCGTTCTGCTTCACATTAGCCGCCATCTCCTCCATCGAGGCCGAGGCCTCTTCGGCGGCAGAAGCCTGCTCGGAAGCGCCCTGCGACAGCTGCTCGGCGCTCGCCGACAATTCCTGGCTCCCCGCCGACACATTCTGCGCTGCCGTCACCGCGTCGGAGACGACGAGCCGCAGACGCTCCACGGTCCCGTTGAGCGAGATCACCAGATCGCCGATCTCGTCGTTGCTCGTGGAGTCGAGGGTTTGCGTCAGGTCGCCCGAGGCGACCGCATTTGCCAGACCCACCGCGCGGCTGAGGCCGCGACTGATATTGACGGCGATCCATGTCGCCGATGCCACCGCTATCAGCAATGATGCGATGATGACGGCGATCAGCATGGCCTTTGCGGTGCTGGCCTCTTCGGACCCGGCGGCGGCGAGCTCGCCCATCCGCTGCTTGGTGTATTTGACGTAATCCTCGACGGCATCGAGCGACTCGTTGAATGCCTTGCGGCCTTCGCCATTGATGATGGCGAGCGCTTTGATGCTGCCACCTTCGTGGACAGTGGTCAGAACATTGCCGGCAGCCTTGGAATAGCGCTCCGACTGCTTGGTGATGTCGCCCGCAGCCATGCCGAGGCCGGCCAATTGCGTCACGCTCTGCGCCACGCTCGACTTGAAGCCGTCCGCCAGGACATTGGCGGCCTTTTGCGTGGTTTCCAGCTCGTCGATCGACGACACTGCGAACGAAGTGGTGATCGCGCGCGCCAGCCGCGACGCTTCATACTTTGTGGTCTGTAGTGCGAGCAGGGCGCGCGAGCCGTCCGACGAACCCGCCGCCTTGCCGATCTCGGCGGCGGACGCATCCAAGGCGGCATTGAAATCCCGCAGAGCGGGCAGCGCTTCCGAATTCCACAGGCTTCCGGCGCGGTTCTTGGAATCGAGCAGCGCGAATTTCCCGGTCTGTTCCTGCAGATCGTTCATCCGCGTCATCTTGGCGGACGCCAGCTCGATCAGCCGCCGGCCGTTCTCGGTCGCGATGCCGTACAGCTCGTCCTTGATCTTCGCAACCTTGCCGCGACGTTCGGTCATCAGACGATGGTTGTCAGCCAGATCCTTGTCGGTCGCGGCGAGAATCATCCGAAGCTCGGCTCGGAGCTGGCCCTGAATCTCGTTCATCAGGTCGGACGCTTTCTTCATGCGCTCCGCCTGGGTGACCAGCTGCTGCTGCGCCGTATCGAGCGATGTCAGCTTGTTGTAGGCGACGCCGCCAATGACCATCGACAGGATAGTGACCGCACCGAAGGCGCTCGCCAGTTTCGCTTTGACGGTAAATCTCATCTTGTCTGCCCTTCTGGATTGCTCGTGCAAAATCTGGATGTGCGTGTTGGGAAATCCGGCGAACTCATCGGCAACGCTGCCTGCATGGGTCAGGCCGCGACGTCGGCGATGGCGTCCTGGCCCAGGTCGCTGGATGTCAGCAGCTTGATCAGGTCGAAGATCATCACGAAGCCGCCGTCCGGCTTCCGGCCGATCCCGGCGAGATAGTCGGACTTCCAGTGCCCGCCGACCGAAGGTGGCGGTTCGATCTGGCTTTCGTCGATGCCGGTCACCTCGTAGACGCAGTCGGCCAGCACGCCGACGCCGACCGAGCGCTCCGCCATCGCCACGTCGAGGATCACGATCCGCGTCGCCTCGGTGGCCGGAATCGGCGGCAGATCCAGCTTGGTGCGAAGATCGAGCACCGGATAGCTTGAGCCGCGGACGTCGATCATGCCGCGCAGAAAATCCGGCGCATGAGGGATTTTCGCGATCGGCCGCAGGTCGAGAATCTCGCGGACGTGGCGGACACCGATCCCGAACGTCTCGCCGTCGAGACCGAGCGTCAGATATTGAACCGTCTCAGTCATGATGCATTCCACGAAGTTGAGGTCATCCAGGCGGCGGCCCCGCCGCGATGGCGAGGCCGGATGAGTGGTCAGCGTTGAAACTCGGCGTCGCGTTCGTCGGCGCGGTCGTTCATCTCCAGCGCGAAGCCGCCGCCGGCGACCTTGAGGCCGCGCACCGGCTTCTTCGCACCGGTCATGGCGGCTGCCTTGGAGCGCAGCTGCGCGACCGCCTTGTCGATCACCACATCCGGGCGGCTCGCGCGGCTGCCGCGCTCGTGTGACGCCCGCTCGATCTTGAAGTAGGCGATGGTCGATTGCAGCTGCTCGGCCTGCGACGCCAGTTCCTCGGAGGTCGACGATACCTGTTCGGAAGCTCCGGCATTCTGCTGGCCGACCTTGTCGAGCTGCTGGATCGCCTGGTTGATCTGCGACGAGCCGACATCCTGCTCGCGGCAGGCGGCGGAAATCTCCTCGACCAGTTCGGCGGTCTTCTTGATATCGGGCACCAGCCTGGACAGCATCGCGCCGGCTTCCTGCGCCGCCTTGACGGTCTCCGCCGACAGCGTGCCGATCTCGGCCGCCGCGGTCTGGCTGCGCTCGGCGAGCTTGCGGACTTCGGAGGCGACCACGGCAAAGCCCTTGCCGTGTTCGCCGGCCCGCGCCGCTTCCACCGCTGCATTGAGCGCCAGCAGGTCGGTTTGGCGGGCGATCTCCTGCACGATGGTGATCTTGCTGGCGATGGTCTGCATCGCCTCGACGGCACGGCCCACCGCGGCGCCGCTGGATTCGGCATCCTTGGCCGACTGCCGGGCGATCTTCTCGGTCTGGCCGGCATTCTCGGCGTTCTGCTTCACATTCGCCGCCATCTCCTCCATCGAGGCGGAGGCCTCCTCGGCGGCCGAGGCTTGCTCGGAAGCACCCTGCGACAGCTGCTCGGCGCTCGCCGACAGTTCCTGGCTCCCCGCCGACACGTTCTGCGCCGCCGTCACCGCGTCGGACACGATGACGCGAAGCTTCTCCAGCATCCGCTCCAGCGAAATTCCGAGCGTGTCCTTGTCCGACAACCGCCGGGCCTCGACCGTGAGATCGCCGCCGGCGATCGCATCGGCTATCTTCGCGGTCTCATTGAGATTTTCAGTCATGACGTTCAGCGCCTTGACCAGATCGCCGATCTCGTCGTTGCTTGACACCTCGATCTTCTGGCCGAGATCGCCGATGGACACCGCGCCAGCGAGCCCGACAGCACGGCTGAGACCGCGGCTGATGTTGACGGCAATCCAGGTTGCCGAGGCGATCGCGATGACCAACGAGGCGACGATGATGCTGATCAGCAGCGTTTTGGCGAAGCCAGCCTCTTCGGATCCCGCCGCTGCCAGTTCGGCCATCTGTCGTTCGGTGAGTTTGATATAGTCCTCGAAGCTGGCTTGCGCTTCGGTGAAGGCCTTGCGGCCCTCGCCGTTGACGATGGTCAGAGCCTTGACGTCGCCGCCGTCCCGCGCCGTCGTCAGGATTCTATTCATGACGTTGGCGAACTTCTCCTGCTCCGCCTTGAGGTTGGCGATCGGAAGGCCAATCGCTCCAACCGCGGGTATCGCATGGCTGACGGAAGCCTTGAAACCATCGAGCAGCGCCGTGGCCGCCTTGTAGCCGCTCTCCAACTGCTCGATCGACAACGCTGCGAATGAGGTGGTTGTCGATCGCGCCAGCCGCGCGGCTTCGTATTTGGCGGTCTGCAGCGCCACCTTGACGCGCAAACCATCCATGGTCGGCGGCGCGGCGTCGATCTCCGCCGCTGCTGCGTCCACGCTGGCATTGAATGCCCGCAAGGCAGCGAGCCCCTCGGATTCCCAGAGTTCGGCGGCACGGTGATTGGATCGGAGAAGGGCCAGCTTGCCGGCCTGCTCCTGCAATTCGTTCAGCCGCTGCAGCTTCAGCCCGCCCTGCTCGATGATGCGCTTGCCGGTCTCGGATGCCATGCTGAACAGCTCATCCTTGAGCTTCAGACTGGTATCGCGGCGTTCCATCATCGCGCGATGGTTTTCCTGGGCGTCCTGCTCGGATTTTGCGAGGATGACGCGGCTTTCCGAGCGGATTTGCGCCTGGATGTTGTTCATCAGACTTGCCGCCTTCTTGATCCGCTCCGCCTGTGCCACCAGACGTTGCTGCGAAGCATCCAGCGTCGACAGTTTGGTGTAGGCGATCACGCCGGTGATCATCGACAGGACGATGACAGCGCCGAACGCACTGGCCAGCTTCGCTTTTACGGTAAATCTCATTGTCAGCCCCCTTGGTCGCTATTCACGGCCGGTCTCAACTCAGTATGCGTTCCATATTCGGTACGATGACGAATTCGTCGCGCCACCTGGCGATGAAGTGGATGAATTCGGGGTTCCAGTGCATCCCGACGCGCGGCGTATGCTGCACATCGGCCTGCGAAATCTGCGTGACCTCGTAGACCTTGTCGGCGACCACGCCGACCAGCACCGGATCGCCGTCGATCTCGATCTCGAGCACCACGATGCGGGTATCTGCCGCATCGTCGGTCTTCGGCATTCCGAAGCGGACGCGCAAATCGGCGAGCGGAATCACGTTGCCTCTCACATTGACGACGCACGGCAGGAACGCCGGCGCGCCGGCGACCCGGGTGGCCGGTACCGGATCGATGATTTCCCTAACCAGTTCGGTGTTGAGAGCAAAGACCTCGTCGCCGATCCCCAGCATCACGACCTGCATCACGGCGGCAGCGCTGGCTTCGGACCCGCGTTCTTTCAAGATCTGGTCCATCACGCGGCCTCGTTGACAGTTTGGCTTTCAGACCGCCCCTGACCGATCGCGATCAGCTGGGCAACGTCGAGAATCAGGGCTGCGCTGCCGTCGCCAAGAATGGTGGCGCCGGAAAACATCGTCACCTCGGAATGAAGCTTGGACAGCGACTTGATGACCGACTGGTGGCTGCCGATGATCTGATCGACAATCAGGCCGACCCGGGTCTCGCCGGCCGAAGCGATGATGATCTTCTGAAAGCGGTCGGGCTGGCCGGCGACATCGAACAGGCCGCGTAGCCGCAGGAACGGCACCAGGTCGCCGCGCATGTTGAGGAAGTCCCGGCCACGCGAGCGCTCGTCGGCGGTGGAAAGCTCTGCGCATTCTTCGACGGCCGACAGCGGGACGATGTAGCGTCCCTCGCCGACCCGGATCAGCAAGCCTTCGATGATGGCCAACGTGAGCGGCAGCCGCAGCGTCACCGTGGTGCCCTGACCCGGCGCCGTCGAGATGTCGATCGATCCGCGCAGCGATTCGATGGTCCGCTTGACCACGTCCATGCCGACCCCGCGACCCGACAGGGCCGAGACGGTCTGCGCGGTCGAGAAGCCGGGGTGAAACAGGAATTGATGGATTTCCTGATCCGACGCCGTCGCTCCTGGCGCGAGCAACCCCTGCTCCTCCGCCTTGGCGCGGATCCGGGCCGTATTCAGGCCCGCGCCATTGTCGCGGACCGTCACGAGGACTTGCGCGCCGGCGTGACCGGCCGCGATTTCGATACGGCCGATTTCAGTCTTACCTGCCGCGGCGCGATTTGCCTGATCCTCGATGCCATGGTCGATGGCGTTGCGAATGAGATGAACCAGCGGGTCGGCGAGACGCTCGATCATCGTCTTGTCGAGTTCGGTATCCTCACCTGAAGTGATCAACTCGACCGGCTTGCCAAGGTCTCGCGAAAGGTCGTGGATCAAGCGGCGGAAGCGCCCGAACAACGAACCGATCGGCACCATCCTCGCGCCCATCGTGGTGTCGCGCAGACTTGCAGCCAACCGCTCGATTTCCTCGGCAATGGCCTTGATGGAGACGTCGTCACTGGCGGCGGCCAGCTGGCCCAGCCTTGCCTGTGCGATCACGAGTTCGCCAACGCGATCCATCAGTTCATCGAGCCGCTCCGCCTGGACGCGAACGGTGGATATCCCTTTGTCGTCCGACTTCTTCGGCTCTTCGCGCAGTCGGTCAAATTGTGGCACGCTCTGGCTGGCATCGTTTGCCGTATCGAGCAGCAACGAATATCCGGCGGTTCCTGCCGTCTGTGAGGGGACGAGCGTTGAAACGTCTGCGGCCATGATAGGTAGGCATTCGAGCTTCATTTCGTCCTGGACGAACATGAAGACGTCGTCGATGGCAGCCCTGTCGCAGTCGCTATGCAGCGTGACGTCCCATTTCAGGAAGCAGTATTCGGGCTCCAGCTCGTCGAGCAGGGGCACGTCGTCCGTCAACGCGGTGACGAGGCAGGCGCCAAGCTTGCGAAGGTCGTCGAGGTAGTCGAGCGGATTCGAACCGTTGCGGAGAACCTGGCCGTCGAACGCCAGCCGGAGCTGCCAGCCCGAACGACCGGCCACTGCCGCGGGAGCGCCGGAACCCGTGGCCGGCAAAGCTGCCTTGTCGCCCGGTCCGATAAAGCGGCGAAGCTGGTCGAGGATCGCATCGCCGATGATCTTGTCGGTGGTGTCCGGCTGCTCGATCAATGCGCGGATGTAATCCTTGGCCGCGAGGGCCACTGTGATCAGATCTTCGTTCGGCTTGATCTCGCCCTTGCGAACGAGATCGAAGGCTGTTTCAAACTCGTGGGTAAACGAAGCGACTTCATCGAAGCCGAACATGGCGCCCGACCCCTTGATTGTATGCAGGGCGCGAAATGCCGTATCGATGAGATCGCGGTCATCGGGGCGCTGGCCGAGATCCAGCAGCGCTTCCTCGAGCGCCTCGAATAGATCGGCGGCCTCCTGCCGGAAGATGTCAGCGGGATCTATGGCCGTCATGACCGCACCAGCTTGCTGACAACCGCAAGAAGCTGTTCCTGCTTGAACGGCTTTGTGATCCAGCCGGTGGCGCCGGCCTGCTTCGCTTCCAGCTTGACGGCGTCGTTGGACTCGGTCGTCAGAAACACGATCGGCAGGCCGAGCAGGGCCGGCATCGCGCGCAACGCCCGTATCAGTTCGAGACCGTTCATGACGGGCATGTTGAGATCCGTAATGACAAGATCGGGGCGGCTGGCCTTGGCCTTTTCCAGCCCTTGTGCGCCGTCGCCGGCCTCGATCACGTTATGACCGGCCGGCGTGAGCACCACTTTGATCATCTGGCGAATACTGGGAGAGTCATCAACCGTGAGAATATTGGCCATTACTTTGTACGGTCCATTTCGGAGGATGGGTGATTCAGCAAGTTGTCGCTGGACAATCCCGCGCGCTGCAGCGTCTGCGCGAGCGCGCGCGATGTTTCTGTGAGGTTGACCTGCCGGCCCTGTTGCTGGGCAGTCTTGATCGTCGAAACCAGAAGCTGGATCGACGTCACGTCAGCTTTGCCGACGCCGGAACAATCGATCTCTACGCTGTCGCTCCGTAGCATCGCGTCGCAGATCGCATCATAGACGTTACGGATGGCGCCAATGCTGCAATCCTCTGGAAGGCGCATGGAATGCGATGGTTGCGGCTGACTATCCATTCAATATACTCCGGCTCCGCGAAGAGCTCCCCGCGAACGTGCTGAGTGTCCTGACGCGAGGCGCCCGGGCGTGCTTGTTGAAAGGTTGCGGAAGTCGAAAGGCGGCAAACGTTCCCACCGTTAGTCGTGTGAAAGTTTTGCGATGTCGGAATTCGCCATGCCCGCCTGTTATCGAGGAGATGAGAACTATCGCTCCATTCCGATGCCTTTTCTGTCGGCCGACTGATAGCATGCCCGGTATTACTGTACTGTTAATTTTCGGCCGCATATTACCTTTAATATGCAAGCGCATAGGGACTATCTGGAGGCCCCCAGACTGAGCCGTTTTGGTTAGGGTCTTCAATGCGCAGTGGTCTCCGCCAGAGCCAAGATCGAAGCCATGTTCGCAGCGCTTTGTTCAGTGTGTTGCCGGACAGGGGCACCAACTAGGGTGTTCAAGTCCGTTCCAAAGCGTCCGCAACCGTCCGCGCAGTGTCCGCAAGCCCTTGAAAATGGGGATTTCGGAGTAACTTTCTGTTCGTCACTGCTTGTTCTCGTCCGATCCAGCCGTCCGATTTGTTGGGATTCTTGTTGGTATCAGGAGAACAAACGTTCACTGCGGATGTCGCTGTTCAGAACGATGGAATTGAGCAGATGGCGGCCAAGAACGACCGCGCATGCGCTCCCCCCGACAGGTCAGGACCGACGTCGACTGCCGCGCCGCCCGACCGAAGTTCGACAACGGCGCGTGGAGCACGCCGAAGATGATTGAGGAGTTTGAACTACAGGACCTGATCAAGTGAGGTGACAAAGTTCGCCACTTCCTCGGCCAACGGCTTCGGCGGTTTGGAAAATTTGTCCACGCGAAAGGCCGGGCCTCGTCTTCCGGATAGCTGCCGCCGCGGATCGGGTTTTAGAACAGCCGGAGGAGCTATCTATCGGACAAGCACAGTCCGGAAATCCTGGCCGTTAGGTTCGGTAAAGAGCGAGACGCCGCCTTCGACATTCGTGGCGAACACCTGCTTCCGGAGCGCGTGCCGAGTTCTAAGCAATGTATCGTGATTTGGCTTGGGGTATAACGTATCGCCGCGTCAGTGCGCCTCAGGTAGTCCGTCGTCACTTCGGCTCTGAGACCCTTCTCGCGTTTTCTATCATTTGTGCCCTTACTCTTTGTGCCCTGGGACACGTCGAAGGAGACCGAAGAAACGGATCACAAACCGTTCCCTCACCGTTCTCAGCTCTGTTGTGCCCCGCGGGGAAATTCGCAAAGGGCACGGCGCGCTGTTCAGATCGGATTCATCATGACCGTGTCCGGACTCAAGGCTTCGACGATCCTCAACTGTTTTCTGGATTTGCGGTCTGCATCGGCCGGCTGGTGCATGCCGTTTTCGATCTATCCTGGCGAGCTCGGCAGCGCGATGGTCGCGACCTTTGCAGTCTGCTGCTCCATCGCACCCAGCCGATGCGCGATCTTACGCGGGGACGATCCAGGATTGAAATGAAACCCGGATTAGTGCTCGCAGCATGACGGCTTACGTCAACTGGATGATGCCAGCATTGGCATCGTATTCAAATGACCGGCGCGCTCCAACGCGGCGAAATCAAAGACCTCCAAACATCCTTTTGACAAGCCAAATATGCCACGTTTACGAAAACGCGTAAGCATCCGGCAAACATGCTCGGGGGTAAGTCCAACGGTATCCGCCATATGCGGCAAATTGACAGGAAGGCGATAGCGCCCCTCTCGTACCGACATTCGTTCCGTTATTCTTCGCACAAGATGCAGGATCATATTGGCGACGCGCTCTTCGGATGTACCGCGGCCGATCACGAACAACAGCTCTTCGGCGCTTGCGATCTGGCACGCAATCGCTTCCTGCCATTTTTCCTGAAGTTTCGCGCTCCCGGCGATTCGGCTTCGGATTTCCTCGCGTCCAAGTTCGACTATGTGAACTTCCGTTAGCGCATCCGCCGAACAATTGAATCTCTTTTCAAAAAGCGAGGTCACGGACAACAGGTCGCCTGGAAGCAGAAAATTGATGATCTGCCTTCGGCCATCTGGCAGGGACAAGAATCGGTATCCCCAGCCCCTGGCAATGACCAACACCCCGTCCGATACTTCTCCGTTGCTTACAATCCTTTCACCTGCATTGACGACTCGATGAGATTTCCAGGCCTTCTTCGAATCGCAGCGGCTCGTTCTCAATGGCTGAGCCAGGAACGCGCTACACCAGTCGGTGCGCTCACGTAGACATGTTTCGCATTCCGATGGGTATCGCATTTCCCCTATTGCAACCCATCCAGCCACTGTTCGATCTCCCGGACATCATCGCCCAGCTCGACGGCGAACTCGCCGGCAAATGTTCGCCAGGCGTCGAGGTTGCGTTGCGGCACCCCGATAACCACTGGGATTCCGCGATCGATCGCGCTCGCAATCAGATCCCTCAACCCGCCGCCCTCGCATTCAACCTTGCCGAACTTGCTCAGGACAAGAAGGTTCGGCCGGAACTCCAGACTTCCCTCCACTGTCGCCGTCGCTTCCGCCAATGCCGATTCATCAAGTCGGCATCCGCGCGCGCCCACACCGCGGTCTTCGAACAACGCAGTGCGACGACCAGAGGTGAGATCTTCCAGCAGCACGTCGCAGCGCCGGTCGGCACCCTCCGGAGCCGGATGCTGCAGGACGCCGGCCAGCGACAAGCCAGCCTTCCGGCATCGATCGACGAGCGCCTTGAACATCGCATCGGGATAGGCTTCGTTTGCGTACACGACCGCTGCGACCGTCTGGTCGCGCGCGGGCGGGAGTTCATGCGCCAGGGCGGAATGCGTTGCATACATCTGGGTTTACCTCAATTGGACGGGCACCGATCAGGTCGAGACAGTAGGGAATCGCGGGGAACACGGCGTTCAGGCAGATGTCGATGGCCGAGGGCCGCCCCGGCAAATTGACGATCAGACAATGTCCGCGTGTGCCAGCCGTTTGCCGCGAGAGAATCGCGGTCGGAACCTGCTCGAGGCTCACCCGGCGCATCAATTCGCCAAATCCGGCCAGTTCGCGCGTGATAACCATGCGCGTGCCTTCCGGCGTCAGATCCCGCGGCGATGGCCCCGTGCCGCCCGTGGTCAAGACGAGGTCGCAATCTTCGCAGTCGGACATTTCGACAAGCGCCGTGGCCACGCTGTCCACCCCGTCCGGGACGATCTTGACGATCGCAATCCAGTTCGATCGCACGGTCCTGTTCAAGAAGTCGCTGATGGCCTTACCGCTCTTGTCTTCGTATTCGCCGCTGCTGGCGCGATCCGAGATCACGAGAATACCGACGCGGGTGAGACCCTGCTCCTCCGTTGGAATGTTCTTCCGGTTGCGCCCCGTTGTCACGAGCAGCCTCCCTCGCCTCCACACGTGCAACCCGCATGGGACGGCGCTGCAGGCGATTCATCCTTCCTGAGCGACCAGTCGACCATATAGGTCAAACACCCGATTCCGGGATCGTCCGCGCGCTCGATCACGTTCATCAGCCCGAGCCAGTCTTCGCTCACCGCCAGGCTCGCAAACCGCCGCACCGCGCCCGCGGCGTACTCGCCGACCGTCTCGTCATAGCGCTGCGCGGCCTCACCTACGCGGGCGAACAGCACAATATCATTGCAGGCGAGCAGGGCCTCGCTGGCGGGAGCTTCCTCGCTAAAACTGCTGATGATCTTGCCGAGTTGCATGACGCCGGTCCTACTGCAATAGCGGCGAACTGGCCGCGTCGAGGGTGACACCTGTGATTTCAGCGCGACCGGCCAGCACCGCAACATATTGCGCCAGCGCACGATGCTGCACGCTGGTCGCGAGGTAGTCGGCGATCCGTTCACGCACGAGCTCAAACGGCAGCAGGCTGCCTGGTGCATAGTGATCGAGACGGATGACATGAAAGCCGTATCGGGTCTCGGCGATGGCGAACTCGGCGGGGCGCATCCGCTGCAGCGCCAGCTCGAATTCGGCCACGGTCTGGCCGCGCGTCAGTTGGCCGAGACGACCGCCCTCCTGCGCCGATGTCTTGCAGTCGGAATGGCTGCGGGCAAATTCAGCGAACAGTTTCGGATCAGTCCTGACCGCGGACAGGATGGCATCGGCGGTCTCTCGGGCCTTGGTCCGGGCGGGAAGGTCGCCATGGAGAGCTGCAATGAGAATATGCGCGGCTTCATAAAGGTCGCCGGAGCGAAAACGCTGCCGGTTCTGCTCGTAGAAGCGCATGCAGGCAGCCTCGTTGGGCTCCGGCGTCACCACCTCACGCTCGATCAACACGCGCATCGCCGCCTCCTCCGAGGTTTCGGAGCGGCCTTCCGGATCGCGCAACGGCTCGGCGTCGATGCCGAGCCGGATCGATTCCTGCAGCAGCAATTCGCGCACGACCAGCGCGCGGGCCGCCGCCTGCCAGGCCATGATCGGCTTCTCTGCCGGATGGTTCTGTACTTCGCGGGCAATGACCTCACGCGGAATCAACATGCCATTGACGCTGACGGACTTCGGCTTCGGCAGCATATTCGTGACTGAGCAATCCATGACCTACTCCGCTGGCTGAATGGGGCGGATCCCGCGAGCGCTGCCGTTTCGGCTGCGCACGACCTGATAACCGCGTCGGCCGAGATACCACACCGGCGCGCTCCAGACGTGAACCAGCCGGGTGAACGGAAACAGCAGGAAGATGGTCATGCCGAGCAGCAGATGGGCCTTGAAGATCGGATGGACGTCCAGAACGTTGGCGGCCACGCCGGGCTGCAACGTCAGGACGCCCTGGGCCCAAGCCATGAACTTCACCATTTCGTGGCCGTCGAGATGACCGAGCGACACCGGGATGGTCGCGAGCCCAAGCAGCAGCTGGGCAAACAGCAGCAGCAGGATCGCGGTATCGCCGAATGACGAATTGGCGCGGATACGGGGATCGAATAGCCGCCGATGGGTCAGCAGCGCAATTCCGACCAGGCACATCGCCCCGGCGACGCCGCCGGCCACGATCGCCAGCATCTGCTTGAAGCCGTGCGACACGCCGAGCATATCGAACACCCAGATCGGCGTCAGCAAGCCGACGAAATGGCCGACGAAAATCACGAGGATGCCGACGTGGAACAGGTTTGAGCCCCACATCAGTTGTCGCCGCCGCAGCAGCTGGCTCGATCCGGTTCGCCACGTGTACTGTTCGCGATCGAAGCGGAACAGGCTGCCGAACAGGAAGACCGTCAAACACAGGTAAGGATACCAGCCGAACACAATCGAATTGAGCGTTTGCATCGCTTCGCTCCCTACTGCTGGGGTGACGGCGCGGGATTGACCGCGCGCTTGGCATGACGGAGTTTCGCGATCAGGCCTTCATGACCACAGGCGTCCTGTCCCTGGGTTCCCGGGCCGAATCGCACTTCCTCCTCTTCCCACGCCGCATCGAGCGCGGCGAAATCCATGGGATCGGGATCGATGCCTTTCAGCAACTCGTCCACGATCTCGCGATGCGGAGCCTCCGCCGAGATCGCAACCAACGCATCGAAGATGGCCTTGTAGCTCGACTGCCGCCGGCCCAGGCGCCCGGCCAGTGCGGCGAGAATGTGCGCGGTCTGCCCCAGCAGTTCGCGGGCGTTGGCCAGCGGTTGGGTCGACAGGAATTCGAGGAACAGCGGCACATAGTCCGGCAATTCATTCGCGGCGATCACGAGGCCGGCGGCCTCGTACATGGCTTTCAGATCCACCATGGCCTGGCCACGGTCGCGGCTTTCGCCGTGAACGTGTTCGAACAGATGCAGCGCGAGCGTCTTGCTCCGGTCGAACAGCAGGCCGTAACGCTCCTGCAGATCGTAGATTTCGCCAGCGGCGATCTCCTCGATCAGCGTTTGCAACGCATGGCGCGGCTCCGGCGGGAGCAGTCTCTCGGCATCCAGGACGGTCCCAAGCTGCGGTGCCGCGGCGATCAACGCCTCGGTCGGATAGCTCAGCAATGCCGACAACACCTTGAATGTCTTCATCACACGACCTCCATCGGGTTCTTCGCCTTGCGCGGCGAGCCGAACAGGTTCGTCTCGCTTTCACCGCCCGAGCAACCATTGCCAAACGTAAAGCCACAGGAGCCGCGCATATCGTAGGCATCGGCGCCGAGCTCGCGGTGGGCGGTCGGGATCACGAAGCGATCTTCGTAGTTCGCAATCGCCATGATCTGGTACATTTCGTCGATCTGCTCAGGCTTGAGCCCGACGCGACGGGCAATCGCCTCGTCGACGACGCCGTCGATGGTCTTGGCCCGCATGTAAGCGCGCATTGCGAGCATGCGCTCGAGCGCCAGCGTCACCGGCTTCTCGTCGCCTGCCGTCAGCAGGTTGGCGAGATATTTCATCGGAATACGCAGCGACTTGACGTCGGGCATTTCACCGTCGAGTCCAATCTTGCCCGCGGACGCTGCCGAGGTGATCGGCGAGAGCGGAGGGACGTACCAGACCATCGGCAAGGTGCGATATTCCGGATGCAGCGGGAACGCGACCTTCCACTCCATCGCCATCTTCCAGATCGGCGAGATCTTGGCGGCTTCGAGCCAGGCATGCGGAATGCCCTGCTTCTCCGCCTCGGCGATCACGGCGGGATCATTGGGATTCAGGAAGACGTCGAGCTGGGCCTGATAGAGATCCCGCTCATCGGGCTTGCTCGCCGCTTCGGCGATCCGGTCGGCATCGTAGAGAACAACGCCGAGGTAGCGGATACGTCCGACGCAGGTTTCCGAACACACCGTCGGCTGGCCCGCCTCGATGCGCGGGTAGCAGAAGATGCATTTTTCGGATTTTCCAGACGACCAGTTATAATAGATCTTCTTGTAGGGACAGCCGGAGACGCACATCCGCCAGCCGCGGCACTTGTCCTGGTCGATCAGAACGATGCCGTCCTCCTCGCGCTTGTAGATCGCGCCCGACGGGCACGCTGCGACGCACGCCGGATTGAGGCAATGCTCGCACAGACGCGGCAGGTACATCATGAAGGTGTTTTCGAACTGGCCGTAAATCTCCTTCTGGACGCCCTCGAAGTTGGCGTCCATGGACCGTTTGGCGAATTCGCCGCCGAGAATTTCCTCCCAATTCGGCCCCCACTCGATCTTCTCCATGCGCTCCCCTGAGATCAGCGAACGCGGACGTGCGGTAGGCATCGCCTGCATTTCAGGCGCCTTCTGCAGATGCTCGTAGTCGAAGGTGAACGGCTCATAGTAGTCGTCGATTTCCGGCAGGTCCGGGTTGGCGAAAATATTCGCCAGCACGCGCCATTTGCCGCCGATACGCGGCTGGATCGCGCCATTGCGCTTGCGGGTCCAGCCGCCTTTCCAGCGTGCCTGGTTCTCCCAGTCCTTGGGATAACCGATGCCGGGTTTGGTCTCGACGTTGTTGAACCACGCATATTCCATGCCTTCGCGGCTGGTCCAGACGTTCTTGCAGGTCACGCTGCAGGTGTGGCACCCGATGCATTTGTCGAGATTCAGCACCATCGCAATTTGAGCACGGATCTTCATTCTGCGGCCTCCAGGCTGGTCGCGTCTGCCGGGCGGTCGAGCCAATCGACTTTCGACATCTTGCGAATGATGACGTATTCGTCGCGGTTGGAACCAACCGTGCCGTAATAGTTGAAGCCGTAGGATTGCTGCGCGTAGCCGCCAATCATGTGTGTGGGCTTGAGAACGACCCGCGTGACGGAGTTATGGATACCGCCGCGCTGCCCGGTTTGTTCGGAGCCCGGCACGTTCACGATCTTCTCCTGTGCATGATACATCATGCACATCCCCTGCTTCACGCGCTGCGAGACTACCGCACGCGCGACCAGCGCGCCGTTGGTGTTAAAAGCTTCGACCCAGTCGTTGTCCACGATTCCGGCACCCTTGGCATCGATCTCACTGATCCAGACGCACGGCCCGCCGCGCGACAGTGTCAGCATCAACAGGTTGTCCGTGTAGGTCGAATGGATGCCCCATTTCTGGTGCGGCGTGATGAAATTCAGCACCACAGACGCATTGCCGTTCGGCTTGCGGTCGATCACCGGCTTCACGGTCTTGGTATCGATCGGCGGCCGATAGACGCAGAAGCCTTCGCCGAAGGCGCGCATCCAGAGATGATCCTGATACAGTTGCTGACGGCCTGTCAGCGTACGCCAGGGAATCAATTCGTGGACGTTGGTATAGCCCGCATTGTAACAGACCTTCTCCGACTCCAGTCCCGACCAGATCGGCGAGGAGATGATCTTGCGCGGCTGCGCCACCACGTCGCGGAAACGGATCTTTTCGTCTTCCTTTGGAATAGCAAGATGGGTGTGATTTCGTCCGGTGAATCCCTCCAGCGATGCCCAGGCCTTGACGGCGACCTCGCCATTGGTCTCCGGCGCGAGGCTCAGGATCACCTCGCAGGCGTCGATGGCGCTGTCGATGCGGGCCAGGCCCTTGGTCGCCCCCTCTTCAGTGACGGTGCCGTTGAGCTTCTTGAGCAGGTCGACCTCATGGTCGGTATTCCAGCTCATGCCCTTTCCGCCGTTGCCGAGCTTGCTCATCAGCGGACCGAGCGAGGTGAAGCGCTTGTAGAGGTTCGGATAGTCGCGCTCCACCACGGTGACGGCCGGCATGGTCTTGCCGGGGATTGGATCGATCTCGCCCCTCTTCCAGTCCTTCACGTCGAAGGGCTGCGCGATCTCGCCGGGGGTATCATGCATGATGGGGGTGAGGACGACGTCCTTCTCCACACCAAGCACCTCCGGCGAGACTTTCGAGAAGGCCTCGGCGATGCCCTTGTAGATGTCCCAGTCGCTGCGCGATTCCCACACCGGGTCGATCGCCGCCGACAGCGGATGAATGAACGGGTGCATGTCGGAGGTGTTGAGATCGTTCTTCTCGTACCAGGTCGCCGTCGGCAGCACGATGTCCGAATACATGCAGGTGGTTGACATCCGGAAGTCGAGCGTGACCAGCAGGTCGAGCTTTCCCTCCGGCGCCTGATCGTGCCACTTGACCTCGGCCGGCTTCTTCTTGCCGTCCTCACCGAGGTCCTTGCCCATCACGCCATGCTTGGTGCCGAGCAGATGCTTCAGGAAATATTCGTGGCCCTTGCCTGACGCGCCCAACAGATTGGAGCGCCAGACGAACAGGTTGCGCGGCCAGTTTTTCGGATTGTCCGGATCGTCGCACGATAATTGCAGATCGCCCGACTTCAGCGCTTTGGCGACGTAGTCCTTCGGCTCCAGACCGGCCGCCGCGGCAAGCCGGGAGACTTCCAGCGGGTTGGTTTGCAGTTGGGGCGCGGAGGGCAGCCAGCCCATCCGCTCGGCGCGCACGTTATAGTCAATCAGCGCACCGTCCCAGGGACCGGCCGGCGCCGTCGGCGACAGGATCTCCGACACATCGAGCGTCTCGTAGCGCCATTGGTCGGTGTGGGCGTAGAACGCCGACGTCGAATTCATCTGCCGCGGCGGGCGCCCCCAATCGAGACCGAACGCCAGCGGTGCCCAGCCGGTTTGCGGGCGCAGCTTTTCCTGTCCGACATAATGCGACCAGCCGCCGCCGGACTGTCCCACGCATCCGCACATCACCAGCATATTGATGATGCCGCGGTAGTTCATGTCCATGTGGTACCAATGGTTCAGCCCGGCGCCGACGATGACCATGGATCGCCCCCCGGTCTTCTCGGCATTGAGAGCGAATTCGCGCGCCACCGTGATGATCTGGTCGCGCGGCACGCCGCTGATCTTCTCCGCCCATGCCGGTGTGTAGGGCTCGAGATCGTCGTAGCTCCTGGCGAGGTTGTCTCCGCCGAGACCGCGATCGACGCCGTAATTGGCGACGAACAGATCGAATACCGACGCCACCATGGTTTCGCCGTCGGCCATCTGCAGCGTCCTGATCGGCACGTTGCGCTTGAGCACGTCGGGATGATCGGTACCGAGGAAATGATCGTGCTCGCGGTTGCCGAAGTACGGAAATCCCACCGACGCAATGCCATCCTTGATATCGGTCAGCGACAGGCGAAGCCTGGTGTCCTGATTGCCCGAGGTCTTCTCCTCGAGGCTCCACTTGCCCTTTTCGCCCCAGCGGAAGCCGACCGAGCCCTTCGGAACGACGATCTCGCCGGTTGTCTCGTCATAGGCGACCGTCTTCCATTCCGGATTGTTCGCTTCGCCCATTTCCTTGATGAAGTCCGAGGCGCGCACGAATCGCTCCGGAATGTAGTAATCGCCCTGCTTCACCAGCCGCACCAGCATCGGCATGTCCGTATACTGCCGGGCGTAGTCGTTGAAATACTTGGCCTGACGATCAATATGGAATTCACGCAGGATGACGTGACCCATCGCCATCGAGAGTGCCGCGTCGGTCCCCTGCTTCGGCGACACCCAAAGATCGGCGAACTTCGAAGCCTCGGAATAATCCGGGCAGATCACGACGCTCTTGGCGCCCTTGTAGCGAACCTCGGTATAGAAATGCGCGTCGGGCGTCCGGGTCTGCGGGACGTTCGATCCCCACAGGATGAGGAAGCCGGAATTATACCAGTCCGCGCTCTCGGGCACGTCGGTCTGTTCGCCCCAGGTCTGGGGCGACGCCGGCGGCAGATCGCAGTACCAGTCGTAGAATGACATAGAGACGCCGCCCAGCAGCGACATATAGCGCGCGCCGGCGGCATAACTCACCATCGACATCGCCGGGATCGGGGAGAAGCCGAACACACGGTCCGGGCCATAGGTCTTGGCCGTGTAGGCATTGGCCGAGGCGGTGATCTCATTGACCTCATCCCAGCTCGCGCGAACAAAGCCGCCGAGGCCGCGCTTCTGGACGTAGGAGGCGCGCTTCTTCGGATCTTCAACGATCGACTTCCACGCCGCCACCGGCGTCATCAGCACGCGCGCCTCGCGCCACAGCTTCAGCAATCGCGAGCGCACCAGCGGATATTTCACCCGGTTGCCCGAATAGAGATACCAGCTGTAGCTCGCGCCGCGGGCACAGCCACGCGGCTCGTGATTGGGCAGATCGGGCCGGGTACGGGGATAGTCGGTCTGCTGGGTTTCCCACGTGACGATGCCGCCCTTCACGTAGACTTTCCACGAGCAGGAGCCGGTGCAGTTCACACCATGGGTCGATCGCACGATCTTGTCGTGCTGCCAGCGCTTCCGGTATCCGTCCTCCCAAGACCGGTCCTCGGTGGTCATGACGCCATGGCCGTCGGAGAACTCCGCCTTTTCGCGCGTGAAGAACGAAAGCCTGTCCAGAAAATGACTCATCTTTCGTCTCCTTATTCAGCGGGCTGGGCTGCGGGCGAGATCGGGCCGCGGCGTTCGATGTCGTGAAGCAGGCCACCCTTGCGGGTGTAGACAGCCCACGTGACCACGATGCAGATCAGGTAGAAGATGAAGAATCCCCACAGCGCAGCCTGTACTCCGCCGGTGAGATCGATCGAGGTTCCGTAGGATTTCGGAATGAAGAATGCGCCGAACGCGGCGATCGCCGATGTGAACCCGGTGATCGCGGCGGATTCCTTTTCGGCCTGACGCTGGCGGGTGACGGCATCAGCACCCGGCATCAAGCGGTCCATCTCCTTGCGCATGATATTCGGGATCATCTGGAAGGTCGACGCGTTGCCGACGCCCGTTGCGAAGAACAGGAACAGGAACATGGCGAAGAAACCCCAGAATGCGCCTGGCTGATCCTTGATGCCGAGGAAGTAGAGAATGCCAAGGACGCCGACCAGCATCGCCGTGAACACCCACAGGGTGACGCGACCACCGCCCCATCGGTCGGCAACCCATCCGGTCGCGGAGCGTGACAGCGCGCCAACCAGAGGACCTACAAAGACGAACTGCAGGGCATCCACGGTCGGAAACTGGGTCTTCGCCAGCAGCGGAAAGCCCGCCGAGTAGCCGATGAACGAGCCGAAGGTGCCGGTATAGAGCCAGCACATAATCCAGTTGTGCTTGCGCTGGAAAATCACCGCCTGATCCGAGAACGATGCCTTTGCCGAGGCAATATCGTTCATGCCGAACCATGCAGCGAATGCGCTTGCGGCGATGAACGGCACCCAGATGAAGCCGGCATTCTGCAGCCAGAGCGGCACCTGCTGCGTTCCGCTGGTGACCATTGCCGGATCGCCGCCAAACCAGCCGAATACGCCAGCGGTGATCACGATCGGCACCACGAACTGCACCACGCTGACCCCGAGATTGCCGAGGCCTGCATTGAGCGCCAGTGCATTGCCCTTCTCCGCACGCGGAAAGAAGAAGGAAATGTTGGCCATCGACGAGGCGAAGTTGCCGCCGCCGAATCCGCACAGCAGCGCCAGCACCAGGAACACCGGATACGGCGTTGACGGATTTTGCACGGCATAGCCGATGCCGATGGCGGGGATCAGCAGCGACCAGGTCGCCAGCGTGGTCCAGAGTCGCCCGCCAAAGATCGGCACCATGAAGGAATAGAAGATCCGCAGCACTGCGCCGGATATGCCTGGCAACGCGGCCAGCCAGAACAGTTCGGCCGTGGTGAACTTGAATCCGACCGAGGGCAGCTTCGCCACCACGACTGACCAGACTTGCCAGATCGCGAACGACAGCAGCAGCGCCGGAATCGATATCCAGAGGTTGCGGCGGGCGATCGCCCGCCCCGTCTTGTCCCAGAACACCTTATCGTCGGGACGCCAGTCGGTCAGCACCGCGCCAGACAGGGCGCCGACGTGCTCGGGCTTGTGGATCTCCGCCATTTCCGGAAGTTCCGGCAACTTCTGCAACGCCTCGCCAACGACACCGCGCTCCATCTGCCGGATCGCGACGTGCATCCAGACCAGCGAGGCGGTAACCAGCAGGAACAGCAGCATGAAGCAACTGGTCCAGAGGCCCGTCAGGTCGACGAGCGCGCCGAAGACGATCGGGAGCACGAAGCCGCCCAGCCCGCCGATCATGCCGACCATTCCGCCGACGGCACCGACGTTCTTTGGGTAGTATACCGGGATATGCTTGAAGACGGCGGCCTTGCCCAACGCCATGAAGAAGCCGAGCACGAATACCGTGACCGTAAACGGCACCAGTCCCATTTCGAGATGGAAGCCGACGGTGCCGCTGACCGTCTTCACCAGATAGTCGGTGGGCGGATACGACAGCACAAAGGTGCAGACGACGCCGACGAGGAATGTCCAGTACATCACGCGCCGCGCGCCATAGCGGTCCGACAGATGGCCGCCATAGGCCCGGAACACACTGGCTGGAAACGAGAACATCGCCGCCACCATGCCGGCGGTTTTGATATCGACGCCGTAGACCTTGATGAGGTATTGCGGCAGCCACAGCGACAACGCAACGAACGCGCCGAACACAAAGAAATAATACAGCGCGAAGCGCCACACCTGGATATTCTTCAGCGGCGCCAGCTCGAGCCATGCGCTGCTCGGCTTCTCATTTCGGGCGCGACGCGCGCGAACCACAGGATCCTCTTCCGAGAAAATCCAGAACACGATTCCCATCAGTCCGATGACCAGCGCCCAGACCTGGGCAACGGTCTGCCATCCATAGGCAACCAGCACGAACGGGGCGACGAATTTCGTTACCGCGGCACCAACGTTGCCGGCGCCGAAGATACCGAGTGCCGTGCCTTGCTTGCTTGCGGAAAAAAATCGCGAAACGTAGGCGACCCCGACCGCGAACGAGCCGCCGGCTATGCCGACGAAAAGCGCGGCGATCAAGAATTCCGTGTAGGTATGAGCCCAGGTCAGGAGATAGGTGGCGACCGCCGCAGCAAGCATGACGACGGTGTAGACGCGCCGTCCACCATACTGATCCGTCCAGATCCCCAGCAAGAGACGAATCAGCGATCCGCTGAGAATGGGCGTGCCGATCAGCAAACCGAACTGGGTATCATTCAGTCCGAGCTCCTGCTTGATCCGAATGCCGATGATCGAGAAGATCGTCCAGACGGCAAAGCAAATCGTGAAGGCGATAGTCGAGAGCCAAAGCGCTCGCCCTTGATGCTCGATTGTGTGATCTGCCGTATTCATGATGAGCCCCTGAAGATCGTCGCGACGGGGAAGGCATCGGAAACTCCAAGATGTTTTTGTTTGCGCTGGATCAAGAACATGGGCGCGAGGGCGCTATTGTATGAAACATCACGCAGCGAATTGATTGGCCCCGCATGCTCAATTGTGATTTGTCATGGATTGATTTGATTATTGTCACATGACGTTTTTTAGTCGATGCGACGGAGGTGGACTTGCGCGCTCAGGAATCACTGAAACTGAAAAATTTGCCGCTGTTCTCGGAAATGAGTGCGGAAAGCTTGGAAGTTTTGCTCGATGGCGCATTTCTGCAAAAGTTTCCCGCTGGCGTCGTCCTCCTCCACGAGGCGGAGCCTGCTGACTTCTTGCATGTTCTCATTGATGGTCTTGTCGAGATCTTCACCGAGCAGGACGGCGTCGAGTGGGGAATTTCCCTGCTTCGTCCCGTATCGACCTTCATCCTTGCTGCCGTGATCAGCGATCAGTTGCACCTGAATTCCGCCCGGACGCTCGTCGAATCCAGCATTTTGCTGATACCGGCGCAGCGCGTCCGTACCGTATTCGACCAGGACGTGGCCTTCGCACGCCTGGTTGCGCGCGAATTGGCGTTCGCATACCGATCGTCGGTCAAGAAGTTGAAAGGCTACATGGCCAGATCAACCGTCGAACGACTTGCCAACTGGATCCTTACGGAAGCGAAGCGTGATGCCACTCCAGACAATCTCGTTGTCCCGTTCGACCGAGCCACCCTCGCCTCGCATATCGGCACCACGCGAGAAAACCTATCGCGCAGTTTGGCATTGCTGACCCAGCATGGTGTGCGAATCCGCGGCCGCGAGATCGTCATCGATAACAGAGAATTTCTTCAGGTCTTTGCACGTCCGCAACGTTTGATCGATGACCCCGCGTCTTAACTGGACATTCGCCCGACATTACACAGGTGCTGACTGTCCTGGTCGTAGCCGAAGCCACTTGACGGACGGTACTGTAGTCAAAATCCGCCAGTCGAATTCAAGGACCGTCGCGGACTTCAATCAACCGTCGCCGACCTTGAGCAACAGTCGACAGGCCTTCTGGTAAGATCGCGATCTAGATTGATGCAGGAGCGGCGGCCTCCTCGGAAGGACACGCGATCAGGATCGAACCGCCGTGGAGCTGCTCAAGGCGCTTTTACGACGCTATACATGGCCCTTGCACAATCACTGGCCCGGACCGATAGGTGGGACGAAGCCGGAGGTAGTTGCTTTAAAATGGGCTTCCGTAGGTGTCCGATCAGGCATTGGCCAAGGCGGAGAGCGATGGACGCCGCGGACAATTGATTGTACGCTTTTGCACCCGGGTGTGCCCTATGCATATGGCGGCTTGAGGGAAATTAAATCATGATGGGCCTCGAACAGAGCAGGACGATGCCGTTTTCGCAGAGTCATCATGTCGACCGGGTCGAGGCTGCCCTTGCGTCAAAATCCGCCGCAAGTTCGGCTCTGGTGGCTTCGTGGCGGAGATCGTCCGGTACCCATCACCTCGACCCGGCGGGGCATCACCCAACCCGACGGCTGACAGAGAGCGAACTGAAGCGGGCGCGGCAATCGGTCGAACCCCTTCTCCGGGTCGCCCAAGCGACGCTGGACAGGCTGTTTCTGGCCGTCGGTGGCGCCGGGTGCTGCGTGTTGCTGGCGGATCGCAACGGTGTTCCCATCGATCGCCGCGGCGTCGCAGCAGATGACAGAACGTTCGAATCGTGGGGCTTGTGGCAGGGATCGGTCTGGAGCGAGGACAGCGAGGGAACCAACGGTATCGGGACCTGCATCGTCGAGCAGCGGCCCCTCACCATTCATCGCGACGAGCATTTCTTCGCACGCAATACGCTGTTGAGTTGCACGACGGCCCCGATTTTCGACCACGAAGGCAACCTCGCCGCCGCCCTCGACGTGTCGTCGTGCCGGGCGGATCTGATCGAGGGGTTCGTCGGCCTCGTGTCGGTGGCGGTATCCGACGCCGCACGTCGCATCGAAGCGGACCATTTCCGCACGTCGTTCCCGAATGCGCGCATCATGCTGGCGCCGGTCCCGGGCAGCCAGTCGAGCGTGCTCCTGGCCGTCGACGTCGACGATATCATCGTCGGCGCAAGCCGGTCGGCGCGCCAGAAGCTCGGCATCACCCAGGCCCTGATCGACCGCGGCACACCGGTTGGAAGGTTCGTCAGCGAAGCGACCTCCGACACCAGGGACGCGCTGGTGAATGCGGAACGCGGCGTTTTGCAACGGGCGCTCGCGCAAGCGAATGGCAACGTGTCGGTCACGGCGAAAGCGCTGGGCCTCAGCCGCGCGACCTTGCATCGCAAGCTCAAACGAACCGGGATTGCCTCCGGAAATCGATGATTCCAGCGCGCAGTGTCGCAGTCTTGCGACACTGGTGCATTGCACCATTGACCCGCGGTGCAGACAGGCAACGCCGGGTCCATCACCCTGCCGCGAACGTTCCAGCGAGAACGTCTTACGGGAGGAATTCATGAACAAGGTCGCATTTTCACGTTCGTCCAAAGTGCCGTTTGCCAAACGCTATGGCAATTTCATTGGCGGCAAATGGCTCGATCCGATCTCGGGAAGATATTTCCAGAACACGTCGCCGGTAAACGGCCAGCCGCTCTGCGAGGTGGCGCGGTCGGATGCCCAGGATGTCGAGGCCGCACTCGATGCCGCGCATGCAGCAAAAGACGCGTGGGGTCGTAGCAGCGTCGCCGAACGCGCCCTGATCCTGAATCGGATTGCCGACCGGATGGAGGAGAACCTCGATCTGCTGGCGCTTGCGGAGACGTGGGACAACGGCAAGCCGATCCGCGAAACCACCGCGGCCGACATTCCTCTCGCGATCGATCACTTCCGCTATTTCGCCGGTGCGATCCGCGCGCAGGAGGGCGGCATCTCGGAGATCGATCACGATACGGTTGCCTATCACTTCCATGAACCGCTCGGCGTTGTCGGGCAGATCATTCCCTGGAACTTTCCGTTGCTGATGGCGTGCTGGAAGCTGGCGCCGGCGCTGGCCGCGGGAAACTGCGTGGTGCTGAAGCCCGCGGAGCAGACGCCGGCTTCGATCCTGGTCTGGATGGACCTGATCGCCGACCTGCTGCCCGCCGGGGTGCTCAACATCGTCAACGGCTTCGGCCTCGAAGCCGGAAAACCGCTGGCATCGTCACCGCGCATCGCCAAGATTGCCTTCACCGGCGAGACGACGACGGGCCGTCTCATCATGCAGTACGCCAGTCAGAACCTGATCCCGGTGACGCTCGAACTGGGCGGAAAATCGCCCAACATCTTCTTCAAGGATGTGGTCGCCGAGGATGACGATTTCTTCGACAAAGCGATCGAAGGCTTCGTCATGTTCGCGCTCAATCAGGGTGAGGTCTGCACGTGCCCGAGCCGGGCGCTCATCCACGAGTCGATCTACGACCGGTTCATGGAGCGCGCCCTCAAGCGTGTGCAGGCGATCGTGCAGGGCGACCCGCTGGACCCCGCGACGATGATCGGTGCGCAGGCCTCGGGCGAGCAGCTCGAGAAAATCCTGTCGTACTTCGACATCGGACGGCAAGAGGGGGCCGAAGTGTTGATCGGCGGCGCCCGCGCCGAGCTGCCTGGCGATCTGGCCGGAGGCTTCTATGTCCAGCCGACGGTTTTCAAGGGCCACAACAAGATGCGCGTGTTCCAGGAGGAAATCTTCGGACCCGTTGTATCGGTCACCACCTTCAAGGATGACGAGGAAGCGTTGGCGATCGCTAACGACACGCTGTATGGCCTCGGTGCGGGCATCTGGAGCCGCGATGCCAATCGCTGCTACAGGTTCGGGCGGGCGATCCAGGCCGGCCGTGTTTGGACCAACTGCTATCACGCCTATCCGGCACATGCGGCATTCGGTGGATACAAGCAGTCCGGCGTCGGTCGCGAGAACCACAAGATGATGCTCGACCACTACCAGCAGACCAAGAACATGCTGGTGAGCTACAGCGCGAAGAAGCTCGGCTTCTTCTAGTCCAGACGGGCCTGGCGATCTGCCGCGGCCTTCAGCCGCCGCGGCAGATCGTTGCGCCAGGCAGGTGGGGAACATGAATGGGCGACACTCACAGCCGAATGTCCAAGGACAAGGTCTCGGCGACGCCGGCGGCGTTGAAGCTGCTCGGTGAGATCGTCGCCGATCATGGCCAGGTGCTGTTTCATCAATCGGGCGGCTGTTGCGATGGATCGTCGCCCATGTGCTACCCGCAAAACGAGTTCATTGTCGGCGACAACGATGTGCTGCTGGGGTTCATCGGCAACGCGCCGGTCTATATCAGCGCCTCACAGTATGAGGTCTGGAAGCACACCGACCTGATCATTGACGCGGTCCCCGGGCGCGGCGGCATGTTCTCGCTCGACAATGGTCGCGAGGTGCGGTTCCTGACGCGTTCGACGGTCTGCGTCGTTGCGCCAGTCCCCCCGGCGCAAGTTTCGGCCTATCCAACCGAGAAGTGAAGGCGCCCGATGTCGGTGCGATAATAGGCGGTATAGTACTCGGCCGGCTCCTCATGGGTGGCGAAGCCGATCGATTCGATGGCGATCAGCGGTGTATTCTCGGCAACATCCAGAAGCCGCGCTTCCTCGGGACCGGCCGTTACGGCCGCCAGCCAGCGTTCGGCGCGGCGCATCTTGAGGCCGAATTTCCGGAACAGGGTCTCGTAGAGCGAACGGTTCTCCAGCGTGATGTGCTCGAGGCCGGGCGCAATGCTGGCGACCACCTTTGTGTAGACGAGGATGCGAGGAACGCCGTCGACGCTGAGCACGCGATCGAGGCCGATCACCGTGCGGTCGGCGCTGAGCCGCAGCAGATGGGCCGCGCGGTCGGTCGCCTGCTCGAGCTCCTGACGAAGGATGCGCCGTGTCACCGACCGGTTCCGCTCGCGCCATTCGCCGCTGAACCCGATATTCGAACCCAGGAAGTCCTGATCCTCCCGTCGGCTCGCGACGAATGCGCCCTTGCCCTGGAGCTTGTAGATCATGCGCTCGAATACCAGCTGGTTGAGCGCTTCCCGCACCACCGTTCGCGATACGTTGAACTGTGCGCACAACTCGGCTTCCGACGGCAGACGGGCATGCTCCACCAGCGGGGTGGCAGCAATCATTTCAAGGATGGCGGACTTGACCTGCGACCAGAGCGGCTCGGAGGAACTCCGGTCCGCGGCCTCGTAGCGCTGCTCTGGGGGCAGCACAGAACTGGAATCGTGTTCGGGCAATTCTAGATCCTTCTCACCACATGACGGCTTGCAAGCAACTGCGTCGTTGCCAGGACTTCATCGCGGATCTGCTGATCTGTCCAGCCCAGGGCCGCCCCGACGATCCCTCCGATCTCCGAAATGACGGGGGCCGTGGCGTCGCCCAGCAGGGCGATCGCGGTTCTTCGCAGCAGAACGTCTTCCAGACGAGCCACCCGCTCCTGTTTAACCAGATAGGCGATCTCCTCCGCAGAATAGTCGGGAAGGTGGAGCAGCATGGTTTCGCCTGCGGCCGGCAGGTGCTCCAGAAATGCGATCGCGCGGGCTCCGTAGCGATCGAATAGCGTTTCCACGCGTTTGCGCGACCGGCCGCACGACTGGCTCTGCTCCATGATCAGGCGCTCGCGCGCGACTGGATCGGACAGCCAGCCGCGCCCGCCGCCGATGGCGACCTCGGCGGTCGTGCTCTGCCGGACCATGCCGAGCCGGGAGAGAACGGCGTCGCTGATCTGTTCAGCGCAGGCACGGTAGGTCGTCCACTTGCCGCCGACCAGCGACAGAACCGGGAACGGACGCCTGGCATCCGGTTCGAACATCCGCAGCTCGTGATCGCGGCTGATCGCGCCGGCGACAGCGCCCTCGGTCAACGGCAGCGGCCGTACGCCAGCATAGGCGAACACGATCTCATCGTTGCTGATCGCAAGCCCAGGCATGAATTCGCGCAAGGCCGCGTAGAGATAGTCGACCTCGCGCTGCGTGCAGACGGGGTCGTCGGGCTCATCGGTCGGCATATCCGTCGTCCCGAGCAGCACATGATGGGTGTCGAGCGCATAGACGAGGCAGATCCGATGGTCGTGCGTTTCGAAATACAGCATGACGTCGCCGAGCTGCGACGCCAGCGCGGGATTCCGCACTACGAGATGCGAGCCCTTGGTGCCGCCGATCATGCGTTCGTGGATGTCGAGGCGTTCGTCCACGCGATCGAGCCAGGCACCGGTGCAGTTGACCACCAGACGCGGGCGTACTTCGTGTGAGGAGCCGCTGATGACGTCGCGCAGCCTTATCGCGCCGTCGCTTAGTCCGGCGACCTCCACATAGGATGCGGCGATGGCGCCGGGACAGGCGTCCTCGGCATCGGCAAGCAGCTCCAGTCCCAGTCGTTCGGGCATGGTGACCTTGGCATCGTAATATTCCGCGATCTCACGGATATCGGGAGCAAGCCCAGGCAGGACCTTGCTCCGTTCATCGCGTGCCACGAAACGATGGCGGGGCATGGTCCGCAGCCTCGCGCCAAGGATATCGTAAAGCAGAAGCCCCAGCTTCACGACCAGCGCGCCCTTTGGGCCGGGACTACGTTTCAAATGCAGAAGGCGCCCGATGGCGCTGAGGACGCCGCCGGTCCAGCCGCGCAACGGCACCCAAACCCGGATCGGCTTTACGACATGGGGGGCGTTGAGCAGCAAGCGGTTGCGCTCCACGAGAGATTCCCGAACCAGCGAAAGCTCTCCTGTTTCGAGGTAACGCAGCCCACCATGGATCAGCCGCGACGGCGCAGCGCTGGTGCCGGAGCAGAAGTCGCCGCGTTCGACGAGCAGACTCGACAGGCCCTGCAGGGCCAAGTCGTGAAACACGCCGATGCCGTTGATTCCACCCCCGACGATCAGAACGTCGGGCTGTTCGACAGCCCTCATTCGCTCCAGCACGACGTTGCGCGCAAGCATCTTGACTCCTCCCTTTGCAATCTGTCGGTACCGTAAAGCGTTCTGACTTATAATAACAAGTCAAAACTACACTTCGGACGATATGACGTCATTTTGCGCGTTACGGTACTATTTGCGGCATTATCACCATACAAGTTCGAAAAATAAGCGCACTTGACAGAAGATGGCCGCCTCATCAGGTTACATATAATTACAAGTGGCTTTCATAAGGAAGCTGGCAGGGGGAGCAGATGCGCGAGCGCGTCATTGGCATTGATGCTGGTGGGACCATGACAAAGGCTGCGCTCTTCGATGCGGCCGGCCGTGAGCTCGCCTGCGAACGGCGGCCCAATCGCATGTCGTTTCCCAAGCCGGGCTACACCGAACGTGACCCTGAAGCGATGTGGGAGGCGGCGGCCACCGCTGTTCGTGCCCTGTTGGAAACCACGGGAACGGATGCGGCGGACATCGCGGCGGTTTCAGTCTCCGGCTATGGCAGCGGAATTTATGTCGTCGATCGAGAAGGCAAAACGGTGCGTCCAGGCGTCGTGTCGACCGACAGCCGTGCCGCCGATATCGTCGAGACATGGCGGCGTGAAGGGCGCATCGATCGGAACGAGTCCCGGATCCAGCAGCGCATCTGGCCCGGCCAGGCCATCACCCTGATGGCGTGGCTGCAGGCGCATGAGCCCGAGACCTTCGAGAACGCCGCGACCGTGTTGATGTGCAAGGATTTCCTGCGCATGCGGCTGTGCGGCGATCGATCGACCGACCCGACCGATGGCGGCATCGCCGGATTCATTGACGTCAATACGTCGAACTATTCCGAAGCCATGCTCGACGACCTCGGACTTGCTGCCTGGCGTCCGAAGCTGCCGCCGATCCGGCCCTCGGTCGATGTGGCCGGGACCATCACCAGGGAAGCATCGATCGCCACCGGGTTGATGGAAGGGACGCCCGTAGTCCGTGGGGTCGCCGATGTGTGCGGCTCCTCGCTGGCGTCCGGCGTGACCGAGCCGCACCAGTTGAGCATGGTCGCCGGCACCTTCAGCATCAACTCGACTCTCCATAAGACACCCCGTCTCAGTGTCGCGCCGTTCCTGCAAATGCCTTATCCGATCGACGGGTGGTTTCTTGCCACGGAAGGATCGGCGACTTCGGTTTCGAACTTCGAATGGTTTTGCCGCACCGTGCTCGACGGCGAGGCCGCGCGGGCGGTCGCGAACGGCAAATCGATCTATGACGTCTGCAACGATCTCGTCGCCGGCGCGCTTGCGCGAGACAACGACATCCTGTTTCTGCCCTACCTGTTCGGCAGCCCCGATGGAGCGCCGGCCGGCCTGATCGGCATGCAGGCCTCCAGCAATCTCGGCGACCTGATCCGCGCGATCTTTGAAGGTGTCGCGTTTGCGCACCGCACGGATATCGAGCGTCTGCTGTCCGGATCGGATGCGGCACGACCGGCGAGCATCCGTCTTGCGGGCGGTGCGTCCCGGAGCCGCATCTGGGGGCAAATGTTCGCCAGTGTGCTCGGCCTTCCGGTCGAAGTGACCGACGGCTCCGAACTCGGCGCGCGCGGCGCGGCGATCTGTGCGGCCGTGGCGGTCGGGTTGCATGGCAACGTCCGCGAAGCCGTCGGCAAGATGGTTCGCGTCGTCGACCGATTCGAGCCCGACCACGACCGCCACGCGCTCTACAGCCGGAAATACGATCGTTTTCGCGAGACGAGCATGGTGCTCGGATCGCTTGCCAAGGCCCGCTGACGCGGACTTGAAATCAAAGAAGGACTGTTCTGATGGCCCATATCGGAGACCTCCTTGCGGAGATGCTTCAGCAGATGGAAGTCGAATTCGTGTTCGGCATGCCGGGCGGGCAGACCGCGGCGCTCCATGACGGCATTGCACGACGCACGCCGGCCATCCGCCATATCCTGGTCCGCGATGAGCGCAGTGCGGGCTACGCCGCCGATGCCTATGCGCGACTGACCGGCAAGCCCGGCGTGTGCGATGTGACCGTCGGCCCCGGCGCCACCAAGCTGCCCGATGGTCTTGTCGAAGCCCTCAATGCCTCGATCCCGATGGTCGCGATCGTCGGCGAGCTGCCGCTCAACTGGACGTCGCTGCGCGCCAAAGGCGTCGCCTCCCAGGGCTTCGATCAGGTCGCGTTCTTCCAGCCGATCACCAAGGCCACCTTCATGGTGCCGAGCCCGGCCGCGCTTCCCGATCTCGTGCGCGCGGCCTTCCGTATTGCCACGGCGCCGCGCCCCGGCCCGGTCGTGCTGATCATTCCGCATGACGTCATGGACGCCGAATGGGATGAGGACGCGATCAAGGCGACGATCGACGACCGCAACATTCATGCGCCATCGATCCGCTACGCGCCACCCCCATCCGATCTCGAGCAGGCAGCTCGCTTGTTCGAGCGCGCCAAGCGCCCGGCGATCGTCGCCGGCGGCGGCGTTCATGGCGCCGGTGCCGCCGACCTCCTCACCAGCATTGCCGACCGGATCCAGCCGCTGGTCGTCACCAGCCTGTCCGGCAAGGGCAGCGTTCCGGAAACGCGGCGCTATGCCGGCGGCGTGCTCAATCCGCTCGGGTCGGCGGCCGCCATCGAACTCATCAAGGATGCCGATCTGATCGTGTGGTGCGGCTCCAAGGCGAGTCAGAATACGGCCATGAACTGGACCCTGCCGCTGCCGGGCCAGGCCACCATCACCATCGATTCCGATCCGCTCGAACATGGACGGACGTTCCGCCCGACGGTTCTGCTCTGCGGCGACGTACGGCTTACGCTGGAAATCCTGGACGGCATGATCGACGCCAAGCCACAGGAAAAATGGCTCGCTCAAATCGACGAGGTGAAGGCGCGCCACACCGCGCTATTGGCCGACGAAGTGTCGTCGTCGTCCGTCCCCATCCAGCCGGCGCGCGTGATGCGTGCGCTCGCGGAAAAACTCGGCCCCAAGGATGTTGTCATCTCGGATGCGAGCTGGGCCGCAGGCTGGATTGGAGTCCACATTCCCGCCGTCAAGGCCGGTCGGCAATTCCTCTATGCGCGCGGTCAGGGCGGCCTCGGCTATTCCATTCCGGCGGCAATCGGTGCGGCCGCGGTGCTCGGCAGGGATGGCGGCCATGTCGTCACAGTCGCCGGCGACGGCGGTCACTCCTTCGCTATCGGCGAACTGGCAACGCAAGCCCAGAATCGCATGAAAGTGGTCAACATCGTTCTCAACAACGGCATTCTCGGCTGGTTGCAGATGTGGGAGGAGTTCTACTTCTCCAACCTCCGGCAGTCGGTCGATCTTTCCTTCGACGGTGGACCGAACTACGCGGCGGCGGCGGCAGCCCTTGGCCTCAAGGGCATCCGCGTCAAGTCGCCGGACGAAATCGGCGCAGCACTCGATGAAGCCTTCGCCTATGACGGCCCCGTGGTGCTCGAAGTCCTGATCGATCCGCGCGCGACGCCAATCCATGGCTTCCGACGACGGCTGAGCCAGCCCGGCAAGATACAGCCGCGGCCAGGAACCGTCTACGAACTGCGCGCGTGGACGAAGTCACCCGACCTCCTTTCCGACTAATCCTCGAACGAGAAACAGGGCGGGACCCGATGCCGATCGAACTGCAAAATGTAAGCCGACGGGTGGATGGGGTCGATCAACTCAGCAACATCTCGCTGACTCTGCGAGAGGGCACGGTCAACGTGTTGCTGGGGCCGACCCTGGCCGGCAAGACCACGTTGATGCGCCTGATGGCGGGGCTCGATCCACCCACGGAAGGCAGGATCGTTCTCAATGGCGTCGATGTGACCGGCCTGTCGATCCGTCGGCGCAGTGTCGCCATGGTCTATCAGCAGTTCATCAACTATCCGGCGTTCTCGGTCTACGACAACATCGCCGCGCCGTTGCGAACGAAGGGCATGTCGAAGGCGGAAATCGACAGCAAGGTGAGAAACGCCGCCGGACTGCTCAAGCTCGAATCGTCGCTGGAAAAGAAGCCGCTGCAGCTGTCCGGTGGACAGCAGCAGCGCACCGCCATCGCCCGCGCCATCGTCAAGGATGCGGAGCTCGTGCTGCTCGACGAGCCGCTCGCCAATCTCGACTACAAATTGCGCGAGGAGCTGCGCGTCGAGTTGCCGCGGATCTTCGACAAGACCGGATCGATCTTCGTCTATGCCACGACGGAGCCGAGCGAGGCCCTGCTGCTCGGCGGCCGCACCGCCGCGCTGTGCGAGGGCAAGGTCGCCCAGTTCGCCGACACCGCCGAGGTCTATCGCAGGCCGCTCAACCGGATCACCGCGCAGACGCTGTCCGATCCGCCAATGAATTTTGCCGCCATGGTGGCGGATGGCGAGGGCCGTGCCAGCCTGCATTTCGTCAATGAGAACGGCTTCACGATGGTGCCGTTCGCGGCGTCCCCCCAGGTCGCCCGGTTGCCCCCAGGCCGCTACACGGTGGGCTTTCGCGCCCATCACGTCGCGCTGTCTCCGCGCACGGCCGCTTCGATCAAGGTCAGGGGAGACGTCGCGGTCACTGAACTGTCGGGCTCGGACAGCTTCCTCCACGTGGACACCGAGGGAGGCGAACGCTGGATCGCGCTGCTCGCCGGCGTGCACGAGCGCGCTCCGGGTGAGCAGATCGAGATCTACCTCGATCCCGAGCGCTTCTACATTTTCGATGCGCAGGACAACCTGGTCGTGGCGCCCCACAAGTCCGGGTGGAATTGACCATGGCCCAGATCCAACTCGAAAATCTCGCGCACAGCTACCTCGTCAATCCGACCAAGCCGTGGCAATGGGCGTTGAAGCCCATGAACATGACCTGGCGCCAGGGCGGCGCCTACGCGCTGCTGGGCCCCAGCGGCTGCGGCAAGACCACGCTGCTCAACGTGATCTCCGGTCTCGTGACGCCGTCTCACGGTCGCATCCTGTTCGACGGCCGCGATGTGTCGCGGATTCCGACCGAGGCGCGCAACATCGCGCAGGTATTCCAGTTTCCGGTCGTCTATGACACCATGACGGTCGCCGATAATCTTGCCTTCCCGCTGCAGAACCGCGGCGTCTCGAAGGATATCGTCGCCGCGCGGGTGTCCCAGGTGGGGCACATGCTCGGCCTTGAACCGATCATGAACCGCCGGGCGCGGGGACTGACGGCCGATCTCAAGCAGAAAGTGTCGCTGGGCCGCGGGCTCGTTCGTTCCGACGTCGGCGCGATCCTGTTCGATGAGCCGCTGACCGTGATCGACCCGCATCTCAAATGGCAATTGCGCGCGCAGATTCGGCGCGTGCATGCCGAAACTGACGTAACGATGATCTACGTGACCCACGACCAGACCGAGGCGCTGACTTTCGCGGACAGCGTCGTCGTGATGTACCAGGGCGAGGTCGTGCAGATCGGCACGCCGCAGGAATTGTTCGACCGGCCCGCGCATACCTTCGTCGGCTATTTCATCGGCTCTCCGGGCATGAATGTGCTGCCGGCGCGCATCGAAGGCGACCGCGCCCATATCGGCTCGCATGTCCTGCAACTCACGAAGGGCATCGCGGCGACTCCGCCGGATGCCAAGGTGGAGATCGGCATCCGGCCGGAATATCTGCGGGTCGAGCGATCCGGTCCTGGCCTGCCGGTCCGGGTTCGCCGCGTCGACGACATCGGGCGGATCAAGATCGTGCACTGCGAGCTCGACGGGCTGCCCATCGCGGCGGTCGCCGGCGAGGATGCCGAGATCCCGGCCGATCACGTCGTGCTCGTGCCCGAACCGTCCCAGATTCACGTCTATTGCAACAGCCACAGAGTGGAATGAGGGATGCAAAAATCCATCGATAACCGTGCCTGGTTTCTTGTCGCGCCGGTTTTCATGCTGGTGGCTTTCAACGCCATCCTGCCGCTGATGACCGTGGTGAACTATTCATTTCAGGACACGTTCAGCAACAACCAGTTCTTCTGGAACGGCGCCCAGTGGTATGTCGAATTGCTCGACCCCCGGAGCGAACTTGGCGAGCGCTTCTATGGCTCGCTCGGCCGCAGCCTGGCATTTTCGGCGATCATCCTGGCGATCGAGGTGCCGCTCGGAATGATGGTGGCGCTTGCGATGCCGAAGAGAGGCGCGGCGCTGGCGGTCTGCCTGATGATGATGGCGTTGCCGCTGCTGTTGCCCTGGAACGTCGTCGGCATCATCTGGCAGCTCTTTGCGCGCGACAATATCGGGCTGTTCGGCTGGACCGTAAACGCCATCGGCATTCCCTTCAACTACACCAACAGCGCCATCAGTTCCTGGGTCGTCATCGTATTGATGGACGTCTGGCACTGGACCAGTCTGATCGCGCTTCTTTGTTTCGCAGGCCTGCGCGCGATCCCCGATGCCTATTATCAGGCGGCAAAGATCGACGGTGCCTCGCGGATGCTGGTGTTCCTTCGCATCGAGCTGCCGAAGCTCCAGCGGGTGCTGACCATCGGCATCCTGCTGCGGTTCATGGACAGCTTCATGATCTACACCGAACCGTTCATCGTGACCGGCGGCGGTCCGGGAAACTATACAACGATGCTCTCGATCAATCTGGTCAAGATCGCGCTCGGTCAGTTTGACCTCGGCAAGGCCGGCGCGATGTCGATCGTCTACACGCTCATCACGCTGAGCGTTTGCTGGGTGTTCTATACGATCATTACGATGCGCGAAGAAAAAGAGGGGGCGGCGTGATGACACGGCGAGTGACGTTATTCCTTTATCTGCTGTTCCTGATGCTGCCGCTCTATTGGCTGGTCAATCTCAGCTTCAAGGGCAATATGGAGATCATGACCACGATGACGCTGCTGCCGCAGCAGCCGACGTTGAAGAACTACGCCTATATCTTCAACAGTCCGGAATGGCTTGGGGGGCTGTTGTTCTCGCTCGGTTATGTCGCGCTCAACACGATCATCTCGCTGTCGGTGGCGCTGCCGGCGGCCTATGCGTTCTCGCGCTATCGCTTTCTCGGCGACAAGCACCTGTTCTTCTGGCTGTTGTCGAACCGGATGGCACCGGCCGCGGTGTTCGCGCTTCCGTATTTCAACATCTATTCCGCGGTCGGCCTGTTCGACTCGATCTGGGCGGTGGCGCTCGCGCACTGCATTTTCAACGTGCCTCTGGCTGTCTGGATTCTCGAAGGCTTCATGTCGGGCGTGCCGCGCGAGATCGACGAGACCGCTTTTCTCGACGGCTACTCTCTGCCGTCCTTTTTCGTGCGGGTGTTCGTCCCGTTGATCGCCAGCGGAATCGGTGTCGCGGCATTCTTCTGCTTCATGTTCTCCTGGGTCGAATTGCTGCTGGCGCGTACGCTGACCAACAACAGGGCGATCTCCGCGATCATGACGCAGGCGATATCGGCGACCGGGATCGATTGGGGGCTGCTTGCGGCAGCGGGGGTGCTGACAAGCATCCCCGGTGCGCTGGTGATCTGGTTCGTCCGCAATCATATCGCGCGCGGCTTCGCGCTTGGCCGGGTCTAGGGAGGTCGTTATGGAAAGCATCGCATGGATGGGCTGGACGGTCCCGACCGCGATTTTCTTCACCCTGCTTGGGATGACGCTCGCGCTCATGACCTGGCTTGCAATTGCCTATCCCGAGGCCGAGCGGGTCGGCGTCCTGCGCATTCCCACGACGCGCGGCGACCGGCTGTTCATTTCACTGATCGTGGCTGCCGTCATTCACCTGGCATGGATCGGCCTGGTCGGCACCGACACCATCCTGACGCTTCCGGGCGGGGAAGTAGGAATCGAGCTGTCGAGCCTGTGGCTCGCCACCGTGCTTTCTGTCGTTTCGGCCGTTGCGATTTTTCGTACCGTCTGACGCGGAAGAAAAGAGGGGATCCGGGTCAACCCGGGCCCAAGTAATTTGTCACTGCAAACGGAGGAAACAACATGCGACGCCTAGAGAAAAGCAGGGGTCCTGCGGTCAGGACCCGCGTTCTGATGATGACAAGTGCAGTCGCGCTGATGGCAGCTTCGGCTGCGGTCACCGCGCCGGCCTTCGCCGACGATGCCGCGGCGCAGAAGTGGATCGACAGCGAGTTTCAGCCGTCGACGCTGTCCAAGGCCGATCAGTTGAAGGAGCTGCAGTGGTTCGCGAAGGCCGCCGAGCCGTTCAAGGGCATGGAGATCAATGTCGTCTCCGAGACCTTGACGACGCATGAATATGAATCCAAGACGCTGGCCAAGGCGTTCTCCGAGTTGACCGGCATCAAGCTCAAGCACGACCTGATCCAGGAAGGCGACGTGGTCGAGAAGCTGCAGACCCAGATGCAGTCCGGCAAGAACGTCTATGACGGCTGGATCAACGACTCCGATCTGATCGGCACGCATTTCCGTTACG
>DATCUS010000361.1:0-7444 GCA_036561845.1 Tardiphaga sp. | reverse complement strand
GCTGCCGGTGCCAAGGCCCCGGCGGCCGGCGCCAAGGCTCCCGCAGCCGGCGCGAAGGCGCCTGCGGCCGGTGCCAAGGCACCTGCGGCTCCCGCGAAGAAGAAGTAAGCGAACGCGGACACCCGCGTCATGCGACTCTTTGTTGGTCTCGGAAACCCTGGCGCGAAGTACCAGGGCAACCGGCACAATATCGGGTTCATGGTTGTCGACGAGCTGGTACGGCGTCACGGTTTTGCACCGTGGCGCCGCCGCTTTCAGGGCGAGACCTCGGAAGGCACGCTGGAGCGCGAACGCGTCATCCTGCTGCGTCCGCTGACGTTCATGAACGACTCCGGGCGCGCGGTGCAGGAAGCCGCCGGCTTCTTCAAGCTGGCGCCGGCCGAGATCGCGGTGTTTCACGACGAACTGGAATTGCCGTTCGGCAAGGTGCGCGTGAAGGTCGGTGGCGGTATCGCCGGTCACAACGGGTTGCGTTCGATCTCCGCCCATGTCGGCAACGAGTATCGACGGGTACGGCTGGGCATCGGCCATCCCGGCGTCAAGGAACTGGTGCACAACCATGTGCTCAGTGACTTTGCCAAGAGCGAGCGGCCGGCGCTGGAGGCGCTGATCGACGCGGTGGCCGACAATGCCGGGCTGCTGGCGGTGGGTCGCGACTCCAACTTTCAGAACAAGGTGCATCTGACGATGCAGGCCAAGGGTTTCACGTCGAAAGACGACAACGGCGTCATCGCGAAGCCGTCGAAGATTTAGGACAGGTCATGGGATTCAAATGCGGTATCGTCGGGCTGCCGAATGTCGGCAAATCGACGCTGTTCAATGCGCTGACGGAAACGGCGGCCGCGCAGGCGGCGAACTATCCGTTCTGCACCATCGAGCCGAATGTCGGCGAGGTCGCGGTGCCCGATCCGCGGCTCGACAAGCTGGCTGCCGCCGGCAAGTCGCAGCAGATCATCCCGACGCGGCTGACCTTCGTCGACATCGCCGGCCTGGTGAAGGGGGCCTCGAAGGGCGAGGGCCTCGGCAACCAGTTCCTTGCCACCATCCGCGAGGTCGACGCCGTCGCCCATGTGGTGCGCTGCTTCGTCGACGACGACATCACGCATGTCGAAGGCAAGATCGATCCGCTGGCCGACATCGAGATCATCGAGACCGAGCTGATGCTGGCCGATCTCGACTCCTGCGAGAAGCGCGTCGACAACTTGACGAAAAAAGCCAAGGGCAACGACAAGGATGCCAAGGAGCAGCTCGACCTGGTGCAGCGCGCGCTGGTGTTGCTGCGCGAGGGCAAGCCGTCGCGTTTCCTCGAGCGCAAGCCGGAAGAAGAGCGCGCCTTCGGCATGCTCGGCCTGTTGACCTCGAAGCCGGTGCTCTACGTCTGCAACGTCGAGGAAGGCGCCGCCGGCACCGGCAACGCCTATTCGAAGCTGGTGGCGGAGCACGCCGCGAAAGAGGGCGCCGTCGCCGTAGCCATCTCAGCCAAGATCGAATCCGAGATCGCAACCCTGTCGCGCGCCGAGCGCGCGGAATTCTTGGAGACCCTGGGTCTTGAAGAGGCCGGCTTGGATAAGCTGATCCGCGCCGGTTATCAGCTCCTGAAGCTGATCACCTATTTCACCGTCGGGCCGAAGGAAGCCCGCGCCTGGACCATCACGCGCGGCACCAAGGCGCCGCAGGCCGCGGCGGTGATCCACACCGACTTTGAAAAAGGTTTCATCCGCGCCGAGACCATCGCCTATGACGACTACATAGCGTTCGGCGGCGAGGCCGGCGCGCGCGACAACGGCAAGCTGCGGCTGGAAGGCAAGGAATACGTCGTCGCCGACGGCGACGTGCTGCACTTCCGGTTCAATAACTAGCCGCACTCACTGAAGTCGTCCTCCAGCCGAAACGCAATTGCGTTTCGGCGGGGATGACGGCGGTGTGGGTCGAAGCGAGTGAGCCCTCAATGCCCCTGGCCTTGGTCGCGGATGGCGCCGAGATGCTCGTTGATACGAAACACGATCAGCACGAATTCGGCGGCGATGCGCGAGAAGATGATACCGACGACGACGCTGGCGATGCTCGACAGCACGACAATGAATCCGCCGAACGGGCTGATGGCCATGGCGGCGAGGCCGGAGAAAACGCCGGATACGCCGAACAGCGCGATCAGCACGATGACCAGCCAGTAGAACGTCTTGATGATCGTGGGCGTGATGAAGCGGTCCCACTGGAAAAGGTCTCGAAACTCGAACATCGAACGTTCTCCTGGCGAGTCAGCGAAAGTGACATGCAAAAATCTGGCCGGACAGGCACTATCGCTGAACGTTGTTGCGGGCAAGATCGCGGGCAGGCCATGCGGCCGCGTTGCTTGAGAATGACGCAAATAGCGGCCACAATCAGGCCTCATCACCGGCAATTCCCATCATGACCATGACATTCGAAGATTTCCCGCCGGGCTATTTCGGCACCTTCGGGCCGCGCCACGTGACGCGCGAGGAGATTGTCGCGTTTGCCGCGGAGTTCGACCCGCAGCCGATGCATCTCGACGAGGACGCCGCCAGCAAGTCGCTGCTCAAGGGCCTCGCAGGGTCCGGCTGGCACATGTGCGCGATCATGATGCGCATGATCTTCGATGGCTTCCTGCAGCGCACCGCGTCGATGGGCTCGCCGGGAGTCAACGAGATGCGCTGGCTGGCGCCGTTTCGTCCCGGCGACGACCTCACCATGGATGTGGAGGTGCTGGAAGCGCGGCCGTCGCAGAGCCGCCCGGACACTGGCATTGTCACCTACAAATTCAGCGTACGAAACGCCGCCGGTCTGGCGCTTGCGGAAATGATCGTACCGATCATCCTCGGCCGGCGCGCTGCGGCGGAGCAGGCGACGTCATGAAGTTTCTTGAAGATATCGAAGTCGGACTTCGCCGCGAACTCGGCACGTTCCTGTTTACCGCGGAGTCGATCAAGACGTTCGCCGCGCAGTTCGATCCGCAGCCGTTTCATCTCGATGAGGACGCCGGTCGAAGATCGCTGTTCGGCGGGCTTGCCGCGTCGGGCTGGCACATCACCGCGGTGGGTATGAAGCTGCTGGTGGCCGATGGCCAACGGCAGACCGCCGCGCAGATCGCGGCCGGCGAGCCGGTGGCGACGTGGGGACCGTCGCCGGGGTTTCGCGAATTGCGCTGGCTGAAGCCGGTGCTGGCGGGCGATACGATCAGTTATGTCAACCAGGTGGAAACGGTGCGGGCGACCGCGTCGCGGCCGGGCTGGGGCATCGTGCAGGCCCGCAACACCGCCACCAACCAGCGCGGCGAACTGGTGATGACCTTCCTCGCGACCGCGTTCGTGCCGCAACGGGGCAACACTGGTTAACCAATCCACTTTTCTTCAAGGGAACAGGGGCCGCGTTAACGCGTTCTGAACCTTGCAAGCGTGTTCTGAGACTATGCACACGACGACTAGATGCTCTTTGGGGATGACAATGGCTGACCGCACCGGACTGAAACTCGTAGGCTTCATCTTTGCCAGCATCACGCTGGCGGTGATGCTGGTCACGGGAATGGTGGTGAAGGGTTATGCCGACGGTGGTTACACGCTGGACAACGCTCCGGTCGCCAGCCGCTAGTCAGACTTTGCTAACCATGTCGCATGAGCGACGTGACGTGCCGGCGATCAACGGCTCCAGGCCCAGGCCAGCAACCCCACCGCTATCACCAGAAGGCCGACGAATCGGACGATGATCGTTCCCATCCTGGGCGGAGACGCCCGGTGCGGGATCGGATCTGTTGTGTTCGGCCGTATGGTTTGCACGATTGTTGCCCCCGATAAGAACTGCGGCTGCGATGCGCGCATCAGGACTTGGTCGCGGCAGGGGGCAATTGCGTTCAATTGGATTCAAATGAAAACCGCCGCACTCCCCAGGGAGCCGGCGGTTCTTTCGTTGATCCGAAGGTCGCTCAGGGCTGGCGCAGATTGTCCGCCGTGCGCTTCCATTGCGCGACGTTGTCGGCGATCAGCCGGGTGGATTTCATGGCCGCCTGGCTGAGCTGGGCATAGCCGGAGATCTCGCGCTGGACGCGCTGCCCCTCGGCGTGCAGTAGGTCGCGCAGGCTCTCGAGCTCCGCCACCAGGTTCTCGATTTCGGTGAGCGACGTGCCGGCCACCCGCTGGATCAATGAGTTGACGCTGTTGACGGTGGCCTCGGTGCTGGCCTCGAGCGGCAGGTCGGTGCTGCCCGGGGTGTTCAGCATGCCCGGCACCGGCCGTCGCAGATAGGCGACGTCGTTGCGAACGAAATCGCGGATCCCTGCCTCGACTTCGGAGACGGCGGCGAGATCGCTGTCGGTCGTCGATTCGGTTTTTTCGGAAAGTATCGCATTCATCGGCTCTTCCTTGCTGGTTCGCATTTAGCGAGCGCGGATTGTCCCCCGCACGACGAAATCAGAATAGTCATCTGGTCAGGTTAATTTGACGAGATCACGGCTAATGTGCGGCGCGCTTCCGGCCTTTTTTCGCGATGCTGGCCGGCGGCTACCAGCTGCGCTTGAAGCCCGCGGTCAGGCTCTTGTTGGCAGGGCCCTGCAGCGTCTCGCTGACCGTGGCGGAAATGTTGACGCCGCCGAAAATCTGTTGCTCGGCACCCACCTTGCGCAGCCACTTGTCGTCGACGGTCGAAAGTGACTGGCCGGCGATCAGGCTGGTGCCGGTGTCGTTGAGGCGCAGCTTCGCCGACTGGTCGGTCTCGTAGCTGCGCGTCGGGCGGCCGTTGAAGCCGATCACCGGCAGACCGGCCTGCTGCACCACATTGTATCCGTTCTGCAGGGTCAGCGAATACTGGTTGCCGGCAAGCGGCATCGACTTGCTGAACGTGGTCGCGAGTTTGCTCTGGTCCTGGCCGGGGTCGATGCGGGCTTCGATCGCAGTCTTGTCCCAGATCGATCCGACGCCCGGCGCGGTCACGGCTGCCCAGGCCGTACCGCCGGATTGCGATGGCGAACCGTCGGGTCCGTATTTCTCTCGCAGCATCTCGGAAGCGGTCGTGCTCGGTGCGCGCCGCGCCACGTTCATGTCAGCCCCGATCCTTGCATCCCAGAATGGCACCAGCTGCTGCTTGACGGAGAGTGCGGCGGAGCCATCGGGTTTGTTCTGCGATGTCCACGCGGTGACATCGCCGGGCTGCCCGGCCCGCTGCTGGCGGGGCGACGATTGCGCCGCGGCGCTGGTGCCGGTGTCGAGCAGGCTCCAGTCCGGCTCTGGAAAATCCAGCGCGGTCGCCGGTTGATCGACAGTTTCAGGCGGCGCATTTTCCGGCGGTGGTGCCGGCGCCAGTATGCTCCAGGGGTCCAGCGCGCGGGCCGGTGCGATTAGTGCGCTTGCGGTGAGCAGCACGGCCGCCGCGCCCCATGTCAATTTGATCGTCAACGCCGCCACCATGCGAGCCGCCCCTGCCAGGCCTCGTTCGGAAGCGAATGTTACCGCTTGAGGCCCGGCAGAATTGTGGCAGCGCAGCAAAGCGCGCAGTGAATTAGTTTGTGCAGTGAATCGCTCGTTCACAGCGACGATCCCGCCTTGTGAAGCGCCCCCGTCTCAGGTGAGGAAAACGGGCCCAGATTTGGGGGGCCGTTTGCCACGCGCGACGGCCACTTCGGGCCAGCCTGCGTTCAGGCGATCCTGGGCAGATGCAGCGGGTGACCCAGCGCCTGTTCGACCAGGTCGAACGTATCGATGACCACGCGCATGCTGGTCAGGATGCCGGCCCTGAACTGCGCGAATTGCGCCAGTCGCAGGCTGATCGGGCGGTTGGAATCCAGCGCGGTGAGCGAAAATCGCATGATCGAAGCGCCCGAATCAAGGCCGAGCAGCACCGATTCGCGTTCGAATCGATGCACCCGGACGTTGTCCGCGACCTGTTTGCAGACCTCCATGACGGCAGGCTTGCCGCGGCGTGCGCCCAGGAAGGGAAACATGTCGATCGGCCCGTAAACGGCCCATTCGACATTGTCGTCGATCAGGTTGGTGAGGTCTTTGAGTTGGCGTTCGTTGATGGCGCGGTGCAACGCGCGCGAGAAACGCCAGAGACTGTGCTCTGTCATGGGATGTCGTCCTGAAATGGCAAATAGCGTCGGGCGACCCTAATGGGGCCGGATACGACGGGAATGTACGAATGTTGAAGTTTGGAATAATCCAATTTAGCTCAAATGCAACTCGATTTTGTGCATTGCACAAATGCAGGGAAGCTTGGCTGCGCCGGTGCTTCCCTGTGCCGCGTTGACCGTCAGCGGTCGTTGTCGCGCGCCGGAACGCGCTCGATGGCGATTTCCACGTCGCGAGCGGCAATCACGCCGAACAGGATCGCGCCGGATACGGCACCGGTCAGGGCGCCGATCGGCATGAAGGTGAAGAACACCAGCATGCTGCTGTAGCCTTCGAAATTGGTGGTCTTGAACAGTTCGACCCAGGCGATGCCGGCACCGATGCCGAGGGCGCCGCCGCCCAGCAAACCCAGCAGCAGCCCCAGCAGGATCAGCAGTGCGATTTTCATCCGGTTGCCCTGATTGGTCCCAAACCCCAATCAGTCGCGGCAACAGTTCGGCAGGTTCAACCGCGGCGCGGATTTGCCGCCACGCGAACCGCTAGCTGGGGCGCATGGCGAGGCGGACGCTGGCGGCGTAGTCGGGGGTCAGATCGCGGCCGAGCACCTGCTGCACCAGGTCGAAGGAATCGAAGAACGAACGGTGTTCGGCCACCAGCCCGTCGCGCAGGGTAAAGAAATCGGCGATTTCGAAGCGCAGGATGCGCTGGTCGCTGCGTTTCTGCAGCGCCACCTGCAGGATGGTCGCAGCCTTCGGTCCGTCCACCGCCATGAACTTGGTCTCGAAGCGGCGGCTCGAATAGCGCTCCTGCTGGGTACGGACGGCCTCCGCTGCCCAGGCCTTGCCGCGGTGCTGGCCGAGATGCGGAAACAGTTCGATCGGCGCATAGGTGATGCTGTCGATGTCCTCATGGCAGCAATCCTCAAGGCGCGCTGCGTCGCCTGCGTAAAAAGCATCGAGAAAGCCGGATACGCATCGCCGCGTCTGGATATCGTCCATGGTGGTCTCTTCTGGTGTCTGTTCCCCCCGTCGCCCCGGTACCCTTGTCAGGTATAATCGGTATTTATCAACCCCAGCCCGGCGCAAAGGTTGCGGAAACCTTAACGCGCGATCGTGAATGACGGGATTTCTGCCGGCTGTGCGCGTCACGGCAGGTCAGTTGAAACAGGACCAGCCGCCGAGCCAGGCGACGCCGCTGGTAACGGCAGTTGCTGCGGTGGCCACCACCGGCGCTTGCCGGAGCGCCACGCCGTGGCCATGCCGTCCGCATCATGCCGGGAAAGCTCATCTGCGGCGCCAGCAGGCTGGCGCCGGCCAGTCCGTCGGCCAGCGCGATGCGCGACAGGTGGGCAGCGCCGCATTGAGGGCGGT
>DATCUS010000360.1:0-2679 GCA_036561845.1 Tardiphaga sp. | reverse complement strand
ACTGCAGCGGCGGGGTCGCCTGCGCCATCAGCTGCGGAGGATGCGCCCGCAACTGCACCACCGAGGCTACGGACAGCGCCAGCCCCGCCGCCACCATCACGCCTGCCAGCAGCAGGTCCCTGCGAAATGCGCGCTTGGTCTGGATCGGGGTCATGGCATCCACCTGGTTATGTCGGGTGAACAACGGATGCGGGATCGCAAGGTTCCCGGCCCCTCACGCCCGGTTTGTCGCATTGACGCCGCGCGCGGTTCCGCCGACCGCCGATCAGTCCTTGGTGCTGACTTCCCAGGTCGCGTGGTCGACCCCCTTGCCGCGTTTGAGATCGGCGACCACGATATCGAGTTCGCCGGGATCGATCGCCGTGCTCACCAGCGTGGCGACGATCTCCTGCTGGTCCTCGCCATGGTCCTCGACGGCAAGGCTGGCCACCGGATAGTTGGCGCGCTCCAGCCGCTCGACCAGCAGGTCGCGCATGTCGGCGAGCGCGTCGTCGGCGACGGTGAGTTTGACGTAATAGGTCGCCTCCGACGAGCGCTCGTCGAGCGGCGCGCGGTTGATGGCGTTGACCAGCGGCCGCAGCAGCGTATTGCCGGCCAGCACGAACACCGTGAGGGCCATGGCCTGCGCGATCAGGTCGGCGCCGGCGCAACTGCCGACCGCCGCCGAGCCCCACAGCGTCGCCGCGGTATTGAGGCCGCGGACATTGGTGCCTTCCTTCATGATGACGCCGGCGCCGAGGAAGCCGATGCCCGACACCACATAGGCGATCACCCGCACCGCACCGTCGGCGCCGGCCAGATGCATCGCAAGGTCGACGAAGGCCGCGGCGCCCACGGCCACCAGCACGTTGGTGCGCAGCCCGGCGGTGCGCTGCCGGTACTGCCGCTCGGCGCCGATCAGCGTCCCCAGCACGAATGCCACGGTCAGGCTGAGCAGGGTGTCGAGGAAGTCAGTGGTCTGGAACGTGGTGAGGAAGCGCATGATGGTGTCATGCGTACAGCAGATGACGACAGGATGACAGGCGCGCCATCTGTCGAGCGCCCACACCGCCAGTCCCTCATGGTGAGGAGCGCCCGACTTCGGGCGCGTCTCGAACCATGAGGCCGAGACGTCGCCCATGAATATCACCCTTGATTAGGAAACGATCATTCTCTATATCAGTGCCATGCAAGGCACCAAACAGACACTGCGAAGCCCGGGACGCCCCCGCGAGTTCGATATCGGCGATGCGCTGGACAAGGCGATCGGCGTGTTCCGGGAGCGTGGTTTTCACGCGACCTCGATCGCCGATCTCAAGGCCGCGATGTCGCTGGCCTCGGGCAGTATCTACAAGGCGTTCAAGGACAAGCCCGCGATCTTCCTCGCCGCCCTCGCCCGCTACATCGGCAAGCGCGACGAACTGGCTGCGCAACGCTTTGCCGCTGCCCGGTCCGGACGTGAGCGGCTGCGCGCTCTGCTCGACATCTATGCGGAATCCTCGCATGGCGAGGAAGGCCGGCGCGGCTGCCTCGTGGTCGGCAGCACCGTCGAACTGGCGACCTTCGACGCGGATGTGCGCGCATCCGTCGCTGCGGCGGTGAAGCGCAACGAATCGCTGTTCGCCGAACTCATCGCGCAGGGACAGGCCGACGGATCGATCGCATCGCAACGTGATCCCAAAGCGCTGGCGCTGCTCATGCTCTGCATCGCCGGCGGCATGCGGGTGGCCGGCAAGACAGGGCGATCCCGCAGGGAAATGACCGCCGTGGTCGACGCTGCCATGAAACTTCTCGACTGAGTCGAGACCTCTTTTGCTTAATTAGGGAACAAATGTTCCCTTTATATGGAGTTGTTCGATGCACGCGCCCGCGCCACACAGCCAGCATTCCGCGGCAAGCCCGATGTCGCGGGGGCTGACCATCCTGCTCGCCGTCGCCACCGGGCTGATTGCTGCCAACATCTACTATGCGCAGCCGCTGGCCGGGCCGATCGGCGCCGCGCTGGGGATGCCATCAGGAGCGACCGGCCTGATCGTGACCCTGACGCAGATCGGCTATGGCGCCGGCCTGCTGCTGATCGTGCCGCTCGGCGACCTCGTCGAGAACCGCCGGCTGGTGCTTTGCGTGATCGGGCTCGGGGCCCTGGCGCTGCTCGGCGCCGCCCTGTCGTCGCATCCCGCGCCGTTTCTCGCAGCGTCGCTGCTGATCGGTCTGGGCTCGGTCGCCGTGCAGATCCTGGTTCCCTATGCCGCGCATCTGGCGCCGGAAGCCATTCGCGGCCGGGCCGTCGGCAACGTCATGAGCGGCCTGGCGCTGGGGATCATGCTGGCGCGGCCGGTCGCCAGCCTCATCACCGCCTGGTCGAGCTGGCGTGTGGTGTTCGTGCTGTCGGCGGTGATGATGGCGGTACTGGCGATCGTCCTGCGCATGGTGCTGCCGCAACGCCGGCCGCACTCGCGCATGAGCTACGGTGCACTGCTGGCGTCGATGGGACGTCTGGTCGTGACGACGCCGGTGCTGCGCCGGCGCGCGCTCTATCAGGCGGCGCTGTTTGCCTCCTTCAGCCTGTTCTGGACCGTCACGCCGCTGCTGCTGGCCGGACCGGCGTTCCGTCTGTCGCAGACCGGAATCGGCCTGTTCGCCCTGGCCGGTGTCGCCGGCGCCATCGCTTCGCCGCTGGCCGGGCGGCTCGCCGATCGC
>DATCUS010000359.1:0-3057 GCA_036561845.1 Tardiphaga sp. | reverse complement strand
GCAGGCGCCTGGGCCTGGGCGGCGGGGACCATGGTCGTGGCGGTCAGTGCCGTTGCCGCCAGCAGGGCGAAAACCCGCCCGCGCGGAGCCACCGACGCGGCCAAGAGACGGAAATTCATTGCGGAAAACCCTTTCTGAACGGTGGCGCTCCCACCGAAGCAAGCGCTGAATCTGACCCGTTGGCCGGTGTCTCGTTGCCAATTGAGGCCGTTACGTGACAGGCCGCGCCGACCTCGTCAATTGCCCGCCTTCAATACATTGGCGGGCGAAAAGATCAATGCCGACAACCATATTTGATAGCGCGGGCAGTGCTGCAGGACGGTTATGCTAGTGTTTCCGGGTGAGCCGTGCCGAATCAAACCGTGATGCTGCAACCCGTGTTGCGAACCGTCCGCGCTGGGCTGGCATCGCGCTGGCGCTTTGCCTGCTGGGCCTGCCTGCGGAGCGGGCGCAGGCGGCCATCGCGACTCAGGGCATCGCCATGCACGGCGCGCCGGCGCTGCCGGCCGGCTTCACGCACATGCCCTATGCCAATCCGGACGCGCCCAAGGGCGGCCGGCTGATCCAGGGCATTCTCGGCACCTTCGACAGCCTTAACCCGCTGATCGTGCGCGGCCAGGCGGTGCAGCAGGTCCGCGGCTTCGTCATCGAAAGCCTGATGACCCGCGGCAACGACGAAGCGTTTACGCTCTACGGCCTGCTGGCCGAGAGCATCGAGACCGACGACGCCCGGACCTATGTTACCTTCCGGATCAATCCGCGCGCGCAATTCTCCGATGGCCGGCCGGTCACGGCCGAGGACGTGGTGTTCTCCTGGCAGCTGCTGCGCGACAAGGGCCGTCCCAACCACCGCCAGTTCTACGCCAAGGTCACCAGGGCCGAGGCGCTCGACCCGCGCACGGTGCGGTTCGATTTCGGCGGTGCGCCCGACCGCGAACTGCCGCTGATCCTCGGCCTGATGCCGGTGCTGCCGAAGCACGCCATCGACGTCGCCACCTTCGAGGAGACCTCGATGGCCGCGCCGCTGGGCTCCGGGCCGTATCGCGTCACCGCCGTCAAAGCCGGCGCCAGCGTCACCCTGACCCACAATCCCGACTATTGGGGCCGCGACCTGCCGGTCAATCGCGGGCTGTGGAACTTCGACGAGATCCGGCTGGACTTCTACCGCGAGGCGAACGGCCATTTCGAGGCGTTCAAGCGCGGCCTGTATGACTTCCGCGTCGAGAACGAACCGTCGCGCTGGCACGAGGGCTACGACTTCCCCGCCGCGCGCGGCGGCGACGTGATCCGCGACAGCATCAAGACCGGGCTGCCGAAGCCGTCGGAATTCCTGGTGTTCAACACAAGGCGGCCGATGTTCGCCGACGCGCGGGTGCGCCAGGCGCTGACCCTGCTGTTCGATTTCGAATGGATCAACCGCAACTATTTCTTCGGCCTCTATGCCCGCTCCGGCGGCTTCTTCGCCGGATCCGAACTGTCCGCCTATTCCCGCGCCGCCGATGCGCGCGAGCGCAGCCTGCTGCAGCCGTACATGGCGCGGCTGCCCCCCGATATCGTCGACGGCAGCTATCGGCTGCCGGTCAGTGACGGCTCCGGGCGCGACCGCGGCGCACTGCGCACCGCGCTGGCGTTGCTGGCCCAGGCCGGCTATGTGCTCGACGGCAACCTGTTGCGGCAGCGCGGCACGAGGACTCCCCTCGCCTTCGAGATCCTGGTGACGACGCGCGACCAGGAGCGCATCGCGCTGGCCTATGGACGCGATCTCAAGCGCGCCGGCATCGTAGCCTCGGTGCGATCGGTCGACGGCGTGCAGTTCGACCAGCGCCGTCTCAGCTACGATTTCGACATGATCCAGAACCGCTGGGACCAGTCGCTGTCGCCGGGCAACGAGCAATCGTTCTACTGGGGCACCGAGGCGGCGGACCTCACAGGCACCCGCAACTACATGGGCGCCAGGGATCCTGCCGTCGACGCCATGATCGCGGCCATGCTGGTGGCCCGCGACCGGACCGATTTCGTCGCGGCGGTCCGCGCGCTGGACCGGGTGCTGATGTCCGGCTTCTACGCAATTCCGCTCTACTACGTCGGGGAACAATGGATTGCCCGATGGAATCGGATAGAACGGCCTGTAGCCACGGCGTTGACGGGCTACCTCCCCGAGACCTGGTGGCACAGACCCGATCGGAAGTGAATCGTGACCACAGCCAACGCATCGCCCACGCTCGACGGCCTGTTCCGCCGCATTCTCGCCCGCCAGCCGGGCGCGCTGGCGCTGATTGACCCCGCCGACAAGATGCGGGTGACCAGCACAGCGCCGCAGCGCCTGACCTTCGCCGAGGCCGAACAGCGAATCGCGGCGCTCGCCGCGCATTTCATCACCAGCGGCCTGCCAGCCAATTCGGTGATCGCGGTGCAATTGCCCAACACTGTCGAATTCATGCTGACCGTGCTGGCCGCGCACCGCGCGGGTCTCGTGGTGGCCTTGTTGCCGCAGTTGTGGCGGCAGGCCGAACTCACCATGGCGCTCAACCGAACCGGTGCACGCGCCATCGTCACGTCCAGCCGGATCGACGGCGTCAGCCATGCCGACCTGGCGATGAACGCTGCCGCCGAGGCGTTCTCGATCCGTCATGTCTGCGGTTTCGGCAACGACCTGCCGGAGGGCATGGCGTCGCTCGACGCGGCGATGGCCGCCGAATTCGCTGAACCGCTGCCGGTGACCCAGGACGCGCGGCGCGCGGCGATCATCTCCTTCGACGTCACCGCCGACGGGTTTCGCGCGGTGCCGCGCACCCACCTCAATCTGATTTCCGGCGGACTCGCGGTGTTCCTGGAGAGCGGCCTGCCGCAAGGCGCCACCATCCTGTCGGCGCTGGCGCCGTGCTCCTTCGCCAGCGTGGCGTCGTCGCTGGTGGCCTGGCTGCTGGCGGGCGGCACGCTGGCGCTGCACCATCCGTTCGACAGCGAGGTGCTGGAGCAGCAGATCAACGGCCTCGCCTGTGACGTGCTGGTGGCACCGGCGCCGCTGGCGCAGCGGCTCGCCGATGCCGGCATGCT
>DATCUS010000358.1:0-10710 GCA_036561845.1 Tardiphaga sp. | reverse complement strand
GGCCGCCGGTGCCGCGGCGGCGCGGATCGCTGGCGCCCTGCCAATCCTCGATGCGCTGGTAGATGCGCAGCACCGACTCGTAGCCCCAGGCCGGATCGCCCGACTCGCGCGCGAAGTGTTCCCAGTCGTTGCGATGACCGCGCGCCCACACCCCGACATTGATGCTCGAACTGCCGCCCAGAACCTTGCCCATGTTGAAGGGAATGGTCCGGCCATTGAGGTGGGGATTGGGCTGGCCGGCAAAGGCCCAGTCGCGCTCGGAGCCCAGGTTCAGCGGCCACAAAGACGGTGTCATGACCTCCGGAACGTCGTCGCTGCCGCCGGCCTCGATCAGAAGCACACGCACCTCGGGATTCTCGGCCAGCCGCGCGGCAACGACCGAACCGGCGGGGCCCGCCCCGCAGACGATAAAGTCGTACTGGCTCTGAGCCTGTCCATTGCGGGTTGCAGCGGGATCGGCCGGATCTTGAGTGAGGAAAGCGTTGGTCATGAGGTACCTCCGTTGGACGAACGGAGACAAAGTATCAAATATATCAAATTTAGCAATTACATCACTTTTACTTGATGTTTATGAGGCGCGATCGATGTTTTGAAGTGATTGCAGGAGGATAGGCGGCCGGCACGGGAAGTCTTGAGCGGCAATGCGAGGCGATCGCCGCGACCCGCCGTCAATCCACGGCGGCGCGGCTCGCCCGCCGGCTCTCGCCGCGTTTGCCCTGGCGCGGCCATTTCACCCAGGCGAAGGCGAGAACGGTGATGGCGGCCGCCGTCGCCAGCAAGGCCGGCAACTTGCCGAAATGCAGCCGGCCGACACCGTAGGCGATCGGGCCTGCGGACTGGCCGACGACGAACGACAACGAATGCAACGCAAGCGCGATCGCGCGCGCCTCCACGGACAGCCCGCTGGAGAACGTTCGCAGCGCAGCGTGCAGCATGTAGAGGGCGCCGGCCATGACGATGAAGGCGGCGACCTGCGCCTGCCAGCCCGGCCCGAAGAGCGCCACTGCCAGTGTCAGGCCGACCAGCGTCGCGCCCGCTATCATCATGCCGAAATCGCAACGGCGACGCACGGATCCGCCCCGTGGGGCAGTTGTCGCAACGAATGACTCTTTAAGCACGCCGGAACGGGTCATCAGGGCACCTCCGCAAGAACGGCGTTCTAATATCAAATCTATCAAATTAAGCAAATACGTCACATTTACTTGATTTTGAAAAATTTGCTGATTAGGTTCGGTTGATGTGGCGCAGGGCGCACAGCCGGAACATGGGGCTGGCGCGAAATCGCCACGCCGGTGGACATCGACCAATGGAACATGACGTTCTGACGACATCGCAGGCCGCCCGGCTACTGGGAATTTCGGTGCGCACGGCGCAATTGCTCGTGGAGGGCGGCTCGCTGACCTCCTGGAAAACCCCCGGTGGCCATCGCCGCGTCTACCGCGCTGATGTGATGGCTCTCATGAAGCGGCCGCACCCGGCGGCTGCGATGTCGTCGGCAGTCGTGGTGGTTCTTGCCTCCCCTGCCCGGTTGCCGCTCTATGATCGCCTGCTTTCCACCGTGAGCGAATGGTCCGCCGATTTGCACGCCGACACCTATTCGGCGTCGTTTGCGATCGGCTCGCGCCTGCCCGCGGCCGTGGTCGTCGATCTCCAGGACGACGATGCGGACCGGCGTTCCTTCATCCGCAATCTGGCGGCGACGCCCGCGCTCGGTCACGCGCGTATCATTGTCGTCGGAGGCGCCGACGATCCGGCGCTCACGGCGGGCGTCGCCCATCCGCCGCTTCGCATCGCGTCGCTGCAGCTTGTCCAGAACGCCCTCGCCGCAATCCTCGTGAACGCTGCGACCTCCCCGGCGATCGAGGGCACGCCGGCATTTCCGATTGCGGCGAACGAAAGCCAGCGGCTCATGGCACTGGAGCGGACGGGACTTGTCGATACCGCGCCCGAAAAGTCATTTGACCGGCTGACGCGGCTGGCCGGCAACGTTCTGGCGATGCCGGTCTCGCTGATGACCCTGCTGACCCCGACGCGTCAGTGGTTCAAGTCACGCCGGGGAATCGATATTCCGGAGACGCCCCGCAGCTGGGCATTCTGCAACCAGACGATCCTGCAGCGCGGCGTGTTCGCCGTCGAGAACCTGGCGCTCGACAAGCGGTTTGCGGACAATCCGGCGGTTGCCGGCGATCTCCACTTCCGGTTCTACGCCGGCGCCCCGGTGATCGATCCCGATGGATTCGCGTTGGGATCGATATGCGTGATCGACCGCGAGCCGCGCAGGCTGGATCGCGACCAGACAGAGACGCTCAGTGCGCTGGCGGCGCTTGCCTCGGACGAGATTCGCCTGCGCGCCACCGACCGCGAACTGCGCCAGGCCCGGCAGGAACTCAGCCGCACGTCGCAACACTGAAGGCAAACGGCAGCGAAAAGGTCAGGATTGCCCTTCGCGATTTTGACCCTGATCAACGCAACCGGACGGCTTCTGTTTAGTTTTCCATCTACTCGGCAAACCGAGCGGATGGCTGATCGATGACGGAAATCCTGACGACCGACCCGAAGGCGGTGGCGGAAAGGTGGCGTGCCGAGGCGGCGCGCAAGGCCGCGGCAGCCCGCGACCATCTGGCCGAGATCATCAGGTCAAAGCACGACGACGTTGCGGTGCCGGAGAAAATGACCGTCCGCAATCTCAACTTCTACTATCAGGACGGCAACCTCGCCCTCAAGGACGTCTCGCTGCCGATCTACGCCAACCGGGTCACCGCCTTGATCGGTCCCTCCGGCTGCGGCAAGTCGACCCTGCTGCGCGTCTTCAACCGCATGTACAGTCTCTATCCCGGGCAGCGCGTCGAGGGCGAAGTGCTGCTCGACGGCGACAACATCCTGGCGCGCGATCAGGATGTAGCCGCGCTGCGCACGCGGATCGGCATGGTGTTTCAGAAGCCGACGCCGTTTCCGATGTCGATCTATGACAATATTGCCTTCGGCATCGGCCTCAATCGAAGCCTCACCCAAGCGGACATGGACGCCGAAGTCGAACTGGCGCTGCGCCGCGTCGCGCTGTGGGACGAGGTCAAGGACCAGTTGCGGAAAAGCGGCCTCGATCTTTCCGGCGGCCAGCAGCAGCGCCTCAGCATCGCCCGCGCCATCGCCCTGCGGCCGGAGGTGCTGTTGCTCGACGAACCCTGCTCGGCCATCGATCCGATCTCGTCGGCCAAGATCGAGCAGACCATCGACGAGCTCAAGCACGACCACACCATCGTCATCGTCACCCACAACCTGCAGCAGGCCGCGCGGGTGTCCGACTATGCCGGCTTCATGTATCTCGGCGAACTCGGCGAATTCGGTCCGGTCAGCCAGATCTTTCTGACGCCGAAAGATCAGCGCACGCAGCGTTTCGTCACCGGCCGGTTCGGCTGACCGCCGCTACGCCGCCGCACCATCCGCATCCGTCGGTCGCGTCGGCTTCAGCAAGCGCGCGCAGGCAAAGCCAAGTCCCAGCATGACGGCGGCGGCGGCAAGCAGCGTCGGCATCTTGCCGAGATTGAGCAGGCCGAAACCGTAGGCGATCGGTCCCACGGTCTGACCCATGAAGAAGCAGAACGCGTGCAGCGACATGGCACTGGCGCGCGCCTCCTCCGACAGTTCGCTGGAAAAGATCTGCAGCGAGCCGTGGATCATGTAGAAGCCCCAGCCCATGAACAGCAGGCTCAGGGCCTGCGCCTGCCACGGCGGGCCGAAGGCGACGATCGCCAGTTGCAGCGCGATGAGCGCGCCGCCCCCGATCATCATGCCGTTGACGCCGATCCGCGGCAGCATGCGCGAGATGGAGGCGGTGTAGAACAGCCCGCCGAAGGCGAAGCACGCCAGCACCAGACCGGCGATCGACAGGCTGGTCACCCCGCGTTCGAACAGGAACGAGGCAACATAGGGAAACAGCCCGAGCACGCAGCAACCTTCGATGAAGACGGCGCCGTAGACGAACCTGGTATTGGGATTGGCGAAGATGGTGCGATAGCCGGTGCGCAGCACGCGCAGGTCCACCCTGCCCGGCGGCCTGGCGAGCGCAGCGCCCTTGAAGCCGAACGACACGGCGAACGAGGCGACGATGGCCAGCACGGCGAGCACCGCCAGCACGCCGCGCCAGCCGAGCAGATCGCCGATCACGCCCGACGCGGTAGCGCCCAGCAGGTTGCCGGTCATGGCGCCGGCCAGCACGCGGCTGATGGCGATCTGGCGCTGGCCGGGCGCCACGAGATCGCTGGTCAGGCTGAGCGTCACCGGAAACACGCCGCCGGCGCCGATGCCGCCGAGCACCCGGGTGGCGAGCAGCAATTCAAACGACGATGTCAGCGCGCCCAGGATGTTGGCGATGCCGAGCAGCACCAGGCACACCACCATCAGCCGCGCCTTGCCGAACAGGTCGGCAGCGGCACCCAGCGCCGGCTGCACGATGGCAAAGGTAAAGGCCAGTGCCGACGACAGCCCGGCGGCGGTGGCGATGCTGACGCCGAGTTCGTCGGCAACGTGCGGCAGCACCGGATCGAGCGCCCGCGTCGACAGCGCGGCGGCAAACGAGGCCAGCGCGATGATATTGAGGACTGGCGGCATCAGCGCGCCGTCGCCGGCCGACGGCGTGGCATCAATGCGCGCCGGCTTTGGCCAGCGCGTCGAACGCCATCAGGTTGCGGATCAGCGCCTCGAAATCGCGCAGCGGCACCATGTTGGGACCGTCCGACGGCGCGTGGTCGGGATCGGGATGGGTCTCGATGAACACGCCGGCGACGCCCACCGCCACCGCGGCGCGCGCCAGCACCGGCACGAATTCGCGCTCGCCGCCCGAGGTGGTGCCCTTGCCGCCGGGCTGCTGCACCGAATGAGTGGCGTCGAAGATGACCGGCGCGCCGGTGGTGCGGGCCAGGATCGGCAGTGCGCGCATGTCCGACACCAGCGTGTTGTAGCCGAACGACACGCCGCGCTCGGTGACCAGCACCCGGTCATTGCCCGACGAGGTCAGCTTGCTCACCACATTGGCCATGTCCCACGGCGCCAGGAACTGGCCCTTCTTGACGTTGACCACCTTCCCGGTCACCGCCGCCGCCACCAGCAAATCGGTCTGCCGGCACAGGAAGGCGGGGATCTGCAGCACGTCCACCGCCTCGGCCGCGCGCGCGCACTGCTCGATCTCGTGCACGTCGGTGAGCACCGGCAGGCCGAACGTCTCGCGGATCTCAGCGAAGATCGGCAGCGCCTCGTCCAGCCCGATTCCGCGGGCGCTGGAGACGCTGGTGCGGTTGGCCTTGTCGAACGAGGTCTTGTAGACGAGACCGATGCCCAGCCGGGTCGCGATCTCCTTCAGCGCAGACGCCACCTCGAGCGCATGCGCGCGGCTCTCCAGCTGGCATGGACCCGCGATGATGGACAGCGGCAGCGCATTGCCGAAGCGGACGGCGCCGGCGGACACGATCGGGGCGGCTGAGGTGATGGCGTTCAAGGGATGTTCCTGTGCTCTGGTAGGATGGGTAGAACCGAGGGCGCGCCCGGCGCGCCGGAGGTGAAACCCATCAGATCATTGCCGGCAGCAGGATGGGTTTCGCAAGCGCTCAACCCATCCGACGCCAGCTGCGTTACTTCACCGCCGAGAATGCGGTCGGCGCCAGCAACTGGCTGACGATATTGCCGACGATCTGCCCGCTCTCCTCGGTCTTGGCGCGCGCCGAAATCCAGTCCGGGTCGCTCTGGAATGCGTTCCACTTGGTCTCGCGATCGGCCATCGAGTCCCAGGCCAGGAAATACGTCAGCTCCTGGTTGGACTCGCCAATCAGCGTGGTGAAGAAGCCGGCCTGCTTGATGCCATGCTTGTCCCACAGCTTCAGCGTCGTGTTGGTGAACCGATTGAGCAAGGCCGGCAACCGGCCGGGCAGACAGCGGTAGACACGCATCTCGTAGATCATTGGTTTCCTCCGATTTTTGTGGGGGCGTTATAGCCGCTGGCCAGCGGGCTGTCTTGGCCGGTTCGCGCGGGGCTCGGCGCCTGTTCATGCTGCCGCGGCATTGCACCGCTGCGGGCCGTTGAGACGCCGGGGTCAGTGCGGTGAAATGCACGGGAGGCGAACAAATACGCATAAGCACGTTGAGGTTGTTTTTCTGCTGGCGACGTCTAGACTGCCGACCGGTCGCAACGACGACCCCAGAAATCGTATCGCCAACATGGGAGGGAGAGATGAAGCTACGCGCATCTGTGCTGGGCATCCTTGGTTTGATCGCCACGTTGGCCGCGTTCACTGCGCCGGCCCACGCGCAGGCAACGCGCACCTGGGTCTCAGGCGTTGGAGATGATGCCAATCCATGCAGCCGTACCGCGCCGTGCAAGACCTTTGCGGGCGCCATTTCCAAGACCGCGGCTGGCGGCGAGATCAACTGCATCGATCCCGGCGGCTTCGGCGCTGTCACTATCACCAAGGCGATGACCATCGACTGCGCCAACGTCCAGGCCGGTGTTGTCGTTGCCGGCACCAATGGCGTTATCGTCAACGCCGGCGCCAGTGACGTAGTAGTCCTGCGCGGCATAGACTTCATGGGGACGGTGACAGTTCCCGGACTGAACGGCATCCGGTTCATTGCCGGCGGCGCCCTGCACGTCGAGAAGTGTCTGATTCGGGAATTCACCGCAGCCGCACCGAACGGGTTCGGAATCCTGTTCCAGCCCGCCGCAGCGAGCAAACTGTTCGTCAGCGATACGGTCCTGACCAACAACAGCGCCGGCGCCGTGGCGATCAAGCCGACCGGTAGCGGCGGCGCAACCGTCACCATCGTGCGCACCCTCGCCCATGGCAATACCAGCGGCTTCAGCGCCGACACCTCGGCGCCCAGCACGGGCGTGATCAACATGTCGGTGCGCGACAGCGTCGCCAGCGGCAATGCGACCTTCGGATTTTCGGCGACGGCAATTGCCGGCTCGGGCGGAATCGGCGTCCTGGTCGACCACTCCAACACAACGCAGAACGGCACCGGCATCAGCGCCAGCGGCGGTGTCGCCTTTCATGTGGGCGCTTCGACCATATGGGCCAACGGCGCCGGTCTGGCGTCGTCGAACGGCGGACAGATTCTCACCTTCGGCAACAACGAGATGGCCGACGCCGGGGCGTTCACCGCCCCCCCGATCGGGCTGAAGTAACGGCCGGCTCGGCCCGGGGGCCAAGGCCCCTGAGCAAATGCAGTCACCCGCTTCGCTGTCAGACCAGCCGGCTCTGTGCCGCCGCCGCCTTGATGAAGGACGCGAACAGCGGGTGCGGCTCGAACGGCCGGGACTTCAGTTCGGGGTGGTACTGCACGCCGATGAACCACGGATGGTTCTCATATTCGACGATCTCCGGCAGCACGCCGTCCGGCGACATGCCGGAGAAGCGCAGGCCGTGCTGTTCGAGGCGGTCCTTGTAGGCGGTGTTGACCTCGTAGCGGTGGCGGTGGCGCTCGGAAATTTCCAGCGCCCCGCCATAGACTTCGGATACCTTGCTGCCGGCGCGCAACGCCGCGGGATAGGCGCCGAGCCGCATGGTGCCGCCGAGATCGCCGGCATTGTGGCGCTTCTCGAGCTCGTTGCCGCGCAGCCATTCGGTCATCAGGCCGACCACCGGCTCCGACGTCTCGCCGAATTCGGTGGAGTTGGCATCCTTGATGCCGGCGAGGTTTCGCGCCGCCTCGATCACCGCCATCTGCATGCCGAAGCAGATGCCGAAATACGGCACCTTGCGCTCCCTTGCGAACTGCGCCGCGCGGATCTTGCCCTCAGCGCCGCGCTGGCCGAATCCGCCGGGCACCATGATGCCGTTGACGTGTTCGAGGAACGGCGCCGGGTCCTCGTTCTCGAACACCTCGCTCTCGATCCAGTCGAGATTGACCTTCACCTTGTTGGCGATGCCGCCATGGGACAGCGCCTCGGTCAGCGACTTGTAGGCGTCCTTCATGCCGGTGTACTTGCCGACGATGGCGATGGTCACCGCGCCCTCGGGATTGCGGACGCGCTCGTTGATGTCGTGCCAGCTCTGCAGCGCCAGCGGGGCCCGCGACGTCAGGCCGAATGCCGCCAGCACTTCGTCGTCCAGCCCGGCGTCGTGATAGGCCTCGGGCACGGCATAGATGTTGTCGACGTCGCGCGCCTCGATCACGGCGCTTTCGCGGACGTTGCAGAACAGGCCGAGCTTGCGGCGCTCTTCCTTGGGGATCGGCCGGTCGCAGCGGCACAGCAGGATGTCCGGCTGGATGCCGATCGAGCGCAGTTCCTTGACCGAATGCTGGGTCGGTTTGGTCTTCAGCTCGCCGGCGCTGGGGATGAACGGCAGCAGCGTCAGATGCACATAGATGCACTGGCCGCGCGGCAGGTCGTTCTTGATCTGGCGGATCGCCTCGAAGAACGGCAGGCCCTCGATGTCGCCGACGGTGCCGCCGATCTCGACCAGCACGAAATCGTAGTCGTCATTGCTGTCGAGGACGAAATCCTTGATGGCGTTGGTGACGTGCGGGATCACCTGGATGGTGGCGCCGAGATAGTCGCCGCGCCGCTCCTTGGTCAGGATGTCCTGATAGATCCGGCCGGTGGTGATGTTGTCCTGCTTTGTCGCAGGGCGCCCGGTGAAACGCTCGTAATGGCCGAGATCGAGATCGGTCTCGGCGCCGTCGTCGGTGACGAACACCTCGCCGTGCTGATACGGAGACATCGTCCCGGGATCGAGATTGAGATAGGGATCGAGCTTGCGAAGACGGACCTTGTAGCCCCGCGCCTGCAGCAGGGCGCCGAGCGCCGCTGATGCCAGACCTTTGCCGAGCGAGGAGACCACGCCGCCGGTGATGAAGATGTACCGCGCCATGGGGTTCAACCTTTAAGGCTCAGCACCCGATTCGCAAAAACGAAATCGCAGCCAGAGACCGGAATTCGGAATGGCTGTGGGTGACTTGAAAATCGAAGTGAATGTAGGCTCTTGATGGCGGCTGTTGATGCAGGACGGTAGCCTCCGCCCTGCATGTCCGCCCTGCTTTATTGCGACCGCGGAGCCTGCGGGCCCGTCGGAGCCGCCGGCGCCTGCTGCTGATCGGTCTTGCGCAGCGAATCGAGCAGCCCGCCGGAGGTCGGCGGCGCCACCGGCGCGCCGGGCTGCGAGATCGGCGCCGAGTCCGGAATGATCACTGAACTCGGCTTCCGGTCATAGGCGGCGAGCCATGACAGGAACATGCTGGTGACGAAGAAGCCCGCCGCCAGGATACCGGTGGTGCGGGTCAGCAGGTTTGCGGTGCCGCGGCTCGACATGAAACCGCCGCCGCCACCGCCGCCGACGCCCAGGCCACCGCCCTCGGACTTCTGCAGCAGCACCGCGGCGATCAGCGTCGCGACGATCATGAGGTGGATGACGATAATAACGCTCTGCATCGGGTCCTTCCATCGCATGCTCGCTGCGCCGGGGAGCCGGCTGCGGCAGAAGCCTGCGGGGTTTGAAGTCGCGCGGTGTCTACACGATTGCACGGGGTATTGTCACCCCCCGGACGACCACCGGCTGCCCGCCCGATCATGCACCTCCAGTACTTAGGGGCACCCTGCCGCAATCGCCAGGAAATCGGCTGCCTTCAGGCTGGCGCCGCCGATCAGTGCGCCGTTCACATTGGCCACCGCCATCAGTTCGGCGGCGTTGGACGGCTTCACCGAACCGCCATAAAGGATCCGCATCCGGGCCCCTTCATCCTTTACGTGATCTATGAGCTGATAGCGGATAAACTTATGAACTTGCTCGACATCTTGCACAGTTGGCGTGAGCCCGGTGCCGATCGCCCAGACCGGTTCATAGGCGATGATCGTGTTGGCCGCGGTGGCGCCCGCGGGCAAGGAACCGGCCAGCTGACTGCCGCAGATCGAAAGGGTCTGGCCGGCGTCGCGCTGCGCCTGGGTCTCGCCGATGCAGATGATGGCCGTGAGCCCGGCGCGCCAAACGGCTTCCGCCTTGCTGCGCACCACGGCATCGGATTCGCCGTGGTCGGCGCGGCGCTCGGAATGGCCGACGATCACCATGCTGGCGCCGGCATCGGCCAGCATCTCGGCCGCGATGTCGCCGGTATGGGCGCCGGAGGCCTTGGGGTGGCAGTCCTGCGCGCCGACCAACACCTTCTGGCCGCCGTCGGCTGCGGCGCCTGCTGCACGATCGGCAAAACTCTTCAGCAGCGTCGTCGGTGGACAGACCAGCAGGTCGGCCCTGCCCGCCACGTCCGGCGCGCCGCGTAGCATGGCCTCGAATTCGGCCATCGCCGCGGTCAGCCCGTTCATCTTCCAATTGCCGGCAATCAGCGGCCGAATGGCATCAGTCATGGAACTACCCCCGAAAACGATGGAACTGGCCTGCGCTAGCAGAGCGGCGGATGGCGCTCAAGGGACGTCAGGTGGCGCCGCGCAGTCCGCGCTCGCGCCTGATCTCGTCGGCGCTGAAATCCGGCGCGGCGGGGTCGAACCGGGTCCAGCCGGTGGAGGTCAGGGCCTCCCGGCGCTTGACGATATCCACCGAGGACGGATGCAGGATCGTTTCCAGCCTGTCCTTGTCGGCAGCGGCGACCCGGGCGCTGACCAGGCTGCCGCCGCGGCGGATGCTCTCGGCATACACCTCCGCATCGTTTGCCGCGATGCCGGCTTCCGCGATCATGCCGATCACGCTGCCGGCAGCGCCAACCGCGGCC
>DATCUS010000357.1:0-24740 GCA_036561845.1 Tardiphaga sp. | reverse complement strand
GCAATGTCAGCAGCAGCGCGGTCCCCGCCGCATCGTCGGTCTCCACCAGCACGATGGCCACCGCGGCGCGCTTCAGCGGCGTCGCCTCGTCGCCGGCCAGGCGCGGAAACCCCGCGCAGCGTCCGGCGATCTGCCGTCGTGTGATGTCGTTGAAGGGACGGGGCATCCGACCTGCATACACGACAACGCGGGCTGCGGGAACGCCGAGGCCCTCTGCCAAACCTGCCCTAGGCACCGGGTCCCGGCTTTTGTAAGAACGTCGCACCCGCCTTTCCCAGCCCGCCTGCAAGGAACCATCATGGATTATCGCCAACTCGGCCGCAGCGGCCTGAAAGTCTCCCCGATCTGCCTGGGCACCATGATGTTCGGCGGCGCCACCGACGAGCCGACATCCGCCCGCATCATCGACAGCGCGCGCGACGCCGGGATCAACTTCATCGACACCGCGGACGCCTATTCCAGCGGCGGATCGGAACAGGTGGTCGGACGCGCCATTGCCGCGCGGCGACAGCACTGGATTCTCGCCACCAAGCTCGCCAATGCCATGGGCACCGACCCCAACCGTGCCGGCCTGTCGCGGCGCTGGGTGATGCAGGCCGCCGAGGAGAGCCTGAAGCGGCTCGGCACCGACGTGATCGACATCTACTACCTGCACAAGGAAGACCACGCGACGCCGCTGGACGAGACCGTGCGCGCCATCGGCGACCTGATCCGGCAGGGCAAGGTGCGCTATTTCGGCCTGTCCAACTATCGCGGCTGGCGGGTGGCGGAAATCTGCAACATCTGCGACCGGCTCGGCATGGACCGCCCGATCGTCAGCCAGCCCTATTACAACGCGATGAACCGGATGCCCGAGGTCGAGCATTTTCCGGCCTGCGGATACTACGGCATGGGCATCGTGCCCTACAGCCCGCTGGCCAGGGGCGTGCTGACCGGCAAATACGCGCCCGATGCCGCGCCGGACAAGGACAGCCGCGCCGGCCGAAACGACAAGCGCATGATGCAAACCGAGTGGCGGCCGGAGTCGCTGCGGCTGGCGCAGCAGATTCGCGCCTATGCCGAAGCGCGCGGCATCACTGCCGGACAATTCGCGGTGTCCTGGGTGCTCAACAGCGCATTCGTCACTTCGGTCCTCGCTGGCCCGCGCACCGAAGCGCAGTGGGGCGACTACCTGAAGGCGCTGGACTATCATTTTACCACGGAAGATGAAGCGCTGATCGACGGCCTCGTGGCCAGCGGCCATCCCTCCACACCGGGTTACAACGATCCCGCCTACCCGATCGAAGGCCGCCGTCCGCGTACGGTTCCCACGGCATAACGCGGCATGACGCCGGAAGGACGATGAATGACGGAAGCGGCGAATGCCAGGCTTCGGGCCGACGGCTGGGCCATCATGGATGATGACGGGTTCATCAACCTCGTCGGACCGCTGTGGCACCGGTTGGTCGGCCGGGCACCTGAATATGCCATTCTCGGCCAGGACAAGCATCGCAACCGCCGCGGCGTGGTCCAGGGCGGCGTGCTCATGACACTGGCCGACCGCACCTGCGGCATGACCGCGCGTTTCGTCTCGGGTGCGGACAGCCTCGCGACCATCCAGATGGACACTCACTTCATCGACGCTGCGCGGATCGGCGAACTGATGATTTCCCGGCCGCACGCCGTGCGCACGACGAAGAGCCTGATCTTCATGACCACGCAAGTATCGGTCGATGACCGCCTCGTCGCAACGGCTCATGGTGTGTTCAAGGTGATGCGCGACCGCACCCATCCCGCGCATCCGCACGTCTGATAGAACCGCCGGTAAGGGCGCACAGCTGAAGCTTGCCCACGCTGCATCCGGCGCGTGCGGAACAATTCCGCCGCCAGCTGCTTAGTCAGCGTCACCTCACCGTACATTCCGGCCACGTGCCGCGGCGGCTTTTGTGACCCCGGATTTTTGATCCATGACTTCTTTCAATTCGCGACCCCAAATCCGCCCTTTGGCGCAAGACACCGTTCGGCAAGGTCCAGACTGCATGGCAGACACATGCTCCTCAGCCGCTGTGGTTCTTGTGGTCGAGGACGATGCGCTGCTGCGCATGCATGCGGCGGAAATGATCGAGGAGGCCGGGTTCCGGGTGCTGGAAGCCGATGGCGCGGACGCAGCGATGCAACTGCTGGAGAGCCGGGCCGACATCGGCATCATATTCACCGATATCGACATGCCCGGTTCCATGAATGGCCTCAAGCTCGCCCATGCCGTCGCCAATCGATGGCCGCCGATCAAGATCGTCGCGACGTCCGGGCACTTCCACGTTCGCGATGGCGACCTGCCCGATGGCGGGCGGTTTATCGCCAAGCCGTATCGATCCAACCAGATCATCAGCGCGCTCTGCGAACTGAGCAACCGCGCCGCACCGTCCGCCTGAGCGTCTTGCATTCCGGCGCAAGCACGTCGACGGCGCGACGCTGTCGTCATCCAAACCAGAGATTTGCAGCGCTTGACTGAACGGTCACATGCCGTCCACGCTGGTCGTGAATACCAGCCACTATCGACCGGCAGAGAAAAGCTATGCGGGCCTTCTTCGAACACCTTCTCGACTCCTCGATGTTCGCTCCGCACGGCATCTGCCTGTTGTGGGAACCAGGGCTGATCTGGCTGCATGTCGGCTCGGACGCGCTGATCGCTGCCGCGTATTTTTCGATTCCCATCGCGCTCAGCATCTTCGTCGCGAAGCGGCGCGACGTTGAGTTCGGCTGGATCTTCTGGGCATTCGCGACCTTCATCATGGCCTGCGGCCTGACCCATGTGCTCTCGATTGTCACCCTGTGGGTTCCAATCTACGGCATCGAAGGATTGGTGAAAGCTGCAACCGCGGTAGCGTCGGTATGCACGGCAGCCATCCTGTGGCCGCTGGTTCCAAAACTGCTGGCGATCCCGTCACCCGCCCAACTGCGCGAAGCGCAGGTCGCCCTGGTGGCGGAAGGCCGCCACCGGCGCGAGGCGGAAGACATGCTCCGCCACACCCAGAAGATGGAGGCCATCGGTCACCTCACGGGCGGCGTCGCTCATGACTTCAATAATCTGCTGACTATCATCACCGGCAACCTCGAGATCGCCGAACGCAGCATCGAATCCTGGAGCGACGGGACGCGGGAGCGTCTAACCCGCCTCATTGCCAGCGCCGCGGGCGCCGCGCAGCGCGCAGTGATCCTCACGCAACGCCTGCTGGCCTTCGCGCGGCGCCAACCGCTGGATCCGAAGCCCATAAACGTCAACCGGCTGCTGCTCGGAATGTCCGATTTCTTCCGCCGCACTTTGAGCGAAAACATCGACCTTGAGATCGTCGGCGGTGTCGGGCTGTGGCAGGTTGAGGTCGACCCCAGCCAGATGGAAGCCGCAGTGCTCAACCTGGTTGTAAACGCCCGCGACGCCATGGCGGGAACCGGCAAGCTGACCATCGAAACCAGCAACGCCTATATCGACCACGCCTACGCGCAGCGGAACGCCGACGTTGCCGTCGGCCAGTACGTCCTGATCGCTGTCAGCGATACCGGCCCGGGGATGCCGAAGAAGGTGCAGGACCGCGCCTTCGATCCATTTTTCACCACCAAGGAAGCCGGCCAAGGCACAGGTCTGGGGCTGAGCCAAGTCTACGGCTTCGTCAAGCAGTCGGACGGCCACGTCAAGATCTACAGCGAGGTGGGCGAAGGCACCACGATCAAGATCTATCTGCCGCGCACGATCAGGTCATCAGCGATGCCTGCCGAGAGCGAGGGCGAGGTGGTCGGTGCGCGCGGCAACGAGTCCGTCATGGTTGTTGAGGATGATCCGGACGTCAGATCCTATCTCGTCGAGACCCTTGAAGGGCTGAACTACCGCGTCCGCCCGGCGCCCAATGCCGATGTCGCCCTCGATGATTTCGATCGCGACCCGTCTCCCATCGATCTGCTCCTTACCGACGTGGTGATGCCCGGCCGGAACGGTCGCCAGCTCGCCGACGAAATGCTCAAGCGCCAGCCATCGCTTCGGGTGTTGTTCATGACTGGCTATTCGCGCAACGCCATCGTGCATCAGGGACGCCTCGATCCCGGCGTGTCGCTGCTGCAAAAACCAATCACGCAGGCCACGCTGGCTCACCGCATCCGTGAAATGCTCGATAAACGCCCGGATCACCGACGGTGAACTGGCAAGGCCTATGACGCAAGAAGCAAGCCCCCGCAATACCGCGCGCGTTCAGGGGCTGCATAGGGTAGCGAGGGACCTCGCACAAATGTCACCAGCGCTTCCCCGCCTGCTTCTGGCTGCGACAATCATTGTCGTGCTGGGATTCTCTGCGACCTGCGGCGCGGTTCTATGGGACATGCGCCGCGGCGACGAGACTCTCGCGCGCGAGTCGCTCGACAATCTGGCAGCGACGATCGACGCCGAAATCGCGCGGAACCTGGAGATCTACGACATCGGACTGCGCGGCGTCATCAGCAGCATCGATTCGCCGATTCTTGATAACGTCTCAGCGCCGATGCGACAGCTCGTCCTGTTCGACCAGACTGCCACGGCGAGACATTTTGGCGCCATTCAGGTCATGAACGCCGTCGGCGACGTGGAGCTCGACTCCTCCACGCTCGATCCGGTTCACACCAACCACGCGGCAGAAGAGTTTTTCTCCGTTCATCGCCGCGATCCGCTGTTCGGCTTGTATATCAGCGCACCGATGATCCATGACGGCGTCCAGGGCTTTGTGCTGAGTCGCCGGCTTTCCAATCGCGACGGCTCGTTCCGCGGCGTGGTGACGGGATTCATCCAGTCGAGCTATTTCGGCGAACTGATCGGACGTTTGCAACTCGACCCGCAGGATGTGATCGCCGTGATTCGCCAGGACGGCGTCGCCCTGGTGCGGCATCCCGATCTGCCCAACGCCGTCGGCGCGAATATCAAGAATTCTCCGGGCGTGCAGAGGGTGCTGTCCTCCTTGTCCGGCTCCTATGTCGGATCGGCAAATGCCGACAGGGTCGAGCGGCTCTATGTGTGGCGGGACGGCAGCCATCCCATGATCGTCATCGTCGGGCGCGCCACCGAAGCCATTCTCCGGCGCTGGCGTAGCGAGGCCCTGCAAATCGTCGGCGCGATGGTGTTTCTCGGGCTGTTCGCCTGCGGCGGCATGCTGCTGCTTGTCGGGCAGATGAAGAAGCGCGCCCGTGCCGAAAAGCAGCTGGCACGACTCGCCATGACCGACGGGCTCACCGGATTGAGCAATCGCCGTCATTTCGACGAGATGTCGCTACTGGAGTGGCGGCGCGCCGAGCGGGCCCAGCTTTCGGTCGTGCTGATGATGATCGACGTCGACCATTTCAAGGCGTTCAACGATCTGCATGGGCATCAGGCTGGCGACGCCGCGCTTGTCTGCATCGCCGCCCGCATCGAAAAATCTGCGAGGCGCAGCGGCGACTGCGCGGCGCGCTATGGCGGCGAGGAGTTCGCCCTGCTGCTGCCGAACCTGGGCTTCAATGAAGCGCTGGATCGTGCCGAGAGCATACGGGCTGACGTGGCATCGGATGTTCAACACCAGCTCACCGTGAGCATCGGCGTCGCATCCCTGCGCCCACCGCGGGACAGTATGTTTTCCGACCTGATCGAGATCGCTGACGAGCGGCTGTACCGGGCCAAGGCGCTCGGACGGAATCAGATCTGCCCGCTGGCCGGCACGAAGGTCCCGCCGGCCCTGGAAGCCAGCCCGGATGACGGCATCTTGGTTCGCTGATCGGGGCTCGATGCCGGCGGCCATGGTGGCGCTGGCATTTGATCCAGATCAGTTGCAATCGCGCCAGCGATGCGATGTTGAATCATGACAATTCAAGCGCCCCGCGACGCCAGCGCTGCCGACGGTTCGCCGCGGCCGCAGTTGAAGATCCGCCCCACCAACCTCGATACTGGTCGCGAGAACGTCGCGGTGATGCATCGGCATTCCAACGCGCTGCGCCCCGACGTCTTTCGCGGATTCAGCCGGGTTGAGGTGCGCTGCGGCGAGAAAATTCTGCTTGCAACCTTGCTGATCACCGATGACGACAGCCTCGTCGGTCCTGACCACCTGGGGCTGGCGCTGCCCGCGTTTCGCCGGTTTGGCGAGGCGGCCGATACGCTGGTCACGGTCACGCCAGCCCGCCCGCCGGCAAGCCTCGATTTCGTCCGCGCCAAGGTGCAGGGCCATACCCTGAGCGGAGCGGAGCTGGGCGCCATCATCGATGACCTCTCGCATTACCGTTATTCCGATATGGAGACCGCCGCGTTCCTGATCGGCGCTGCGGGCTTCATGACCACCGACGAGCTGCTCGGCTTGATTCTTGCGATGTCCGAGGCGGGCACAAGGCTGACGTGGGACCGCAAGCTGGTGGTCGACAAGCACTGCATCGGGGGCATCCCCGGCAACCGCACATCGATGATCGTGGTTCCGATCGTGGCGGCTCATGGGCTCATGATTCCGAAGACGTCGTCCCGCGCGATCACCTCGCCGGCCGGCACCGCGGACACCATGGAAGTGTTGGCGCGCGTCGATGTCGGGATCGCCGAGATGCAGGAGATCGTGCGTATCTGCAACGGCTGCCTGGTGTGGGGCGGCCACGTCAACCTGTCGCCTGCGGACGATATCATGATCGCTGTCGAACGCGTGCTCAGCATCGACACCCGCGAGCAGATGGTCGCCTCGATCATGTCGAAGAAGCTGGCCGCCGGCTCGACCCATCTGCTGATCGACATCCCCGTGGGTCCGACCTCCAAGGTCACCAACAGCGGCGAGGCGATGCGGCTGCGCAAGCTGTTCGAGTTCGCCGGCGATCACTTCGGCGTTGCCGTCGACGTGGTCACAACCGACGGCCGCCAGCCGATCGGTTTTGGCGTCGGCCCGCTGCTGGAAGCGAAGGATGTCATGGCGGTGCTGGAGAACAAGGCGGAGGCGCCGCAAGACCTGCGCGAGAAATCGCTGCACCTGGCCGGGCAAATACTCGAAAACGATCCGAACCTGCGGGGCGGCGCAGGCTATGCCAGGGCACAGCAGTTGCTCGACAGCGGCGCGGCCCTGAAACAGATGCTGAAGATCATCGAGGCTCAGGGGCCTGCGGTGGGCCAGCCCAGCCTCGGAGCGCTGCAGAGCGACCTGCTCGCGCCGCGCGATGGCGTGGTGACCGGGATCGATTGCCTGCAGATCAACCGCATCGCGCGTGCCGTCGGCGCGCCGATCGACAAGGGCGCCGGCATCAGGATCCTGAAGAAGATCGGCGACCGCGTCGAGCAGGGCGAGCCGCTGTACCGCATTTACTCCTGTGACCGCTCGGAGCACGATCTGGCGGTGATCGCTGCCGAGAGCGACTCCGGCTATACGGTGGCAGATAGCGACAATGCGGGGCGCCGCAATCATGAATGATGTCACGCTGCAATCGCTTCCGGACGGCCTCGGCGCCGCCGGATGTCTGGCGTCGCGGCTCGGTGTTGCCGCCCAGGAGATCGCGCTTCACCGTTTTCCCGACGGCGAGGTCCGGGTCACCGTCGCGGCGCCAGCGAAGACGGTGCTGATCTATGCATCGCTCGACGCGCCCAACGACAAGCTGATCGAGATCCTGTTCGCAGCGGAGGCGCTGCGGCGCAACGACGTCCGGCGGATCGTGCTCGTCGCCCCCTATCTGTGCTACATGCGCCAGGACACCGCATTCCACCCGCTCGAGGCCGTCAGCCAGCGCGTTCTCGGCCGGCTGCTGGCCGGTGTGGTCGACCGCGTGGTCACCGTCGATGCCCATCTGCATCGCACTCACGATCTGCACAGCGTCTTTCCGGGCATCGCAGCGGATGATCTTTCCGCCATGCCGGCGATCGCCGACCACCTGCTGGCGTCGCCGTGCGATCCGGCCACCGTTATCGTCGGCCCCGACCAGGAGTCGCGTCCCTGGGTCAGCAGCTTGGCGGCCCGCCTCGGCCTGCCATTTACCGTCGCCCAAAAGACGCGCGGCGGTGACCGCGCGGTGACCATCGCGCTGGATGAGGCCGCTGTCCGCGATCGACCGGTCTTGCTGGTGGACGACATCGTCGCCTCCGGAGGCACGCTGGTTGAATGCGCGCGGGCGCTGACAGCGGCCGGCGCTACCGCCATCGACGCCATCATCACCCACGCGCTGTTTCCCGCCGACCTGATCGACACTTTCAAGCAGTCCGGCATCCGTTCGATCCGCTCGACCAGCAGCGTCCCGCATCCGACCAATGCCATCCCGCTCGACGGCATCCTCGCCGCAGCGCTGCAAGACGAACTCACCGACACCGGCAGAAAGAAACCGCAATGACCGTCAGTATCCAGTTCTGCGGAGCCGCCCATACCGTCACCGGGTCCTGCTACCTGTTCACTACCCCGACCGCGCGCATGCTGGTGGACTGCGGCATGTTCCAGGGGCCGAAGACGCTGAAGGCACTGAATTACAACCCCTTTCCGTTTCGCCCGGCCGACATCGACGTGGTGCTGCTGACGCACGCCCATATCGACCACAGCGGCCTGCTGCCGAAACTGGTAAAAGCCGGATTCACCGGACGCATCATGGCGACCCGTGGCACCATCGACCTGTGTTCCTACATGCTGCCGGACTCCGGCGGCATCCAGGAAATGGAAGTGGCGTCCCTGAACCGGCGCAACGCGCCGCGCGGCCGGGATGAAGTGTCGCCGATCTATACCAAGCTGGAAGCAGTGGATTCGCTGGATTCGTTTCAGGCGGTCGATTACCAGACCTGGATCGACCCCGCGCCGGGTGTCCGCGCGCGCTACTGGAATGCCGGTCATCTGCTGGGATCGGCTTCCATCGAAATCGAATTCACTGAGTCCGCCTCGGGGAAGCCGCCGCTGCGCATCCTGATGTCCGGCGATATCGGTCCCGACGCCAAGCTGCTGCAGCCGGATCCCGAAGCGCCGGCCGACTTCGATTACGTCGTCTGCGAATCCACCTATGGCGATACCGATCGGCCGGCGACCTCGCCGCAGTTGCGCCGGCAGCGGCTGGCCACCGAAATCCGCGATGCCGCCGCCGCCGGTGGTGCCCTGGTGATTCCAGCCTTCGCCGTGGAGCGAACGCAGGAACTGATCGTCGATATCATCGACCTGATGGAGCACGGTGACATTCCAGCCGCACCGGTGTTTCTGGATTCACCGCTGGCGATCCGCGCCACCGAGGTGTTCCGCGAATATGCGTCCAGCCTCGACAGCAGCATCGACCTCGCTCGCAGCCTGCGCTCCCGGCATTTGCGCTTCACCGAGACTGTCGACGAAAGCAAGGCGATCGAGAAGCTGTCGGGCTTCCACATCATCATCGCAGCCAGCGGCATGTGCGACGCCGGGCGCATCCGCCATCACCTCAAGCACTGGCTGTGGCGGCGCGACGCCACCGTGCTGCTGGTCGGCTTCCAGGCCCAGGGCACGCTGGGGCGTTTCCTTAGCGACGGCGTCAAGGCGGTTCGGATCCAGGGTGAGGAAATTCACGTTGCCGCCCGGATCAGGTGCATGGACGATTATTCTGGCCATGCCGACGGCCCCGAACTGCAGCGCTGGATCGCCGCACGCCTGCCGATCCACAAGGGCATTTTCCTGGTTCATGGCGAGGAGCGCGCCCTGGCCGGGTTGCAGCAGCGCATTGCCGGAACGACGGTGCCGGCAGCACTGATCACCGTCCCGGTGCTGGATGCCGCCTTCGAACTGACCACGCTTGAGCCGACCGCGATCGATCTCAAGCAGCGCCACCGCATCATGCCGGAAGCCGTCACCCGGCTGGACTGGCACAATGACATGTCGAAGCTGGTGCTCGACATCAGCGAGAAGATCGACGCCGCGGCGGATGACCGCGCGCGCGGCGTCATCATCCGCCGGCTGCGCCGCGCCCTCGAGGACCAGACGTGATCGGCAAACTCAACCGCCGAGAAATCCTTTCACGCGTTGCCTTGTCTCTTCGCTGCCCATCAGCGTCCAGATGCCGTCGATCTCGGCTTGCGCGCCGCTCAACTGCGCTTGAGCGGCAAGGTGAATGCAGCCTTTCGCTATCTTCTGCGCGTCGGGGGAAAGGCTCGCCGTTCGCGTCACAATCTCGGCCGCCGATCGGCTGAAATCCGCGGCCGCGAACGCCCATTGAACGAGGCCGATGCGTTCGGCCTCACGCCCGTTCACGACATCGCCGGTCAGGATGATCCGCGCGGCGATACCTTCACCACAAAGCCGCGTCAGACGCTGGGTACCTCCCGCGCCTGGCAGCAGCCCCACTTTGGCTTCCGGCAATCCGAGCTTCGCGTCATGCGAGGCGATCCGGATGTCGCAGGCCAGTGCGAGTTCCAGCCCGCCTCCGAGGGCGTGGCCCTCGATTTCCGCAATCGTCACGACGGGTAAGGCCGCCAGTTGATCGTAGACCTCATGAAAGCGGCGCACGGTCGCTTTCATCTCGTCGGCGCCGGCGGCCACTTCCAATCGTCGCGCGACCAATTTGAGATCTGCCCCGGCGGAAAAGATGCGGCACTCGCTACGAATGCGAAGCACCGATATGGCAGGGCGAGCCGCGACGGCGTCGAAGGCCGTTGCCAGTTCGTCGAGCAACGCGTCATCGATGGCATTCATCGCGCCGTGACGCAGGGTCAGCGTGGCCACCGAACCCGCGCAGGATAACATCGGGGAAACTGCCACCATCGACAATGTTGCGTTCATATCGCGGCCTTTCTGAAAGTGGATACTTGGATGTTCGTCGAGGGACGACGGGAATCACATGAGATGCATCGGCAAATGTTTTAGGAAATCCACCAATACGTTGATATAAACGGCCAAACGCGATTCTGGGGATTTGATGATGGCACTTGCTGAGACACCTGCAAAATCCGGCGTCGAATTCGACGTCGCCAACAGGGTGTTCTTTCGCCTGTATCAGTCATCCAACCTGATGCATAAGCAGGGCACCCGCTACGTCAGCGAATTCGGAGCCACAACGCAACAATGGGCCGTGCTGGGCGCGCTTGCGCGACCTCTGGTCCAGGACACCGGCATGACCGTCAAGGACCTGATTGAGTTTCTCGATGTCAGCCGGCAAAATCTCACCATCATTCTGGACAGACTTGAAGCGCGCGACTGGATCAGGCGCGTCAAGGACAAGGACGACGGCCGCAGCCGTCGCATCGGCCTGACCAGGAAGGGCCGCTCGATCTGGGCGGGGATGCAGAAGCCGATCGAGGCGTTCTATACCTCCGCTTTGACGACGTTCAGCCCGGAAGAGCAGGTCACACTTTATCGGCTGCTCGATCGTCTCAAGACAGCCCTGGCGAAAGTCTAGCTGGTCCACACGATCGAGCCGCGGCGCGACCCGGCCGCCCATCGCTCTTCGACGACTCAATCCGCGACGAACTTGCGAAAATCCGGCTTGCGCTTCTCGCGATAGGCGCGGCCGCCCTCTTTTGATTCCTCGGTGTCGTAATAGAGGCTGAGCGCCGCCATGCCCATGCTGGAAATGCCGCGGATCGATTCCGTATCCGCGTTGAACGAGCGCTTGGCGAGTGCAAGCGCCGTCGGACTGCGCTCCAGCATTTCCGCGCACCAGCGGTCAACCTCAGCATCGAGTTCGTCGTGCGGCACGGCGATGTTGGCGAGGCCCATTTCAACGGCCTCTGCGGCCGTATAGCGCCGGTTCAGATACCAGATTTCGCGGGCCTTCTTTTCACCGACCACGCGGGCCAGATAAGCGGTCCCGAAACCGGGATCGACCGAGCCGACCTTCGGACCGACCTGGCCGAACTGCGCCTTGTCGGATGCAATCGTCAGGTCGCAGATCGTCGCCAGGACGTTGCCGCCGCCGATTGCGAATCCGTTGACGCGGGCGATGACCGGCTTCGGCATATCGCGGATCACGCTCTGGAATTCGTCGATGGGCAGGCCGATCGTCCCGCGCCCATCATATTGTCCGTCATGCGCGCCCTGGTCACCGCCGGTGCAGAACGCCTTGTCGCCGGCACCTGTCAGGACGATCACGCCGATCGACCTGTCCCATCCCGCGCGCTGAAATGCATGAATCAGCTCTTCAACCGTCTTTCCGCGAAAAGCATTGTAACTTGCCGGCCGGTTGATGGTGATGCGGGCGACACCTTTTGGGCGTTCTTCATAGATGATGTCTTCGTATGTGGTCATGTTCTTCTCCTTCTGACCCGTAAGCGGCTGCGCCGGACCCCGGTCTATTCGGACGATTGCCTGACGATGTCCCGCAGCTTGAATTTCTGAATCTTTCCCGACGGCGTGGCAGGCATGGCGTCGAGAACCAGCAGGCGCTCGGGGATGTACGGGAGCGCGATCTTCTGTGCCTTGAGAAAGTCGATCATGCTCGTCAGGTCGATGTCCTGCCCCGACTTCGGCACGACGACCGCACATCCCCGCTCGCCCAGCCGTTCATCGGGATAGGCAACGATAGCCACCTGGCTGATCGCGGGGTGCTTGTAGAGAAGGGTCTCGATCTCCACGACGGGAATATTCTCGCCGCCGCGAATGATGACGTCCTTGGACCGGCCGGTGATGCGGACATATCCGCGATCGTCGATCTCGGCGAGGTCGCCGGTGTCGAACCAGCCGTCGGCATCCGTGTTGTTCAGATGCGGCCGGCGGAGATAGCCGCCGAAATTCGAGCACGCCCGCGCCAGCAGCCTGCCTTCGACGCCGCTGGCTGCAGGTTGGCCATGGGCATCGACCACGCAGATCTCGACGCCGGGCAGCGGGCAACCAGCGGTATTGAAGGCACGCTCGTCGTCGTCGTCGAGATTGATCAGCGTGATCGCGCCGTTTTCGGTCATGCCCCAGGCAGACACGATCTTGGCGCCCAATGCCTTGCGCGCGTTCTCCACCAGCGGTCCTGGAATTGGCGCCCCTGCGCACAGGAAGGTGCGCAGGGTTGGAACGGCCTTGCCGGTCTCGCTGACGACTTTTGCAAGGTCCGTCAGGAACGGCGTGGACGCCATGGTGAACGTCACTCCCTCGCTCCGGATAAGGTCGACGGCCTTGTTCGGATCCCAGATATCCAGCAGCACGGCGCTCGCGCGCAGCATGATGGGCATCATCAGCCCGTACATGAAGCCGGTCTGATGCGCCATCGGCGACGCCATCAGCACGACGTCGTCGGCGCCGAGTTGCAGACGCTGCGCATAGGGAATGATATTGGCCATCGTGGTGTTGGCCGAATGCATCACGCCTTTCGGCTCGCCGGTCGTCCCAGAGGTGTAGATCAACTGCGTGATGTCGTCCGGCCCGGGGCGATGTCGCGTGAGAATCTCCCTGGCGTCGGTCGCTTCCTCCCACTTCGGCCCGCTGAGCAATTTTTCAAAACTGTTGTCACCCGTGCCGCCGACGACGATGACATGCTGGAGCGCGGGCAAGGTCGGCTTCAGGCCGGCAATCATCTGCTCATGGTCGAAGCCACGAAAGCTGCTGGGGATGATGACGACCTTGCTTTCGCCATGCTGCAGCATGAAGGAGAGTTCGCGCTCGCGAAAGATATGCATCAGCGGATTGATGACCGCACCGATGCGTGAACATGCGAGATAGGTCAGGGTGAACTGCCACCAGTTCGGCAGCTGCATGGAGACCACGTCATTGCGGCCGACGCCGAGCCGGGACAGGCCGACGGCGATGCGATCCGCCATCGCCGCCATCTCCCGGTAGGTAAAGCGTGTCATGGCGCCGCTCTCGGCCGACACCGCAGTCAACGCGACCTTGTCGGGCGACGCTGCAACGCAGGCATCGAGATCGTCATTGATGGTTCTGTCGTGCCAAAGGCCCTGTTCAATCATGGCCGAACGGCGCGGTGGTATCAGTACGGCATCGAATTCCATGGACTGTTCCTTTCCCTGCTCCCGCGCTGTCGTTTACTTTGCAGCGGCCTTGAGCTTTTCACGTGCGATGACGAGTTTCATGATCTGCGCAGTGCCGTCACCGATTTCGAGCCCCATGACGTCACGCAGACGCTGCTGATGCGGCAGATCGAGCGACCATCCGTAGTGGCCGTGGGTCAGCAGGCACTGATGGATGACGTCGACGGCGGTCTTCGGCGCAAGCCATTTGCACATCGCCGCCTCCGCGGTGTGCGGCTTTCCCGCGTCCTTGAGCGCGAGCGTCCGGTAGCAGAGCTGGCGAATTGCCTCGATGATCGTCTCGGCTTCGGCCAGTGGGAAGATCACGCCCTGGTTTTTCGACAGCGGTTCGCCGAATGCCTTGCGCTCCTGGACATAGGCCCAGCTTTCGTCGAGCGAGGCCTGCGCCGATCCCAGCACCTGCAGGCCGATCAGCGCCCGGCTGAAGTCGAAGCCCTGCATGACCTGAACGAAACCGGCGCCTTCGTCGGCCAGACGGTTACCAGCCGGGATAACGACGTCGTCGAAAAAGATCGAGCTGCGGCCGATCGCCTTGCTGCCCAGATCGTTGTAGCGCTGCGTCGTCACGCCCGGCGTATTCATCGGCACGAGAAAGGCGCTGACGCCGCGCGCGCCGCTGTCCGGCGGTCCAGTCCGGGCAAACAGCACCACCGCGTCGGCCTGATCGGCCATGCTGATTGACGACTTCTCGCCTTTCAGAATGTAGCGGTCGCCGTCGCGCCTTGCGCTCAAGGCGAGATTCGCGGCATCCGATCCGCCGCGCGGCTCGGTGAGACCGATCGCCACAATGACCTCGCCGGCAACCAGGCGGGGTAACCATTCCCGGGCAAGCCCGGGCGATGCGTGGGCGGCGATGATCTTGCCGTTCAGCGAGCCGAGAATCTGGATATAGGCCGCGTTGACATCGGCATAACCGATCGCCTCGGCGATCAGCCCGCTGGTCAGGCTCGGCACACCAAGGCCGCCCAGTTCTTCCGGCAGTTCCGGGGCGATCAAGCCAAGGCTGCCCATCTCGCGCACCAGCGCGCGGTCGATGCAGCCTTCCGCTTCGCGGCGCTGATATCCTGCCGCAAGCTTCTCGCGCGCAAAGCGCCGCGCCGTCTCCTGAAAAGCCAGCTGGTCGTCGGTCAGATCGTAGCTCATCGCGCCATCTCCGGTCAGCCTGCCATGGTCAGGCCGCCCGACACGCTCAGGACCTGACCGGTGATGAAGGACGCGTCGTCGCTGGCAAAGAAGCAGATGGCACCCTGGAGATCGTCCGGCGAGCCGATGCGCCCGAGCGGGATCGAACGGCGGAAAGCCTCCTTCAGCTTTTCCGGATTGCTGGCAGCCGTGATGAAATCGCCCAGCAATGCGGTATCGGTGGGACCCGGGCAGACCACATTGAAGGTAATGCCGTCGCGTGCGTGCTCGCGTGCCAATGTCTTCGTGAGGCCCAGAAGGCCGGCCTTGCAGGCTGCATAGACAGCCTCACCGGACGAGCCGACCCGTGCCGCATCGGACGCGATATTCACTACGCGACCGCTGCGTCGCTCGACCATCTGCGGCAGCACGGCGTGGTGCATGTTCAGCGCGCCGATCAGATTGATCGCGATCAGCTTCTGCCAATCCGCAGGCGACGTCTGGAGAAACGGCTTGAAGATATCCCAGCCGGCGTTGTTGACGAGCACGTCGATCGGCCCGAGCGACGCGTTGACCTTCGCAATCGCTGATCGCACGCCCTCGTGATCGGCGATGTCGCAGGTGAAGGCGACAGCCTTGCCGCCGTCCGCGGCAATCGCCGCCGCCGTGCGCTCTGCAGATGGGGCGTCGATGTCGAACACCGCGACGGTCGCTCCCTCGGAAGCGAGGCGCCGGCAGGTCGCGCCGCCAATGCCGCCGCCGCCGCCGGTCACGACCGCAACCTTCGTGCTCAGTCCTCGCATGACTCGCGCCTCCCGCTCTGATTTCGCGATGATATGAGCCTCCTCGAAAAATATGTCAATACATTGTTCTATTTTCTGCCAGACACAGGAGATCCCGTCCGCCGTCTGGCTTCCATGGCGCCGCGGCGCCAATTATAGCAACTACTTGCAATATAATTACAGCAATGTATTGTTGTATTAGCCGGCGACAAAATCCGGACAATGCAAAACAGAGGGGAAACGGATGATCGGCCGAGCGATATCGTGTGCATTTGCAGCCCTGGCCATGACGGCGACCGCGGCCGATGCGTCAGTGAAGATCGGCGTCATGAGCGACATGAACGGTCCCTATGCCGACTTCTCCGGCGCGGGTTCGCTCGATGCGGTCAAAATGGCGGTTGAGGATTTCCGCGCCATGAACAAGGCCGTCTCTGTCGAGGTCGTGTCGGCGGATCCCCAGAACAAACCCGACAACGCCGTGACGATTGCCCGGCGCTGGTTCGAAACCGAGAATGTCGACATGGTCATCGACATCCCGACGAGCGGTGTGGCCTTGGCGCTGGCGACGATCGTCAAGGACAAGAACAAGGTGATGATCGCCACCACCGCGGGCTCATCGGATATTTCCGGCAAGGCCTGCACGCCGAACACGCTGCACTGGACGTGGGATACCTGGTCGAACTCGCACGGCACGGCAGAAGCCATTGTCAGGAGCGGCGGCAAGAGCTGGTATTTCCTGACCGCCGACTACACGTTCGGGACAACGATGGAAGCTGAGGCTTCAGAGGTCATCAAGGCGAACGGCGGCACGGTCCTCGGCTCGGTTCGGCATCCGCTCAATGCCACCGATTTCTCGTCGTTCCTGCTGCAGGCGCAGAATTCGAAGGCGCAGATCATCGGTCTGGCGAACGGCGGCACCGATACGACCAACGCCATCAGGACGGCAGGAGAGTTCGGCGTCGTCGCCGCCGGACAGAAGCTCGCTGGCCTGGTGGTGTTCATCAACGACGTCCACGCACTGGGACTGAAGGCAGCGAACGGCCTTTTGCTCACCACAGCGTTCTACTGGGACCTGAACGACAGGACGCGATCGTTCGGCGAGCGTTTCGCCAAGCGCAATGCAGGCAAGATGCCGTCGATGAGTCAGGCCGGCAGCTACTCGGCGACGCTGGCCTATCTGGCGGCTGCGGCTAAAGTCGCCAACCCGCGGGACGGCGCTGCCGTTGTCTCCGGCATGCGCGCGGCCGGCACGTTCGATGATCCGTTGTTCGGCAAGACGTCCGTCCGTGCGGACGGGCGGGTCATCCACGACATGTACCTGGCCGAGGTCAAGAAGCCCTCTGAATCGACCAAGCCCTACGACTATTACAAAATCGTCTCGGTCATTCCCGGCGACAAGGCGTTTCGGCCGCTCAGCGAAGGTGCCTGCCCGCTCGCGAAGTGAGTCGCCGCGAGTTCTATATCGAACTGGGTTAAACAGCCGCCTTCAGGGCGGCTGCCAGTTCGATCATCGTCCTCGGGAAAATTCAGATCTGTCGAAACTCTCTTGAACGGTCGCGATCTTCCCCGCCGAGGTCGCATGGAACGCGCCGGCACGCGTGCTGTGGCGAGGCCGGCGAGGGCGCCTCGCCTCGGCGGCACCAAGGGATGCACCCGGCCGGCGGATCATGCCTTTTGATGTTGCTGATCAGCTTGCATAACAAGGGCTGAATGGTGCCCAGGGGCGGGATCGAACCACCGACACTGCGATTTTCAGTCGCATGCTCTACCAACTGAGCTACCTGGGCGCCGTCCGGATCGTGTCCGGGAGCGCCGGTTTATAGGCAGGCCGGGCGGCCGTGTCCACCCGTCTGCGACAATTGGTTGAAGAGCCCGGAACTTGTTCGAATCCATGACGAATCCGCGGCCACCCCCGCAAGCCGGCGCGACCGCCCCGCACGGCTCAGTCGGCATCCTCGTCATCGCTGGGTTTACCGGGAATCGCATAGGAGTTCGACAGCCAGCGGTTGAGATCGACGTCGCGGCAGCGCTCCGAGCAGAACGGCTTGGAGGCCTCGACCGACGGCTTGCCGCAGATCGGGCACGGTTTGGCGGGCTTTCCCGCCGATTCGGGCGGCTTAGCTGGCATTCAACCAGCCATAGCGGATCGGGTAGCCCTCGCCTGACAGCAGCGACACCGTCTCATACAGCGGCAGGCCGACAATATTGGTGTAGGAGCCGACCATCTTGACCACGAAGGAGCCGGCAATGCCCTGCACGGCATAGCCGCCGGCCTTGCCGCGCCATTCGCCGGAGCCGATGTAGGTCTCGATGTCCTCCTCGGACAGCCGCTTGAAGCGGACCCGGGTCTCGATCAGGCGCTGGCGGAAACTCTCCTTCGGGGTCACCAGGCAGACCGCAGTATAGACCCGGTGGTTGCGGCCGGACAGCAGCCGCAGGCACTGCGAGGCCTCGTCGACCAGCTCCGCCTTGGGCAGGATGCGGCGGCCCACGGCGACCACGGTATCCGCCGCCAGGATGAAGGAGCCGCGCAGCTCATCGTCGAGCTGCACCGATTTCAGCGCGGCATCGGCCTTGGCGCGCGCCAGCCGGTTGGCGCAGGCGCGCGGCAGTTCGCCCCGCTTGGGCGTCTCGTCGACGTCAGCGGGCCGCAGGGCGTCGGGTTCGATGCCGGCCTGGTTGAGCAGGCTGAGGCGACGCGGCGAACCGGAGGCGAGAACGAATTTGGGACGGCCGAGCATGCGGGCTTTGTCAATCCGAAGGGCGTGAATGCGCGCGGAACCTATCGGAAGGGCTTGGCTTCGACAACCGCGGAAGCGCCGGCGGAACCGCGATTACCCGCTCGCCGCGCCGCCTTTGGCGAATCGCTTGCGGATCCGCAGCAGCAGGCTGTCGCAGACTTCGCGATAGGCCTGCAGGCGTTGCTCGCGGTTGCCCTCCGCGCCAGTGGGGTCCTGGGTCGGCCAGTACTCCACCTCGGCCGCGTTGGTCCGGGTCAGTTCCAGCGCCTTGTGATGCGCCTCGGGTGACAGCGTGATGATCAGATCGAAGTTCAGACCTTCCCAGTCGTCCAGTTCCTCGAAGGTGGTCGGCTTGTGCTTCGAGATGTCCTGGCCGAGTTCGGCCATGACGGCCACGGCGAACGGGTCGAGTTCGCCCTTCTTGACGCCGGCGGATCTGACGTACAGGGCCTGGGGAAACATCTGCTGCAGCAGGCTCGCCGCCATCACCGAGCGAATGCTGTTCTGGCCGCATGCGAACAGCACAGCCTGCGGAGCGCGTACCGCCATCCGCGCTAGGCTTTCTTGAGAGGGAGCATGGCCTTGCCGGAAAACCGGCTTCCACTTTTCCGGGCCATGCTCACCCCTTCCAGTGCAGCACGGAGATCAGCGTGAACAGTCGCCGCGCCGTCTCGAAGTCGATCCGCACCTTGCCCTTCAGCCGCTCCATCAGCGTGTGCGAGCCCTCGTCATGGATGCCGCGGCGGCCCATGTCGATGGCCTCGATCTTGTCGGGCGTGGCAGTACGAATCGCCTGGTAGTAGCTGTCGCAGATCATGAAGTAATCCTTCACGATCCGCCGGAACGGGGTCAGCGACAACAGGTGCGCCACCACCGGGGTGCCGTCCTCGCGGCGGATATCGAACATCAGCCGGTTGCCGGTGATGCCGAGGTGCAGCGTGTACGGCCCGGCCGCCGCGCCTTCCGGGGCGAACAGGTTCTTCTCCACCAGATCGTAGATCGCGATGGCGCGTTCGTGCTCGATGTCCGGCCCGGAACGCCCGATCGATTCCTCATCGAGCGTCACCGCCACGATGCGATTGTCGAAATCATCCCCTGGTGGCGTTTTGTTCATCCGAGATTGAGGCGCAATCCAACAGAGCGTGCATGGGCATCGAGGCCTTCGGCCCTGCCCAGCGTCATCGCGGCCGGTCCCAGCGCCCGCAGCTGGTCCGGCCCGCATTTCAGGATCGACGTTCGCTTCATGAAGTCAAGCACGCCGAGCCCGGACGAGAACCGCGCCGAGCGCGCGGTGGGCAGCACGTGGTTGGAGCCGCCGACATAGTCGCCGATCGCCTCCGGCGTATGCGGCCCGAGAAAGATCGCGCCGGCATTGCGGATCTGCGCGGAAATCGCCTCCGGATCGACGGTCATGATCTCGAGATGTTCGGCGGCGATGGCATTGGCCAAGGTGACGGCCTCGTCGAGATTCTGCACCAGGATGATGGCGCCGAAATCCTGCCAGGACGCCCGCGCGATATCGGCGCGCGGCAAGGTGGCAAGCTGGCCCTGCAGGGCCTGCTCCACCTCGTCCGCCAGCGCCGGGCTGTCGGTCACCAGAATCGACTGCGCATTGGCGTCGTGCTCGGCCTGCGCCAGCAGATCGGCGGCGATCCAGCCGGCATTTCCGGTGTGGTCGGCGATCACCAGCACCTCGGAGGGGCCGGCGATCATGTCGATGCCGACCTTGCCGAACACCTGGCGCTTGGCGGCGGCTACGTAGGCATTGCCGGGGCCGACGATCTTTGCGACCGGCGCGATGGTCTCGGTGCCGTAGGCCAGCGCGGCCACGGCCTGGGCGCCGCCGACGCGGTAGATTTCCGAAACACCGCCGAGCTTGGCCGCGGCCAGCACCAGCGGATTGAGCTTGCCGTCCGGCGACGGCACCACCATCACCACGCGCGCGACGCCGGCCACCCGGGCCGGCACCGCATTCATCAGCACCGAGGACGGATAGGCCGCGGTGCCGCCGGGCACGTACAGGCCGACCGCTTCGATGGCGCTCCAGCGCCAGCCCAGCTCGACCCCCAGCGCATCGGTGAAGCGGTCGTCCTTGGGCAATTGGCGCCGGTGAAACAGCTCGATGCGGTCGCGGGCGAATGTCAGCGCGGCGATGGTTTCGCCGTCGCAGGCCGCAACGGCGGCGTCGACCTCGGCCGGCGTGATGCGCAGGCCAGCGGCGTCGATGTCGAGCCGGTCGAACTTGCGGGTCGCCTCGAGCAGCGCCGCGTCGCCGCGCGCCGCAACGTCATCGACGATGGCCCTGGTCGCGGTCTCGATATCCGCCGAAACCTCCCGCTTCATGGCGAGGAAGGCCTTGAATTGCTGACTGAAATCGGCGCTGGCGGTGTGCAACTTGATCGGCATGAGCGGTGTCCCGGCAGGACCCTGCTTGCCAAGGCCCCCTGCTCAATGGCGCGGCGACAAATCGCCGTCAACCCTCAGCTGCGATGGAAGAAGTGAACAGGCGCTCAGACACCGACGCCAGGCGGGGCGGCGTCTTCATCGAGATCGCTGGCGCCGAGGTCTTCGGGACCGAGATCGGCCAGTTCGCATTCGAGGCATTCGACGTCCAGCCGCACCGCGCCGCCGTTTGCGAACATCAGCACGGCGCTGCCCCCCGGGGGCTCGCTGGCGTGAAACTCGATGCCGAGCAGCTCCAACGCCGTCTCCGGCGCCTCGAGGTCGATGTTGCGGGACTTGCAGGCCAGCACCCGGTCGAACCGCAGCGCGGCTACCAGCCGCCGCGGCGCAACCTCTCCGGCGATCGCCTGGTCCCAGTCGAGGCGGTTCATGCCGACCACCAGCCGTTTCTCGCTTTGCCGCCAGATGATATCGGCAACGCGGACGGCGGCGTCCTGCACATGCGCGGAAATCACCGCCAGATCATCGGGATCGAGAGCAATCAGCTTGCGTTGACCTGTCACGGCAGCCCCTTGCCATTGCGGTGAGTGAAACCTCAGCCGCTGATGCGCTCGATGGTAGCGCCGCAGGCGGACAGTTTCTCCTCGAGCCGCTCAAAGCCGCGATCGAGATGATAGATGCGATTGACCATCGTCTCGCCTTCGGCGGCAAGGCCGGCGATCACCAGCGACACCGAGGCGCGCAGGTCGGTGGCCATCACCGGCGCGCCGCGCAGCTTGGCGATGCCGTCGATGGTGGCGGTCTCGCCATCGAGATGAATCCGCGCGCCGAACCGGGCCAGTTCCTGCACATGCATGAAGCGGTTCTCGAAAATCGTCTCGGTGATGTGCGACGAACCCTTGGCGCAGGACATCAGGGCCATCAACTGCGCCTGCAGATCGGTCGGAAACCCCGGGAATGGTGCGGTCGACACATTGACCGGGCTGAGCCCGGCACCGTTGCGCGACACGCGGATACCGTCGTTGTTGACCGTAATGGTGGCGCCGGCCTGGGTCAGCACGTCGAGCGCCGATTGCAGCAGCTCCGGCCGCGCCCCGGACAGTTGCACGTCGCCGCCGGTCATCGCCACCGCCATGGCATAGGTGCCGGTCTCGATGCGGTCCGGCAGCACGGTGTGGCGGGCACCATGCAATTTGGCGACGCCTTCGACGACAATGCGCGGCGTGCCGGCGCCAGTAACCCGGGCGCCCATCTTGTTCAGGCAGTCCGCGACATCGACGATCTCGGGCTCACAGGCGGCATTGGTGATGATGGTGGTGCCCTTGGCCAAAGTCGCGGCCATCAGCGCCACATGGGTGCCGGAGACGGTCACCTTGGGGAAATCGATTTCGGCGCCCTTGAGGCCTCCGGGCGCCTCGGCGATCACATAGCCGCCGTCGATGGTCAGTTCAGCGCCGAGCTTCTCCAGCGCCATGATCAGCAGGTCGACGGGACGGGTGCCGATGGCGCAGCCGCCGGGCAGCGACACCTTGGCCACATGCATCCGCGCCAAGAGCGGCGCGATCACCCAGAAACTGGCGCGCATCTTCGAGACCAGTTCATAGGGCGCGGTGGTGTCGATGATGTTGGCAGCGGAAATGTGCAGGGTCTGGCCCTGGTATTCGTGGTCGCCCGGGCGCTTGCCGGCCGACATGATGTCGACCCCGTGATTGCCGAGAATACGCTGCAGCTGCGCGACGTCGGCCAGCCGCGGCACGTTGTCGAGGATCAGCGTTTCCTCGGACAGCAGGCCGGCAATCATCAGGGGCAGAGCGGCGTTTTTCGCGCCGGAGATCGGAATGGTGCCATTGAGCTTGCTGCCGCCGACGATGCGAATGCGATCCATACCGATTCCCGCTGATTGCTGTAACCAAACTATAGGGCGGACAAGGCCCCTTTAGCAAATAACCGGCTGATGCCCGCCTGTTCCGAAGGCATCCGCCGAAGCAACTTATTCATGCAGACCGGCTGGAGCCGGGCTGCAGCGTCTCTAGGCGTCGGCCCCCTGGGGAGCGGCAACGGTGGCGGACAACCGGTTGAAAAGGAGCGAAAGGCCGACCCCGAAGGCGCCGCCGACCACTTTGACCATCGCATCGCGGACCTCGCCATGCCGGTCGGGGGTCAGGAACTGCAGCGTTTCGAGCCCCATGGCGGCGCCCAGCACGATCGCCAGCACCAGCCAGAACCGGCCCGGATAGGCCAGCCCGAACAGCAGCCCGGCCACGGCGAACGCTCCGAAGCGCTCCATGCTGACGCCGGCCAGATGCGGCCTGAGGCCGATCGGCGACAGGGTCGCGAACACGATGAAGGCCAGACTGGCCCAAGCGATGGCCAAGATGATTTTTCGCGACATGCGGCGTCATACCCTATTTGGAGCCGCGGCGGCCGCTTCTCACGCTTGAGGGTTAATCGCACGAGCAACCCGCTGGAAATAAGGCAGACTCCCCCCGCCCCGGGATTTGACCCGGTACAGGCGCAACGCAAAGTTCCCGGCGAAGCCGCACGATGCGGTCGCAGGTCAGGAAATACGTCAACTTGCCTGCAGGCGCTGCCAGTTCTCGAAAGTCTCGGGCTTCAGCTCAAACCGGTCGTTCATGCGGGCATACATGGTGCCGGCGACACGTCCCACCGGCTGGAAGTTGTCATAGTCGGTGCGCAAGGTGTCGGGATCGACGACGCCGTCGCGGACCTGCAATCCAAGCACCTCGCCGACCAGAAGATCGCGCTCGGCGCCGAAATTCATCATGGTCACCTTGCGGCATTCCAGCGCCACCGGCGCCTGCGCCAGATGCGGCACCGGCACGAAGACGCCGTCGGACAACGGCAGCTGCAACGCCTCGGGTTCGCCGATGTCGGATGGAAAGGCGATCGAACAATCGACCATGGACCGTGCCAGCGCTTCGTCCACCATGTTGACGACGAACAGGCCGTTGGCGCGGATGTTGCGCGTGGTGTCCTTGGGCGACAGATCCGACTTCACCTGCAGGCCGACCACCACCAGCGGCGGGGCCTCGGAAAACACGTTGAAGAACGAGAACGGCGCGGCATTGACCACGCCTGCGGCCGAAATGGTAGTGATCAATGCGATCGGGCGCGGCACAACGAGACCGCACAGCAGCTTGTAGCGCTGCGGCGCGCTCAGGGTGGCAAAATCGAATCGCATCGTCATGGCAGCTCCGCGGCGGGATGATGGGATTTCATCTAGGCCGGCACGCCAAAAGCCGTCAACGCGCTGCGGCAGAGTTGCGGCAAACTTCAGCCGTTGTTGTGACGGCTGCTGCCGGGCCACGCGAGTCCGCACAACCGCCTGGGATTGCGGATAAAACCCATTCGAAACGGGAATCCGGTGATTTCGCCGCCCCGACCGGGCCTCGCCCGATAGTGCCGCTGCTACACGGACACCGGGCGGCGCAGGAACGCGGCCTGGTAACGGCCGCTGCGCTTGAGGCGGGCGCCGAGTTGCGGATCGACCAGCTTGAACACCGACTTGGCATGGGCGCCGATATCCGCGAACGGGGTCTGCGACGGCTGCAGCCGGACCACCGCCTCGTCGGACACCGACAGCGCGCGAAACGAATGCGCCTGCAGCCGCTCCGAGGCATCGGTCATCAGCACCCAGGAATAATCCTCGACCTGCATCACCTGGTCGACCTCGTCGTCCCAGGCGCACAGCACCACTTCCATCTGCGAGAAGCCGCCGGGATCGGCGGCGAAGGCGCGCGCCGCAGCCTCGACCGCGGCGCTGACATCGCCGGCGCTGGCGGCCAG
>DATCUS010000356.1:0-15104 GCA_036561845.1 Tardiphaga sp. | reverse complement strand
GTGCCGCCGCGGCCGTAGCAGGCCGGCCCCGGCCGCGAGCCGGCGCTTTCCGGACCGACCTTGAGGACGCCCTGGGCGTCGACCCAGGCGATCGAGCCGCCGCCCTCGCCGATCGAACTGACCGAGACGGACGGGATGTAGATCTGGAACTCGCCGATCTGCTCGCCGACGCCGTATTGCGGCTGGCCGCCGATGATCACCGCGACATCCGCGCTGGTGCCGCCGATATCGAGGCTCATGCAGCGCTCGATGCCGCAGATCTCGGCCACGTAACTGGCGCCGATCACGCCGGAGGCCGTCCCCGACAGGATCATCTGAACGCACTGGTTCTTGCCCTGTTCGGCGGTCATCACACCGCCGTTGGACTTGGTCAGGCGCGGATCGGCGGTGACGCCGACATCCTTCAGCGCCTTCTGCAGCGAGCCGAGATAGTGCGCCACGCGCGGCTGCACATAGGCGCCGATGGCCGCCGTGATGGTGCGCTCGTATTCGCGGATGATCGGCCAGGTCTCGCTGGAGCAGAACACCGGGATCTCCGGCGCCAGCCGCTCGACGATGGCCTTGGCGGCAAGTTCATGGGCAGGATTGCGGTAGGCGTGCAGGAACGAGATGACGATGCCCTCGGCGCCGGCCGCGCGGGCGCCCGCGACAGCTTGCGCCACGCTCGCCGCGTCAAGTTCGTCCTGGGTGCTGCCGTCCGCCCTCAGACGGCCGGTGACGCCGAACACCAGATCGCGGGTGATCAGCGGCGCCGCGCGCTTCGACAGCAGGTTGTACATGTCGGGGATCTTGAGGCGGGCGATCTCCAGCACGTCGCGAAAATGCTCCGTGGTGAACAGCGCAAGGCGCAGACCCTTGCGCTGGATCACGGTGTTGATGCCGACCGTGGTGCCGTGGGTGAAGTAGGTGATGTCCTCCGGCTTGATGCCGTAGCGTTCGCCAACCAGACGGACGCCCTCGAGCACCTCGGCGCCCGGCTCGTCGGGCCGCGAGAACACTTTCAGCGTCTTGAGGCTTTGCGTCGCCTCGTCGAACAGCGCAAAATCAGTGAACGACCCGCCGATATCGACGCCTACCCGGTAACCCATGACACTCTTCTCCGCGGCAATCTGAGGGGGTGGCCGGCCGCGCTAGCGGCCGATCTCCTTGTTCCAGGTCTCAACCCATTCGGACTGATGCGGCACGATCTGCCGGTAGGGCGGGAACACGATGATCGAAGGATCAGTGATCTCGTGCTTGATCTTCTCGTCGAACACCGCGTCCTTGTTGGTGACGCCGTAGCGCACCGCGCTGCCGAAACAGGACTGCGCTTCCTTGCTCAGCGTGGCATTGACGAAGTCGTAGCCCAGCTCGGCGCCGTTCTTGACTTTCTGCACCCAGGTCAGACCGACGCCGACCGCCGGCGCCGGCGAATAATATTTGAAGTCACTGTTGTTGTCGTCGATGAAGGCCCAGGCGCGACCGTCCCAATACAGCGCCATATCGATATCGCCGCCCTTGAGACCATTCAGCACGCTGTTCGGGTCGGTCCAGAAAGCGATATTGCCGCTCTTCTGCATCCGCTTGATCTGCGTCAGCCCGGGGGCGATGTTGTCGACGCCGCCGCCAAACTGGTCGGCGAACATCCAGACCGAGATGGCAAGACCGCCGCTCGGATAGTTCACCCCCGGCATGGAAGCTTTCCACTTGCCGGCCACGGTTCCTTCGACGAAGGCCTTCCAGTCCTTCGGCGGATCCTTGACCGTCTTGCTGTTGTAGATGATGCCCATGCCGCCGTAATTGTGCGGGACGCCGAAACCGTTGCCGATTTCCCTGAACTGCGGCCGGATGTTGGCGAGATTCGGCACCTTCTCGACAGTGAGCTGATCGACCAGCCCGCGATCGATGGCATCCCAAGCGTTTTCGCTGGGATTATAGAACACGTCGAGCGGCGGCTTGTTCGGGCTGGCGGCAATCTGGTTGAGCCACTGCACCGGGGTGCCGAGCACGACATCGACGGTTTTGCCGGTGCGTTTCTGAAACGGCTCGACGACGCACTTGCGCAGGCTCTGCTCCCAGATGCCGCCGAAGGCGCCGACCGTCAGGTCCGCTGCCGATGCGCTGGCGATGCCGGCCAAAGCCATCACACCTGCCAGCAGTCCGCGTCCGCAAGTTCTGATTCGATATCGCATCATAACCCCTTTGCCTCGACAACCGATCGCCAAGCATTCACTATCGTGAAAGCTGGCGCAACCGGTTTCAGTTAAATGTATGCCTAAAGCCACAAAAGGCAGCATTTGCCTTCTGATTAGCCGCCGTTGACGATTGACCAAGCCGCTGATTCCAGTCCTTATTTCATTTTAATGAGGCAGCCTCGAAGGGATCGCGCGGATGACAGGGATGCAAGCCATGCTGAGCTATCCGCACCACGCGCCGGCAATCGTCCCCCGAGCATCGCCGGCATCGCGCCGGGCGAACTCGCCCGGCCGCGGGGGCGGCGCGCAATGACCAGCGCCGTCCCGCTGCACCTGCACGGAATCAGCAAGAGTTTTGGCGCAGTCCAGGCGCTGCATCCGATGACGCAGACCATCGAAGGCAGCGAGATGCTGGCGCTGCTCGGGCCGTCCGGCTGCGGCAAGACCACGACCCTGCGCATCATCGCCGGCTTCGAGACGCCCGACCATGGCAGCGTCGTGATCGGCAGCTGTGACGTCACCGAACTGCCGCCGAACAAGCGCGACCTCGGCATGGTGTTTCAGAACTACAGCCTGTTCCCGCACATGACGGTCGGCGAGAACGTCGCCTTCGGGCTGAAGATGCAGGGCATCACGGCTGCCGAGCGCACCCAGCGGGCGCGCGAGATGCTGGCGCTGGTCCGGCTTACCCAGCACGAGGACCGCCGGATCCACCAGCTCTCGGGCGGCCAGCAGCAGCGCATCGCACTGGCGCGGGCGCTGGTCACCAATCCCTCGACACTGCTGCTCGACGAGCCGCTCGGCGCGCTCGACAAGAACCTGCGCGAGAGCATGCAGTTCGAACTGCGCGCGATCCAGCAACGGCTGGGCATCACCTCGATCCTCGTCACCCACGACCAGGAAGAGGCGCTGACCATGAGCAACCGCGTCGCGGTGATGTGCGACGGCCAAGTGATCCAGGTCGGCCGGCCGGCCGACATCTACGAGCGGCCGCGCAACCGCTTCGTCGCGGAATTCCTCGGTACTGCCAATATCGTGGCGGGGACCGTGACGGCGCAGACGGCCGAACGACGCTGGGATGTGGCGCTGACAGGCGAAGCCGGCGGCAGCGTGCCGGTGCAGTCGGATGCCACGCTGACCACCGGCGACACCATCCTGCTCGCCGTAAGGCCGGAGCGTCTCGAACTCGGTCCGGTGCGCGCGGGTGGCCTGCGCGCGCGGGTCCAGGACGTGGTCTTCCGCGGCAGCTATTTCGCTTATGAGCTTCGCGTGCACGGCCAGGACAGGCCGTTCTTCCACTACAGCCAGACGCGCAAGGACATTCCCGCCGACGGCATGGTCGGCCTTCGCTGGCAGCCCGACAATGCAATCGTGCTCGAGGACAGGCCATGACGGCGGCTCCCACGCCGGCCGCCATCGAGCCCGCGGCGCGCCGCAGCCGCCCCTATCGGCTGGCCAGCTGGAGCTGGACCCTCCCGGTCCTGCTGTTTCTGGGATTCTTCTTCGTCATTCCGCTCGGCGCCAACATCCTGCGCAGCCTGCAGACCGGACAGACTGCCACCAACGGCCCGCTGTTCTACTACATCAAGCTGCTGACCGACGCCTACTACGCCGGCATCATCGTCGAGACCCTGAAGGTCGCCACGATCACCACGCTGCTGTGCCTGATCGTCGGCTATCCCGTGGCCTATTTCATGGTGCGCTTTGCCGGGCGCTGGAACGCCGTCATCGTCTTCCTGCTGATCGCGCCGCTGCTGACCTCTATCATCATGCGCACGTTCGGCTGGCGCGTGCTGCTGGCGCGCCGCGGCGCGCTGACCACGCTGCTGGTCGACTGGGGCGTAATCCCGCGCCCGATCAACATCGCCGACGAACCGTTTGCGGTCTATCTCGGCCTCGTCCATGTGCTGGCGCCGTTCATGATCCTGTCGATCAGCGCCGTGTTGCAGAAGGTGGATGTGCGGCTCGAAGAATCCGCGCGCGTGCTCGGCGCCAGCGCACTGGGCACGTTCTTCCGCATCACCCTGCCGCTCAGCCTCGACGGCATCGCCACCGGCTGCATCCTGGTATTCGTGGTAACCAACGGTAGCTTCCTGACCATGCTGCTGCTCGGCGGCGGCAAGATCACGACGCTGTCGCTGCTGATCTACCAGCAATTCAATGTCGCCCAAGATGTCGGCTTCGCCGCCGCCATGGGCAACTTGTTGCTGTTCGTCGGCCTGGTCAGCCTGGCTCTGCAGGCCCGATTCATGCGCCGCGGCGGGGTCAAGTCATGACCGTACCCGCCGTTCCGGTGCGGCGACGCAAGCGCGTGCGCTACGGGGTGATCGCGCTGGGCATCTATGTACTGCTGTTTCTCGGCTTCATCGCGGCACCGATCGTATCGGTGGTGCTGGTGTCGTTCTCGACCGCCTCGTTCATTGCCTTTCCGATTCCGGGCTTTACGCTGCGCTGGTACTGGCGCATCATTGAGTATAGGCCGTTCATCGACGCGCTCATCGTCTCGGGTGAAGTGGCCGTGCTGTCGACCGTGTTCGGCGCATTACTCGGCATTCCGGCCGCCCTGGCGTTGGCCCGCTCGCGCGCAATGGCCGCCGCGATCGTCTCGAATTTTCTGCTCGCACCGGTGACCGTCCCGGCGATCGTACTCGGCCTGGCGCTGCTGTATTTCCTTAGCTCGCTGTCGTTCGGCATTTCCTTCACGGCACTTCTTATCGCGCATACGGTGGCCGGCATTCCCTACATCGTCCGGACCGTGCTGTCGGTCTATCGCTCGATCCCGCCGGACCTCGAGGAGGCCGCCGCCATTCTCGGGGCCAGCCGCTGGCAGACGTTGGTCCACACTACCCTACCGCTAGTGCGGCCGGGCGTCTTCGCCGGTGGGCTGTTCGCCGTCCTGACCTCGCTCGACAATCTGCCGCTGTCGTTCTTTTTCGGCAGTGCGACGACCAACACGCTGCCGGTCGTGATGTTGAGTTACATGGAAAATCAGTTCGACCCCTCGATCGCCGCCATCAGCACCGTGCAGATGGTGATCGCGATCGTCATTCTATTGATCGCCGACCGGGTTTATGGGATCGAAAAGCTGACCTCGTAACCTGATATCTTCCACACAGTCCTCACCTACGGACACAACGATGGCAAACACTGAAAACATGGCGCGACGTGCACGCGATACCGAAGTCGATGCGATCGCGATGGGAGCACGGGTCCGCGCGATCCGTCAGATGCTTGGCCTGTCCTCGGCGGAGCTCGCCTTGCAGGCCGGCCTGTCCATCGGGCTCATCAGCCAGATCGAGCGCGGCCAGGCCAATCCCAGCCTACGGACCCTGGAGCGACTGCGGCTTGCGCTCGACGTCCCCTTGATGGTGCTGCTGGAAGGACCCGGCAGCGCCGGCTCCGAGCCGGCCTTTGTGCGCCGCCGCCATGCCCGCCCACGGCTCAAGGTCGGCAATCTAGGTCTGGTCAAGGAGATCCTGTCGCCGCCGGATACCGACGGACTGCGCTTCATGATCATGACGGTACCGCCGGGGGCGCAGAGCGAGGACGTGGTGATCGGGGCCGGTCAGAAGGCCGGCCTTGTCCTCAAGGGCCAAGTCAACCTGACGGTCAGCGACGAGCAGGTACAGATCGCCGAAGGCGACAGCTTCCAGTTCTCCAGCGACGCCAGGCATGCCTTCGTCAACAATACCGACCAGCCGGCGGAAGTCTTGTGGATCATGGTCGGCCCGTCCTACGCGACTCCGGTGTGAATTAAGCGTTTGCCGCTCAAAGAACGTTTCGAGATCGGTTACCGCGTCAAAGTCGACCTGCGGCCTGCGATTGCTGACTAGGAATGTCTCGTTGTCCACGTTGGAGAGGATGACGAGCTTGAAGCATTTCTCGAGGTACTGGAGCGCGGCTGGCGAGTCGGTGAAAGCTGGCCAGTTCCCCACCGACAGACCGTATGCGACGCATTCTTGTGGGTCGCGTAGACGCCCCACTCCTCGGCGAGACGCTTGTACACGATGGCCAACAGATCCCGCTAGCGCGTGGTCGGCGTATAACGTTGCTGGCTCGACTCGTGACGTGCATGCGCATCGAGGATCTGATCGCGCCTCAACGGTGGCTGCGCGCGATCGCTGAGGGCCTTCAGCGCCGCAACCATCCCGCTCTCCCAATCGATCAGAGTGCCATAACAGTCGAAGGTGAGCGCGTCGAAATCCGTCAGCATCATCTTATGTCTACTCGTTTGCCCGATCGGACTATCGGTTCTATGGCGCGATGGCAGGCCTATTCGGCTGCCCAACCCGCAATTCGATCGGTTATGCACCGCCTGTCGGCATTCTTCATAGATACTTCTACGGATCGCATTAGCTCCCACAACCTGGACAAGTCGAGCGACTGAAAGAACCCGCCAAGCGGCCATGGCGGTCCGCTCTGCGCCAACAGCGGTCGGTGCAAAGTCGATTGTTTGGGACTACGCCGCCACCCGGCAGAAATTGCGGCACCTTTCTGCGCACGTAAGCATCCGGAAACAATAGTCACTTAGCAGGTTGATCCAGTGCGTGACTTTGAATGAAAAAAGGGCCTTTGCCGCGCTCACCGCCTCAGGCTTCGCGGATGGAGGCGCCGACGGCTTATTGCACCACCTCCATTCCGCCAGTGACGTCGGCTTTCAACGCATCCAAGCTAGAGCAGTCCCTGGACCTGAAGGGACTTGATCGTACGGCGCATGGTCGCCAGGAACAACCGCGCCGGACGAGACAGCGGCGCGCCGCGCGACACGAGAACCTGCGCGGTCACCGCAGTACCCGGTGCGAATTTCAGGCAGACGACGCCGTTTTCACGCGCTTCGATCAGCCAAAACGGGTCGATGACCGCGACCCCTGCCCCTGCCCGTGCCAGGGCGCAGGCAACTGAAGACTGGTTGACCTCGATCGCTACCCGGCGCGGCGTCCCTGCCTGTCGGAACGCCTGCTCAACCAATGCGCCGAGCGGCTGGCTCCGGCTGAACGAGATCAGCGGATAAGGCGTGAGATCGCCAGCTTCGACCATGGCAAGGCCAGCCAGCGGATGGGTGGGGCCGACCACCGCGACAAGATCCGCTGTGCACAGTTCTATTGCCCGTGCGTCGTGCTGCGCCAGCGGCGATAGCGCCAGCCCCAGATCCACCTCTTCGCGCACGACGCTCTGGATGACGCTCGGGACATCGGTGGTTTTCACGGTGATCTGGATTCGCGGGCGCGACTTCTGGAACTCGGCAATTGCCGCCGGCAGGATATTGTTGGCAAGCGTTGCGGTCGCAGCAATCTGGATCGAGCCGACATGGGTGTCGCTCATGTCCTCGATCAGGCGTCCGATACGTTCGATACCGTCAAAGACCCGCTCGAGATCGATCAGCAGGACGCGCGTTTCGGCTGTCGGCTGCAGGCGCCCCTGCTTGCGTAAGAACATCGGAAAGCCTGCCTCACGCGAACATTCGCGCAGCATCATACTGACCGCCGGTTGGGAGATTCCAAGCGCTTGCGCTGCGGACGTTACAGACCCAAACGACGCGACGGCGTGGATTATCTGCAATTGACGAATGCTCAGGGACATAAGTCAGTCTTATGCAGAATTAAGCCAGACGCAATGGAGCTTATTCCAATAGATGCGTAGCTTAGCTCCATGGACGCTGCCCGTGACAAGAGGCATGCGCCTGAGGAAATGCCGGAACTGACATGAAGATCACCGCTGTCGAAACCAGCGTCGTGGCCATGCCCTTCGACATGGGCGGCCCGAAGCCAGCATTTGCCGGTCGGCCTTGGGACCATTTGGAAATCCTGCTGGTCAAGGTCGAAACCGAGGACGGTCTCGTCGGATGGGGCGAGGCATTTGGCCATGCCGCCATTCCCGCCACCAAGGCGGCCATCGACAGCATTGTTGGGCCTCTGATGATCGACCGCGATGCGGGCGATATTCAGGGCCTGTCGCGCACCATCCTTCACAACCTGCACCTGCTCGGCCGCAATGGTTCGTTCGTCTACGGCTATTCCGGCATCGAGATCGCATTGTGGGACCTTGCCGGGAAACGGGCCAATCAACCCCTTTATCGGCTGCTCGGCGGCCGCGATCGCGGCCCCATCCCCGGCTATGCGAGCCTGCTTGCCTATAATGACGACGCCATCGCGGCGAAGAACACCGCAGCGGCCTGCGCCAGAGGTTATCGATTCATCAAACTGCATGAACTGACCCGGTCCGCCGTGCTCGCGTCACAGGCTGTGGCCGGCGATGTGCCGGTCATGATGGACGTCAATTGTGCCTGGTCGCCTCCGGTGGCCCGCGAAATGGCGGCCTCGCTCGCCGATGATCGGCTGATGTGGCTTGAAGAACCGGTGTGGCCACCCGAGGATGTCGAGGGGCTGGCGAGCGTCCGCGCCTGTGGCATTCCGATCTCGGCCGGCGAGAATGTCGCCGGCCTGTTTGGCTTTAAGACGTTGATCGACGCCGGCGCCATCGACATTGCGCAGCCAAGCGTCACCAAGATCGGCGGCATCGCCGAAATGCTGAAAGTGTTCGACCTCTGCGATGCGCATGGCATCGAGGTCTGCCCTCATAGCCCCTATTTCGGGCCAGGCTTCATCGCGACGTTGCATATCATCCAGGCTCGCATGGAAAGGCCTATGGTCGAAGTGCTCTGGCTGGACATGGAGGCAAACCCCTTCGACCCCTGGGTAAAGGGCGCGAACGGCATGTTTGCGGTGCCTGATGGCCCTGGTCTTGGCGCTGACCCGGATCCGGAAGTCCTGGCCCGCTATCGTGTCGGTGAGATCACTCGCATTGACGGACAGCACCGGTCATGAAAGTCACCAAGGTAGAGACCGAAAACATCACGCTGACATTGACCAAACCGATTGGCAGTGCGCTCGGCGAACTCCGCGATTTCGGCATGGTGCTCGTTACCATCCACACTGACCAGGGCTTGACCGGCGAGAATCTCGTGTTCACGCTGAACAACCGTCGCACCCGGGTGCTGCGCGCCATGGTGGAGGAACTGGCAGACCTGATCATCGGGCAGGATGCGGGCCATATCGCCGGCTTTAACGCCCGCGCCTGGAAGGACATCAACTTCCTGGGCCACAAGGGTGTGACGGTCATGGGCATCTCGGCGCTTGACGGCGCCCTGTGGGACCTCGCCGGGAAGGCCGCCGGGCTGCCGCTTTACCGCATGCTGGGCGGCGCCCAGGATCGCGTACCGGCATATCATTCCGGCGGGCTTTGGCTGTCGCTGTCGATCGGCGAATTGCAAGAGGAAGCAGCGCGCTTCATCGCGGAAGGCTTTACCGCCATGAAGATGCGTCTCGGCCATGCAGACCCACGCGACGACATCGCCCGGGTCAAAGCCGTGCGCGAGGCCATTGGGCCGAAGATCAGGCTGATGGCGGATGCCAATCAGGGGCTAAGCGAACATAAGGCGATCCGGCTCGGACGAATGTTGGAAGAGTTCGACCTCACCTGGTTCGAGGAACCGCTACCGGCCTGGGATCTCGAAGGGCTCGCACGCGTTGCCGCTGCTCTCGACACCCCGATAGCATCAGGCGAGACCGAATATTCCCGCTATGGCTTCCGCCGTATGCTGGAACTGCGCTCGGCTGACATTCTGATGCCCGACTTGCAGCGGGCCGGCGGCGTCAGCGAATTCATGCGCGTGAGCCGCATGGCCGAAGCCCACGATGTCGCGGTGTCGAGCCATCTTTTCCCCGAGACGAGCATCCAGGTGCTGGGAGCGCTCTCCAACGCGATTTTCCTCGAATACATGCCCTGGTTCTCACCGCTCTATAACGAGGAATTAAGCTTCGAGAACGGTTCGGCTGTGGTTCCAGAGCGGCCGGGCTGGGGTTTCACCTTCAACAGAGACTACATCCGCCACCTCAAGGGCTGAAAGCCCGGCAAGCCTGCAGAGACGGGCGGCACAATCACGATCGGGAGGATCACATGGGCATCAATCGACGTCACTTCACATTCGGCTCGGCGGGAGCCATCGGCGTATCGGCGCTCGGGTTCGCCCGTCCGGCGATTGCACAGACAGAACCGATCCGCATCGGCTGGCTGGCCGCGCTCACCGGCCCAAGCTCGGCGCCCGGCATCGGCTTCAACCGTGGCGTCATCTACGCCGCCGAAGCGATCAATGCCGCAGGTGGCGTCAAGGGCCGCAAGATCGAGATCATCACCCGCGACACCCAGGGCGACCCGACCAAGGCGGTCAACGCGACACAGGAGTTGATCAGCCAAGCCAAGGTCCACGCGATCTGGGGCCCGACCAATTCCGGCGAGTCGCTGGCGGTCACCCCCATCATGGCGCGGGCCAAGATGCCGAACATCCACCCGTGCGTGGTCGATACGCTCATCGACGAACGCCGTTTCCCCAACGCTTTCCGCATCTCGCCGTCCAACGCCCAGTGGGACGACGCCGTGCGCAATTACTGCCTCGCGATCCTCAAGCTAAAGAAGATCGCCGTCATCGGCGACACGACCGGTTATGGCGTCAGCGCGGTGAACGCGTCGGTCGCGGGGTTCAAGAAGGACGGCGCCGATGTGGTCTACCAGGCCAATATCGATGCCACCCAGCCCGATATGACGCCCGACATGCTGCGCGCACGCAACGCAGGCGCCGAGGCCATCGTGGTCTGGAGCGTCTCGACCGGCATGGAAGCTCGCATGATGAACACGCGCGCCGCAATGGGCTGGGATATCCCCTTCGTGGGCCATCCCTCGCTGTCGTCCGGCGAAATCGGCAGCCTCGTCGAAAAGCCTGCCAATTGGGAGAAGGTCTACGCGGTCGGCTATCGCAGTTGCAGCTACGGCGCGGACGGCAAGCTGCCCGCCAAGAACCAGGCTCTGGTCGAACGGCTGGCCGGCAAGGTCAACCTTCAGGATACCCTGCTCTGGTGGGTGGCCTGCGGCATCGACGCAATCGATCTCGTTGCCAAGGCAGTCGAGGTGACCGGCTCGTCCTCCAGCGAGGCCATCATCGGGTACTGGAACGGGCTGACGAAGTACGAAGGCTATTTCGGCAACTACGCCTACAGCCCGACCCAACACAACGGCTATCCCGTCGCTGACGTAGTCATGTCGGCTGCAAGCTCGGCCAAGAACGGCACATTCGCGCTAGCGCCGGGCTATTCCGGTTAATCGTGATGCACAAGCACAGCCGGGCTGCCCTCGGGCGGCCCGGATCCTGCGTGCTGTCTCAATTTCCGAAAGAGTTCATTTATGCTGGCATCGATCCTGGCCTCAGGCCTCGCGGTTGGAGCGATCTACGCTCTTATCGGGATCGCCTACAACACGATGTACTCGACCTCGCGGGTCATGAGCTTCACGGCCGGCCAACTCGGCATGCTCGGTGGGGTATTCGGCTCACTGTTCATCCTGCGTTTGGGATTTCCCCCGATCCTCGGCTTCTTCGCGATGGTCGCGTGCTGTGCGCTGATTGGCGTCATTACCGAATTCGTCGCCGTGCGCCCGGTGCTGAAAAGCCTCGATCAGCATCTCTATGTGCTCTCTACCCTCGCCCTTGCACTGATGATCCAGCAGGTTACCGCGATTGAATGGAGCACCGAACCTCAGCCCTTCCCGCGCTTGTTCGGCGCGAGTGGCGGGTTTCTGGAAGAGAAATTCTGGTTTCCGGTCGTCGCATGCGTCGTCACTATCGGCGGGCTCGAGCTGCTCTACCGCAAGACGCTGGTGGGCCGCGCGTTCCTGGCCATCGCCGAGGACAATTTTGCCGCCCGTGCGCTCGGCCTGCCGGAGCGCAACCTCCGCATCGCCAGCTATGCGCTCGCCGGAGCAATCGGCGGCCTTGCAGGCTTTTCTGGCGGGCAATTGCTGCTCGCCTTCTTCGCCAATGGCCCATTGCTGAACTTTTACGGCTTCGTACCTGTGGCACTTGGCGGTCTCGGCAACAATCGCGGCGCGGTCATCGGCGGCCTTGCCCTTGGCATCTTCCAGCAAGCGGCCAACTTCCTGGTCGGCGGCATCTTCTCTTCGGTCGCAGTCTTCAGCCTGTTTATTATCGTGCTGCTGATCGTTCCGCAGGGCCTGTTCGGCGGCCATGCTGCAAGGAGGGTCTGATGACCGATCTGAGCGACGCAGCCAACGATGCGCCGTCGGTGAAAACGGGCGGCTTTTCAGCAGCCCTTCAATCCGCTCTGCCGTTCATTGGTTTGTTTGGACTGGCAACGCTCCTTCCGTTGACCGGCAACGAATACTGGGGGCTGATAGCCACCCGCGCAGCGATCTATTGGATGCTGGTGTCGGGCCTCAACCTGATCGTCGGTTATGCCGGCCAGTTGGCTATCGGCTATGTGTCGCTGCTGACGCTTGGCGCTTATACGACCAGCGTCCTTGTCGCGGGCAATGTGATGCCGCCCCTTCCGGTGTTTGCAGCCCTTGGTGTCGCAGGCCTGGTCGGCGCGGTCTTCGGTGTTATCGTCGGTTTGCCGGCGCTTCGGCTGCGTACCTTCTACTTCGCGATGACGACTCTGGGCTTTGCCACCATTGTCACTCAAGTGGCTCTGGCTTGGCAGAGCGTCACCGGCGGCGGCATCGGATTGCCAGGTCCCGAAATGCCCGCGCCTTTCGACAGTGCCTGGGGCTTCTTCTATTTTTGCCTCGGGATTGCGGCACTCAGTACCTGGGTTACCTCGAATATCGCGCATAGCCGGTTTGGCCGTGCCCTAATCGCGGTGCGCGACGCTGACGTTGCGGCCGAAGCGAGCGGCATCTCCAAGGCCCGCCTGCTAGTCGCGGTCTTCATGCTGGCCGGCGCGCTAGCGGCCATGGCGGGAGGCCTGTTTGCCAGCTTGCAGACCTACATCACACCGGATGCCTTCACCTTCGAGCTGTCGCTGCTGTTCTTCATCGCGGTGCTGATAGGCGGCCGTGGCTCGATCCTTGGTCCCCTGATCGGCACGATCGTGCTCACCATCCTTCCGGAGATCGCTGCACCACTCGCAGCGTGGTCGACCTTCCTCTACGCGGGCCTGCTGCTGGTCATCGTGCTTGTGATGCCGGGCGGAATTGCAGCGCTGCTCGACTTCAAAAGCCGCAAGCCGCTGATCTTCGACCGGGCAATCAAGCCGCGCCCTGCCCTGCTAGCGGGCCTGCTCGACCGCAGCGAGGAACGCATCCCGGTGGTGCTCACCGACATCGTGCTGAGCTTCGGTGGCGTGCGCGCAATCGACGGGCTCTCGCTTGCCATAGAACCCGGCAAAGTACATGGCCTCATCGGTCCGAACGGCAGCGGAAAGACCACCACGCTCAACGTGATCTCAGGCTATTATGAACCTGAAAAGGGAAGCGTCACGCTCGGGCCTCGGCTTGAGCCCGGCGCTCCAGAGACCCGGGCCGCCCGCGGCATCGCCCGGACATTCCAGACACCCCGCATCGTTGGAGAGGCTTCGGTCATCGACAATGTTATGATCGGCGCAACCATCCAGGGGACGACAACGTTCATAGAGACCCTGCTGTCGCTGCCCCGCCACCGCGCTGACGAACAACGCCTGACGGCAGCTGCGATGAGCGCGCTTGCCGCCGTTGGGCTCGAAGCACTGTCCGATGTTCGCGCCGACCGCCTCCAGCACAGCGAATTGCGGTTCGTCGAGATCGCCCGCGCGCTGATCCTGCGGCCAGCCTTCTTGTTGCTGGATGAACCGGCGGCAGGTTTGTCGGTCGCCGAGATCGAGCGGTTGGCCGGGCTGATCAAGGCGGTCAGCCTGCAGGGGACAGGCGTGCTGTTGGTCGAACATCACGCCGACCTGATCTTCGACATTTGCGACCACGTCACCGTGCTCAATCTCGGTCGTGTCCTGGCGGCCGGAACGCCTTCTGAAATCCGTGTGCACAAGGAGGTCGTCAGTGCCTATCTCGGAGGCTGACCCGCTGCTGGACGTTCGCGCGCTTCAGGCGGGCTACGGCAAGATTAATGTCCTGCACGGCATGAACCTGAATGTCAGGGCGGGCGAAGTGGTGGCGCTGCTGGGCCCCAACGGGGCCGGTAAGACAACGCTTCTCCGCGCCGTTTCGGGGCTTCTTCCATGGGGCGGCGGCGACGTGATGTTTGCTGGTTCGAGCCTTCGCGGCATCGGCCCGCGCGAAACGGCGCGCGGCGGTCTGGTCCACGTTGTCGAGGGACATCGGGTATTCACCCAGCAGACGGTCGCCGATAATCTGTTGCTCGCCGCCTACGACATTCCGCGCACCGAGCGACTGGCACGCGTCGAGGAGGCGCTTGCCTATTTCCCGGAGATTGCCGCCAAGCGCAACGACCGAGGCGGGTCGCTCAGCGGCGGCCAGCAGCAGATGCTTGCCGTTGCGCAGGGCCTCGTGCGGCGACCGAGGCTCCTGATGCTCGATGAGCCGTCAGCCGGACTATCGCCAGTTCTCGTCGATCGCGTTCTTAGTGTAGTTTCAAGCCTGCGAGACACGGGAACAGCGATCCTGCTGGTCGAACAATTGATCGAGAAAGTGCTGGCGATCGCGGACCGGGTCTATGCAGTGTCGCAGGGCAGTGTCGTCCTGGAGGCAAAGGCCAGCGAGCCGAACCTTCCGCACCGCCTCGAGCGCGCCTATTTCGGACTCGATCAAGCAGGGGCTGCGCCCACCTGACGACCAGTTTGGATCGGCACGCCATTTGACCCCGGGTCGGCTCCCTCAGGTTAACTCCACCCATGTGTCATTCGGCCTGAAATATTGCCCCCCTAAGCCGGGGCATCGACGTCAAAAATTGGCTCTGACTCACTTTTGATGAAGTTCGAGAGTCGGCTCGCGTGTCAATCGGCCCTTTAATTGCGGGCTGTTGTCAAGCACCCTACGGCCGCCCTCAGCAAAGCGGTAGCGCTCGCCCCGTCGGAACTGGATGGGGTTGTGGAGACGGGGTGAGCGCGGCTGGCGTATGAACCGCCGGTCGGC
>DATCUS010000355.1:0-5570 GCA_036561845.1 Tardiphaga sp. | reverse complement strand
GCCCAGCTCGGCGAAGGTCCGCCAGTGCGCCGGGCTGAAGCCGGGTTCGGCCGCGATGATCGCGCGGCGCTGCTCGAAGCCGTAGTCGCGCTCGACGAAGCGCTCGGCCTGTTCCTTCAGCAGTTGCTGGAATTCCGACAGGGCAAAGTCCATGAGGAGGTCTTCCGTTACAGGCCGAACACGGCCTTGGCCAGGATGTTCTTCTGAATCTCGTTGCTGCCGCCGTAGATCGAGGTCTTGCGGGCGTCGAAATAGCTCGCCGCCAGCGGCGCCGCATACTCCGGCCCGACCGGTGCGGCATCCTGCCAGCCGAGCTTGAGCACCTTGACGTCGTACGGCAGCGCATACGGCCCCACCGCCTGCATCAACAGCTCCGTGATGGCCTGCTGAATCTGCGTGCCGCGAATCTTCAGCAACGACGCCTGCGGCCCCGGCGCGTGGCCGGCGGCCTCCTCCCACAGCGCGCGAAGGTCGGTGTACTCGAGCGCCAGCAGGTCGATTTCGAGCCGCGCCAGCTGGTCCGCGAAGCGACGGTCGCCCAGCAGCCCGCGCTCGGCGGCGATGCGTTTCAGGCGCCGCAGTTGCTGCTTGCTGCGTGCCACGCCGGCGATGTTGCTGCGCTCGTGCCCGAGCAGGAACTTGGCGATGATCCAGCCCTGGCCCTCGCCGCCGACCAGACAATCGGCCGGCACGAACACGTCCTCCAGGAACACCTGGTTGACCACGTGCAGGCCGTCGATGGTGATGATCGGGCGCACGCTCACGCCCCGGCTGTGCATGTCGATCAGCAGGAAGGAAATGCCCTCCTGCTTCTTGCCGGTACTTGCCGTGCGCACCAGCGCGAACATCCAGTTGGCGTAATGGGCGTAGGTGGTCCAGATCTTGGAGCCGCTGACCCGGTAGCCGCCCTCGGCCGGTTCCGCGCGCGTGCGCAGCGAGGCCAGATCCGAGCCCGCGCCCGGCTCCGAGTAGCCCTGACACCACCAGTCCTCGGAGGCCAGGATGCGCGGCAGGAAACGCTGCTGCTGTTCCGGCGAGCCAAACGCCATCAGCACCGGCGCCAGCATCTTCAGGCCAAACGGCATGATGCGCGGCGTGTCGGCAGCCGCCAGCTCGTCCTCGAAGATGTAGCGGCGCGTGGCCGACCAGCCGCAGCCACCGTGCTCGACCGGCCACGACGGCGCGATCCAGCCTTTCAGGTACAGCAGGCGCTGAAAGCGCACGTAATCGTCCTTGGCCAATGCCAGTCCCAGCTCCACCTTGCGGCGGATGTCGGCCGGGTACTGCGTCGCAAGAAACTCACGCACCTGCGCGCGAAAGGCTTCGTCCTCGGGTGAGAAATCCAGATCCATGCCGCTCCTCCTGCGGTGACTGCGCGCGGCTCGGCGGGCCGCCGCCGGATTGTAGTGGCTGGTGCCGCCGGTAACCTCAGCGCGCGGGCGCTTGATTGGGAGCGGGGCTCGCGCGATCAGTCGCCCGCGGTCAGATCGTCCAGAAACTCCGACCCCGGCATCACGCAGGTCACGAGCAGCTGATCGCGTGCGCGCGTGGCCGCAACGTACAGCAGGTGCCGTTCCGTGCTGTAGACCTCGTCGAGGTCGGCAGCGTCGGCGATCGACCCGACGCGCTGCTGGAGCGGAATCACCTCGTCGTCGCAGGCCATCACGGCCACCGCGCGAAACTCCAGGCCTTTGGCCAGCGGCATCGTGCACAGCGCGGCGAAGCCCGCTTGCGTATCAACGAGCTCGTCGAGCTCACGCCCGCGACGGTCAGCCGCGCCAAGCTGCCGGTGAAGGTGTCGGCGATGCGCAAGTCCATTATTAGGCCATCTCCCAGAGGCGGCGAAGCGGCACGGCATACAGACGCTCACCAAAGGGCACCGTCGCTTCACCGTCGTACAGCACCACGCCAGCGACAAACCGCTCTCCAGTGCTTTCTTTCAATTTTTTCAGGCCGCGGAAGTCGCGGGCCGTGACGGTAGCAGCGGCTTTGACCTCGATCCCCGCGATACGGTGTCCGCTGGCTTCCAGCACGATGTCCACCTCCACGCCATCCTTGTCCCGCAGGTGGTGAAAGACGATGGGGGCGTCCTGCCCGCTCGCCTGCCGACGCAGTTCCTGAAAGACAAAGGTCTCCAGCAGTTGCCCCAGCAGCGGCCGATCCGCCCACAGCGCCGCCGCATCCAGACCCAGCAAGGCGCAAACGAACCCCGTGTCGCCCAAATGCAGTTTCGGAGTCTTGATCAGCCGGCTCAGGCGATTGGTGTGCCAGGGTGGCAATTCTTCAAGAAGGAACACGCGCGCCAGCAGGGTCACATAGTCGCGGATGGTCGGCCGGCTCAACTGAAACGGTGATACCAGATCGGCCACGTTCAGCAACCGCGCGGTTTGTCCGGCGGCCAGTGTCAGCAGGCGCGGCAGCGCGTCCAGTGCGCCAATGCGGGCCAGGCCGCGCACGTCGCGCTGCACCAGCGTTTCGATGTAATCGCGATACCAGTTGGCGCGCCGCCGGGCGCTGGCACGGGCCAGCGCGGCGGGATAGCCGCCCGCCACAATGCGCTCCGCCAGTGCATGGCCCAGTCGCCCCTGCGGCGCCGCCTTGAAGCCCCGGCCAAACAGCGCCGCCAGAAAATCCGCCGGTTTGCCCTCCAACTCAACCTGCGCCAGCGGGTGCAGCCGCAATATCTCCATGCGCCCGGCCAGCGAATCGGCGAGTTTGGGCAGCAGCAGCACATTGGCCGAGCCGGTCAAAATAAATCGCCCCGGCCGGCGGTCACGGTCCACAGCGGTCTTCAGCGCCGTGAACAGTTGCGGCACCCGTTGCACTTCATCCAATACCGCCTTGTCCGGCAGGTCGGCGACAAATCCCATGGGATCGGCCCGCGCCGAGGCACGCAGCACATCGTCATCGAAGCTGATGTAGGCATAGCCGGCGGCATCACCCACGGCGCGGGCCAGCGTGGTCTTGCCGCACTGGCGCGGGCCGTGGATGAGCACCACCGGCGTATCGGCCAGCGCCTCGGTCAGGCGTGGCTGCACCAGTCTGGGATAGATCGCCGGCGTGTTCATGGCGGCTGATCGTAAGGTTATATGTCGGCCAATTGCAAGGTTAAAGCCGACCGATCGCCATGTTAAGGTTCGGCTGATCGTAACCCTGTCACCGCGCGGGCATTCGGAGGCGCTATTTTGTCCGTGGTCTTGGCGGCCTTGTGCTCATCGCCCGTCAGCCGGGCCGGGCTGGCGCTGGGGGCGGTCCATGGCGCCCGCTTCACGACGCTTCGTCCGTCGCAGCGCCGGTCTTCTCGCCCGTTACACGCTCGACGACGAGCCCGGCGGAAAGTCCGTGAAGGATGGTCGAGAGCAGGATGGTGATCGCGACTGTCGACCACAGGCCCTCCTCGTCGATCCAGTCGAGATGCGCGGCGGCATAGGCGATGTAATAGATCGAGCCTATGCCGCGCACGCCATAGACGCTGACGACCAGCCGCTCGCGCGGGCTGAAGCCGGTGCCAGCCAGCGAGACCCAGGCGCAGAGGGGCCGAATGGCGAAGATCAGCGCGGCGCTGACCGCGACATTTCCCCAATGGGCCTCGGCCCACAGGGTGGGCAATGCCAAGCCAAGCGCCACCAGCAGGAGCGCCGTCAGGCTGTGCTCGATCGTTTGGGTGAAATCATGCAGGCGGCGGTGGAAGGCGTGCTTGGCCTCCGAGCGGCGCAATGTCATGCCGGACACGAAAGAGGCGATGAAGCCATAGCCTTCGATCAGCTCGGTCACGCCATAACAGAGCAGCACGCCAGCGATCGCGACGACGCCGGCCTCGGTGCGCGCCAGCGGATTGCGTGACGGGAACTCGAACAGGAGCTTGCCAAGCAGCCAGCCAAGGGCGATCCCAGCCCCGGCACCGACCAGGATGCGATAGCCGACATCGCGCCACGCCCAGTCCAGCAGGAGATCGCCCGTCACGGCGCCGACGGTGCCGATCGCGATCGCGAGATGCACGAAGGGAAAGGCGAGCCCGTCGTTCAGCCCCGCCTCGGTGGTCAGCGTGAAGCGGACTGGATGTTCTTCCCCCTCGAGCGGTGGCCCGACCTGAACGTCGCTCGCCAGCACCGGGTCGGTCGGGGCCAGAACGGCGCCGAGCAGCAAGGCGCCAGCAAAGGTCATCCCGGCCAGTCCGCTGCCAAGCAGGGTGATCGCGCCGATGCAGAGCGGCATGGCAATGGCGAGCAGACGTATGGTCGGCTGCCAGCCGCTCCACCCGACCAGGCGGTCGATCCGCAGGCCAGTGCTGAACAATCCGACGATCAGGGCGATCTCGCTGCAGATCTCCCAGGGCTTCGGGTATCGCGTCGGGTCGATCTGTTCGGCGAGGCCCGGGATCAGTTCGCTTGCACCAATTCCGACCGCGATCAGCAGCGCCGAGGCGGCCGGCTCGCGGCCCGATACGAGGCGTGGCAGCCAATAGGCCAGAATGATGCCCAAACCCAGCAGGGCGAGCCCGAGATGGAAAGTCGAGAACTCGAACACGCTCAGCCCCTTTGCTCTGCCCGGCGTCCGTAGCCGATGCGCAAGTCCATGCGTGCTCAGGCCGGCAACGGAAACAGGCGCAGACCCTGGCTGACGAAGGGCTCGAAATCCGCACCGTTCAGGGTGACGAATTTGGCCTTGGCCCGGATTGCCATCGCCGCCATGAGCGCAACCGTCTTGAGTGTGCGTTTGCGGCCGGCGGCATTGAACAGCTCGGCCGCCAGCTCGGCGGCGTCCTCACCGACCGACAGGATACGTCCTTCGAGGAATGCGCGCGCCAGACGGCTTCCGTTTCAGCCAGCGGGCCAGCAAGAAACTCGTTCCAGACCGGCGCACTGACGGCGACGGCTTTCCCCAACAGGACGCGCGCAACAGCCGGATGCTCCTCCCGCGCCCAGTGCAGCAGCGCGATCAGGGCGTTGATGTCGAAATGGAGCACCCTCAGGATTTTCCGGCGCGGTGCGCGTCATCCGCATGTCGCGCGGGGCGCAGCGAGGCGATCAGCCGTCGTGTTTGCGCCTTGGCGCGCGGCAACGGCTGACGCTGATAGTGGGCGACGACCTCAGCCGGCGACGGCGCAGCCTCACGCTGCTGGGCAGCGGCGTGTGCCACGGAACGGCGGATCACTTCGGCCTGTGACACACCCCAAACCCGCGCCAGCTATCGGATGCGCTGCGCCGTCTGCTCATCCAGCGCGTAGGTGGAACGGACAGACATTTTGGCCATGGCGACTCCAACGTCATGGTATGGGGTTATGGTGCGAGCCGCGACTGTACAGGCAAAGCGCGGAGCATGGCTCGATCAGGGCTGCGCAGGCCGGTTCCGAAACGACGGGTTCAGTTGGAGGTCGGTGATCTTGATCGCCTCCCGCTCATAGCCGGTCAGGTGGGCGAGGGGGTGCAGGTGTCGGCGATGCGGAATTCCATTTTGCGGCTATCGCCGAGTCCATATATCGTATTCTTTGAGCGGTTTTGACTTTGTCCGCAGAAAAGCATCCGCCTGCCTCCTCCCCTCTGTGGCAGACCCAGCCCCCCTGATGGCGG
>DATCUS010000354.1:0-62480 GCA_036561845.1 Tardiphaga sp. | reverse complement strand
CGGTGCCGAAGGTGGGGCTGGTGCGCAGGCCGCGTCCGATCAGCCCGCGCGCCACGGTCTCGCCGGCACCCAGCCATTTCAGCGTGGAATATCCGACGGTCAGCGCCGTCAGCACGGCGCGCAGCGGCGCGTCCAGCGCTTCGCCGAGCGAAACGGCGACGGGTGAAATCAGCGATCCCGGGTGAGTCCAGGAATTGTGATCGGTGTCGTCCTGGAAATGCGCATGCACGGCGATGCCGTTGGCGAGCACCGCCTCCGACAGTGGCGCGTGACGCCCATCGGCCCAGAGCCGCGCCGTGCGCGGTCCGGATGAAACCGGTGTCGTCGTAGCCCGGGCGGCGACCGCCGTCGGCTCATCGCGCGCGACCAGCGCCAGTCCCAGCGAGTCGATCAGGCACATGGCGGCCTTCACGGCGACATCGGGTGTGAGTTCGTCCGCCGCAGTCTCGGACACATAGGTACCGAGGCGCATGGTCGCATTTGTCGTTGCCATCACAGATATTCCTCGGCCAATGCGAGTTCGCGAATTTCGGCTACCGTGCCGCTGCGCCGGATCTCGCCGCTGCGCATCACGTAGCCGCGCGTGGCGAGCCGCAATGCGGGGCGGGCCATCTGTTCGGTCATCAGGATGGTGGTGCCGCGCTGCTGCATGTGACGGATCGCTTCGCTGATCCGCTCGATCCAGACCGGCGCCAGGCCGAGGAACGGCTCGTCGAGCAGCAGCAGCTTGGGAAACGAACTCATGGCCCGCGCCAGCGCCACGATCTGCTGCTGCCCGCCGGACAGTTGTCCGGCCGGCTGCTCGGCGCGTTCCGCGAGCATCGGGAAGATTTCACACAGCCAGCGCCAGGCCTCGCGCTGTGCCGCCGAGCCCCGTCCGCAGGCGCCGCTGAGAACGTTGTCGGCCACCGACATGGTCGGGAACACGCGACGTCCTTCCGGCGAATAGCCCATCCCGGCACGGGCGCGTCCATCGCACGGCAGCGCGTTGATGTTCTTGCCGGCAAAGCGCACGTTGCCGCGTGATGCCGACGCCAACCCGATGACGGCATTGATCAGGCTGGACTTGCCAGCCCCGTTGGCGCCCACCAGCAGGATGGTCTCGCCCTCGGGAACTTCGATGGATACGCCATGCAGCGCCGTGATGCCGCCGTAGCGGACTTCGAGGTTTTCAACGCTCAGCATCAGGCCGCCTCCTCGTCCGCGGTGCCGAGATAGGCATCGATGACGTCCTTGCGTGACAGCACGTCGTCGGGCGTGCCTTCGGCGAGGACTCGGCCGGAGTCGAGCACCAGGATCTTCGGACAGAGGCGGCGCACCAGATCCATATCGTGCTCGACGATCAGGACGCCGCAACCAAGCTCCGTCTGCGCATGGCGTACGAACGAATCGACCCGCATGCGCTCGCGGCGCTCCAGCCCCGCAGCGGGTTCATCCAGCAACAGCACCTTTGGCCGAACGGCGTAAGCCAGGATCAGGCCGAGCATCTTCTGCAAGCCGTAAGGTAGCTTGTCGCTCTGCTCGTCGAGTTGCGGGTACAGTTCGAATTCATCGACCAGAGGTGCGATCGTCGCCCAGCTATCCTGGCCTCCGCGACTGAAGCGGACGGCGCGCGAAATATTCTCGCGCACGGTGGCGGCGCGAAATGTATTGGTTTGCTGGAAGCTGCGGATGATCCCGGCGCGGCTGACGGCATGCAGCGGCATGCCGGTCATTTCCCGGCCGTCGAGCCGCACGCTGCCGGCCGAAGGCGCCAGCATGCCGCACATGACGTTGATGAGCGTCGTCTTGCCGGCACCGTTCGGCCCGATGATGCCGAGCACTTCGCCGGGCGGAATGGCGAAGCTGATGTCGTTGAAAACGTGCAGGCCGCCGAAACGCTTGCTGACGCTCTTCACTTCGAGAAGGCCACCATGGCGTGCGGTCATCGCTGCGACTCCGTTGCCGTCGGCAAGCGGGATGCGGAGGTCAGCGGGCGTGATTTTATCGACGCAACGATGCGCGCAAACAGCCTCGACAGCGAACCGACGACGCCCTCGCGGGCTGCCAGCACCACGACCACGATCAGGAAGCCGAACATCAGCTGCGAATATTCGCCACGCAGCGCGAACTGCTCGCCGGCCCAGACCAGCAGGGCGCCGCCGACCACCGACCCGAGCATGCTGCTCTTGCCGCCGATGATGGCGTAGGCGATGTAGTTCACCGAGGAGAGCGGACTGAACGACGTCGGATGTGCGGTCAGCAGCATGTTGACCAGTGCAAAGCCGGCCAGACCCGACACTCCTGCCGCTACGGCAAAGCCGAAGGCCTTGTAGTGCCAGACCACCAGGCCGAGGCTCTGGGCGAGCAGTTCGTTTTCCTCGATGGCGGCGAAATGCTGGCGCAAACTGCGCGTCACCGTCGCCGTGATCAGCGCGCCGGCGAGCGCCAGGCCGGCCGTGACCAGCAATACGGCGCGGTTGTCGCCGAGATCGCTGCCAAGAAACGTCACCACCGGCATACCGATCAAGCCATTGGAGCCGCCGGTCCAGGCCGGGGTCTCGAACAGCACCAGCTGGGTGATCTCGGTGAGCACGAAGGTGACCAGCACGAAATACACGCCGGTCAGGCGCAGCACCAGCGCCCCGAGCGGCAGCGCGAACAGCGCCGGCACCAGGAAACTGCCGAGCCCGAGCAGCACGACGTCGGTGACGCCGAAGCGGAGCCCGAGCACCGCGGTGGTGTAACCGCCGATGGCCATGAAGGTCGGCACCGCGAACGTCATCAGGTTCATGCGCAGCATGATGTAGACGCTGAACGCCGCGGTGACCGCAATCAGCACCTGGTTGGCGAGCGAATAGATCGCCGGATTGTCGCTGACAAACGGGACAACGAAGACCGCGGCGACCAGCGCGATGCTGGCGATCTCGGCAGAGGCGCCGACGCGCGAAACGGAAAGAGCCGGCCCGGACATGGTCAAGCTCCCCGCACGCGCTGGCCGAACAGCCCGGACGGCTTGACCACCAGCATGACCAGAACCAGCACGAACAGCGCCAGTGCGCCTTTCGACCCCCCGAGATAGACCGCCGAGAACGCCTCAACCATGCCGACCAGGAAGGCTGCCACCGTCGCGCCGCTGACGCTGCCGAGACCGCCGAGAATGACGATGAGGAACGAGGTGGCCAGCACGGGATCGCCGACGTGGGGCGCCAGCGACAGGATCGGCGTGACCAGCGCGCCGGTGAGGCCGGCAAGCCCGGTCGCCAGCGCGAAGGCGGTGGGAAACAGCACCTTGGGACGCAACCCCTGCGCCGTCGCCACCGCCCGGTCATCGGCGAGCGCGCGCAACGAGCGGCCGAAATCGGTGCGGTAGATCAGCGCATAGATCGACACGATGCCGGCCACGCAGACTGCCAGCACCACGAGGTTCTCGATCGGCACATAGAAGCCCCAGGCACGCAGCACCCCGGTCAGCGGAAAGGCGAAGGCCGGCGACTGCGGACCGAACGTGATCAGGATGCCACTCGAGATCATCATGTAAAGACCGAGCGTCAGCATCAGGGTCGCCAGGTGATCGTCGATCAGGCGATCGAGCAGGAAGCGCTCGAACAGGTAGCCGAGCGCGGCGGTGCCGAGCGCCGCAGCGATCACCGCCAGCGCATACGGCATGCCGAGAAAGCTCACCGCCGAATAGGCGATGTAGCCGCCGAGCACATAGAATCCGCCGTGGGCGAAGTTGACCACTCCGAGAATGCCGAAGATCAGAGTGAAGCCGAGGGCGAGCAGTGCGTACTGCGCGCCGAGGCTGATGCCGATGAGACTCGTTGCGACGATTCCTTGCACGGGTGCGCTACTTTCCCGTCGCCGCTTCGACCCGGACAATCGGCTGCAACTGGCCGCCCGTCACCAATCCGATGCCGAACGGGAACGACAGCTCCTGGTTGACACCGAAGAACTCCTTGCCGATCCAGTGGCCGGACCCGAGGTTGGGATCGGTGACGGGTAATGCCCGCAGCGCCGCCGCGACCTTTTCGGTATCGGAGATGGAGCCGGCCTGGGCGATCGCCTTGACCACCATGCGGGCGCCGGACACCCACTGGAAGAACAGGTTGTTCTCTGGCCGCTCGGCGCCGAGCAGCTTCTTGAAGTCGTCGGCGATCTGCTGGGATTTCTCGTCGATCACCACCGGCTCGTACCAGTAGAAGTCCTTCAGCACCGCGTCGCCGCCGGCGACACGCGAAATCTCGCTGTAGCCCGGCCCGCCGAGACGCCCGATGGGCCCCTCGAAGCCGGCCTGGCGCAACTGCTTGACTATGATGCCGGCATCGCCGGGCGGCGACGAGGCGAGATCGACCGCTTCGGGCTTCGCATTCATGATGCGCGTCACCGTCGGCGCAAAATTGGTGGTGCCGCGCTGGTAGTACTCTTCGGTCGCAGGAATGCCGTTCTTCCTGTACGCATCAGCATCGACGGTTGCGATGTCTGTGCCACCCTGGTCGTTCGGCGCGACCATCATCACGCTCTTCATGCCGAACTTCTGCTTGGCGATCTTGATGATCGGATCGGCCCAGCCCGACGGGCCCGGTCCGACATGAAACACCAGCGGCCATTGCGGCCCGATCGCATCCTTGGCGTAGCTGTTGCCCAGCACCAGCATCGAATTGCGCTTCGCGATCGGCTTCACGCCGGTCATTTCAGGCGAGCCGATGGCGCCGATAATGAACTTGACGCCCTGCCCTGCCAGCGTATTGGCGGCAGCGGCCGCGCCTTCGGCCGTGTACTTGCTGTCGATCGCGACAACGCTGACCCGGTACGGCGCGCCACCGATCTTGATCAGCCCGTCACGGTTGGCTTCGGCAGCGACGAACTCCACCGCGCCCTTGAGCGCCAAGCCCCACTGTGCGGCGGGACCGGACAGCACGCCGACGACGCCGATCTTCAGTTCCTGATCGGCGGCCACCGCGGCCCCCGAAGCGCCGGCCAGTGCGGCGCCGAACACGGCGCCCGATATCAGCAGATTCTTGCGCGTAACACTCATGACGTTCCCCTCCATGCTTTCGGCTGTTCCGCCGCCCACCCTTTGGGTGGAATGCTCGAAGGGTTCGTAACGGACACCCGTCGCCCCTCGGCTCGGGCAAGCTAGGACGCCAAAACAAACGTGTCAATGAAACGTTTCATATTCCTACAGCGCGATGCACTTATGTGATGCCTCTTCCACCACACGAAATAACCTATGATTGCTGCATTGCAGCGCTTCGCGCTATATCCAGTCCGCAGCTTAGTGAGCGAAGCGACGGAGAAATCAGTATAGAATATGAAACGTTTCACTTGAACTGGAAATTTGGCGCGGCTACTGTCGGACAACTGCCGCGCACTCAAAGGCAGACCATCGGGGGAAGGAACTCACATGCGAAGCGTCGCAATCGCCGTTCTTGCCATGTTTGCATTTCAGGCCAGCGGGGCTTCGGCGGAGTCCCAGTTCAAGCTCCGGGCCTCCGTCGACACCTCGGCGACCCACGGCCGAACCATTGCCGTGGCGGACTACCTGAAGAAGTTGCAGGACAAGTCAGGGGGCCGCATCGAGACCGAACTGTTCCACAGCGGACAGCTGTTCCGCGACCGCGATGTAGCGAAGGCGCTGCGCCAGGGCGCGGCCGAGATGGCGGTCCCCGGCACCTGGGTGCTGACCGGGTTCGTGCCCGATGCCGACGCATTCCAGTTGCCGGCGTTTTACGGCCAGTCCTACCCGGCGGTGTACGCCGCTGCCGACGGCAAGATCGGCGAAATCATCAACAAGCAGCTTGAGAGCAAGCTCGACGTCAAGCTGCTCGGTCCATGGCTGCCGCTGGGCTATCAAAACAACTACAGCACCGGAAAGCCGCTTCGCGACTTCGGCGACCTGGCCGGCATGAAGATCCGCAATTCCGGCGGTGCCGGACAGTCGGCGCGGGCCAGGTTCTTCAACGCCGCGCCGAACGTGACGGCGTGGCCCGATGTGCCGCTGGCGCTTTCCCAGGGCACGTTCGATGGCGTGAGTTCGACCGACGAGAGTCTTGCCAGCGCCAAGCTGTGGGAATCCGGCATCAAGTACGCCTTCGAGGATCACCAGTTTGTCGGATTCTACGTGCCGATGATCAGCGAGAGCTTCTACAAGAAGCTGCCGTCCGATCTCCAGGCCATGGTGGTCGATGTCTGGCGCGAGAACATCATGGCGTATCGCCGCGACATGGAAAACGCGCAGAACGAAGCCCGGCGCACGTTGGAGAAGAACGGCGTCAGCTACGTATCACCTTCGGAGAGCGCGCTTGCCGAGGTCCGATCGCGGATGCTGCCGTCGCAGGACGCCGTCGCCAAGGAGTTGCGTATCTCGGCGCCGCTACTCAAGCAGGTGCAGTCCGACGTCCACACGGCCGGGCACTGACCCGCAGACATGATGAAGCTCTGGAACAGAATCGAGCTCGCCCTGATCGGAATTCTGGGCGCAGCAGCCCTCCTGGTCGGGACCTTTCAGGTCGTCGGCCGGTATGTGGACAAGCACCTCGTCTTCATCGACGGCGAAGAAGTCGTTGTCTACCTGACCGTATGGGCCGTATTTCTGGCGGCCAGCCAGTTGGTCAGGACCGACGGCCACGTCCGGCCCGATATCATCCTGCGGCTGCTCCACCCGCAGCAGCAGCGCTGGATCGAGGCGTTCAACTGCTGTGTCGCAATCATGTTCTGCGCGGGACTGGCCTATTGCGGATTTCAAATGGTGGATATCGCGTTCGACCTCGACGAACGCAGCATCACCGGTCTGAGATTTCCCATGTGGATCTACTACGCATCGGTGCTCACAGGCGCCGTACTGATGCTGGCGCGCTACCTCATCAAGCTCTACGGCCTCGTCTTCCGTTTCGATCCCGCCACCATGGTTATCGCCCCCAACGAACATTGAGCAGCCCGAACGCCTTGCCAAGGCGAAGCGCTGGTCTGCCGACACGATAGCACCGTCCCCGCTCCGGGCGGATTGCCAGACAACAAGAGCGAGAACCGCCGCGATGTGGACGTTGCTTTTCCTGATCATGTTTTTCGGACTGCTATGCGCCGGCATGCCGATCTTTCTGGTGCTGGGGCTCTGCGCGGCCGTGCTGTTCGGCGTCAGCGGGCAGCCGCTGGTCGCCATCGCACAGAAGATCGCCGACGAGATGAATTCCGGAACGCTGATGGCATTGCCGTTGTTCGTGATGGCCGCAACCTTCATGCGCCGCGGCGGCGTCGCCAAGGCGCTGGTCGACGTCGCCATCGCCTGGTTCGGGCGGTTGCGCGGCGCGCTCGGCCTTGTGACGGTGGTGTCGTGCACGCTGTTCGCCGCGATTTGCGGCTCGTCGGTCGCGACCGCGCTGGCCATGGGCACCATCCTGGTGCCGGCGATGATCGAGCGCGGCTATCCCCGGCACTTTGCGCTCGGCGTGGTGTGTGCCTCCGGCACGATCGGCATCGTGATTCCACCGAGTCTGTCGCTCATCCTGTACGGGCTGATCGCGGAACAGTCGGTCCCGCGGCTGTTTCTCGCCGGCATCCTGCCGGGCCTGTTGCAGGCGGCGATGTTCTTCGGCTGGGTCTTCTACTATGCCTACAAGTACGAGCTGCCGCGCGAGCCCGCGGTGCCGCGGATCGAGCTGGTGCGGATGAGCCTGCACGCGCTGCCGGCGCTCTGCGTGCCGCTTATCGTGATGGTGGGCATCTACGGCGGCCTGATGACGGTCACCGAGGCTGCCGCCATCTCCGCCATGGTGGCGCTGCTCGTCAGCCTTTTCTACTACCGCGGCTTTCCGGTGAGCGAGACGCTCGACGTCATCGCAGGCGCGGTCAAGAGCGCAGCCACCATCATGATCATCGTCGCCACCGCGCTGGCGTTCGGCCACTGGATGACCGATTCGGGGATCCCGGCGTCGCTGGTGAAGTTCACCCTCGACCATCATCTTCACGCCTGGCAATTCCTGCTTGCCATCAACGTGCTGCTGCTCGTGCTCGGCTGCTTCCTCGAAGTGGCCGCGACGCTGCTGGTGGTGATGCCAATCCTGGCGCCGGCGTTGAAGCCCATCGGCATCGATCCGGTCCACTTCGCCATCGTCTTCACGCACAACATGGAGATCGCACTGGTTCACCCGCCGGTCGGGCTCAATCTTTTCGTATTGGCGACCATCTCGTCGGCGCCGGTCACCGAGGTCATGCGCGGCGTGCTGCCGTTCCTGGTCCTGCTACTGCTGTGCCTGGCGATCATCACTTATGTTCCGCAACTGTCGCTGTGGCTGCCGAACCTGGTCTACGGGCCCGGCTAGGACTGCGACCGGAAGCGAATGGGAGGATATGGCTTGAAATCGATTCAGTGGGCTTCCGACCTGGCCGTTATAGCGCTGCGCTACAGCGCGCGGCCGGCCGTCGTCGACAAGCACGGCACGACCTCCTATGCGGCGTTGTTTGCCAAGGCTGCGGGGGTCGGTCAGGCAGTGATGAAGGCCGGTGTTCGTCCGGGCGATGCCGTCGCCATCCTGCTCCGCAACAGCGCCGACGCCGTTGCAGCCACGTTCGGCGTCATGATGTCAGGCGCAGTGGAAGTGCCGCTGAATCCGGCGCTCGGCACGGCGGAGCGCATTCACTGCCTCGTGGTCTCGGGAGCGCGCATCGTCATCACCAGCGCCGGCCTGGCGGACGACCTAGTGGGTTGTGACTGCACGGTGCTGGACATCACCGGGATCGCCGACGCGCCGCTCGATCCCCGCGCATTTCCCGCCGTCGCCGGCGCCGCGCCGTCACGCGTCGTCTTCACCTCCGGCACCACGGGCCTGCCGAAAGGCGCCGTGCACAGTCACCACGGCCGCTGGACGGCGAATATCCTGCTGCAGGCCAACCTGCCGTTCCGGCCCGACGCGGGCAGCTGCGTGCTGTTGATGACGCCGTATTCGCACGGCTCGTCGCTGATGACCCACGCCTACCTGTCGTCCGGCGCCTCGGTGATCCTGCTCGACGGCGTCGATACGCCGACGGTTCTCGACATCCTCGCGCGCGGCGCATGTGACGCCATGTTCGCGCCGCCGACGGTGCTGGCGAAGATCGTGGCCGCCGCCGGCGAACAGCGGTTCACGTCGCTGCGCACGATCTATTGCGGCACGGCGGTGCTGAAGCCGACCTTGTATGCGCGCGCCAGGGCCATCTTCGGCCCGGTGGTGCGGGTGACCTACGGCAAGAGCGAGGTGTTCAACCCGATCACCGTGCTGGAAGCCGAAGAGACCGAGGCCTGGTATGGCGGCGGAGGCGACGATGCCTGCGTCGGCTGGCCCGCGCCGGGCGTCGAAATCGCCATCCGCGGCGAAGACGGCACTCCGGTGCAAGCGGGCCACACCGGCGAGGTCGCGATCCGCGCCCAACATCTGATGACCGGCTACCGCACCGCCGCCGGCTTCGCCCCGCTCGGCCCCGACGATTATCACGACACCGGCGATCTCGGTTATGTCGACGCCCGCGGCCGGCTGCACCTGACCGGACGCACCGCCGACGTGATCAAATCGGGCGGCTACAAGGTGACGCCGGAGGAAGTGGAGCGCGCGCTGGCGCCGGCACTGCAGCCGTCGGAAGTTGCCGTCGTCGGCATTCCGTCCGACTATTGGGGCGAAGTCATCCTGGCGGCGATCGAGCGCCCCGCCGCCGGCTGGGAAGCGCGCCTTGCGCCTGCCCTGCAGGCGATGACCGACTACAAGCGCCCGCGCCTGATGATCGCGCTCGACGAACTGCCACGCAACGGCATCGGCAAGATCCTCCGCGGCGCCATCCGGACTGACGTGCTGTCGCGGTTTCGCTTGACCGAGGGGCCACGGCCGCGGCTGGAGAAACGGGACTGAAGCCGCCGCCATCCGCGCGACGTCTGCAGGCGCGCACGATCTTCCGCGCCGACACTGCACGCGCGCCGGTCTTCCTGATCCGTGAGGAACCGCGCAAGCAGCGCGCCGCGCACGGCAAGGACCGGCATCCCTACCCGATCAAGCTATGTGATAAGACGACGCGCTTGCCGAAGTCGGCCGCGCAAGGCGCGAGCCTTGGCCGTGAAGCAGAACTGCAAACGACTATGGAAATATTGGTGCTCCCTAGCGGAATCGAACCGCTGTTTTCGCCGTGAGAGGGCGATTTGCACCAGTCCAACTTTTCGCTCAGGTTCGATCGAGCTCGCTAACATATTGCTTCTACGATATTTTCCTCGCTAACAATTCGCTATGCCTCGCTAGCATTAGCCGAAATGCGATCTCGCCAACTGGACACTAACTGGACACTTCGGTAAAATCCGACTTATGCCAAGGCGAATTAGATACAACAGACTTGAAACACGAGCCGGTCGACTTCGGCTGCGCATATCCAAGAAGCCATTGTTCATGTCGATTGGGCGCGGGCTCTCGGTGGGCTACCGTCGCAACCGAACCGCGGGCACGTGGATTTTCCGCCAATCTGACGGAAAAGGGGGGGCAAAACGAAGGCCATCGGGTCGGCTGACGACTTCGATGAAGCCAACGGTACGACGCATCTCGACTTCTGGCAGGCCCAAGAAAAAATCAAACTTCTCGCCCAACCGGCCGGCGCTGAAAAAATAAGCCCGCTCAGGGTGTCGGAAGCGTTCAATGGCTACATACCGAAATTGCGGGCGAGGAATGCACGAACCGCAAAGGACACGGAGGGGCGGTTAAAGAAACACTTCTTTCCGAATTTCGATTCGCGTCATGTTATCGACCTAACGCAAACCGAAATTGGCAATTGGCACGCTTCTTTGACAAGAACGTCCGACGACGCCGAGGCGGTAAGGCGTTCCAAAGATTCGGCTAACCGCGTCCTTTCGATGGTGAAGGCCTTCCTCAACGACGCGTGGCAAGACAAGGCAAACAACATTCCCAACAATGACGCATGGCGAAACGTAAAGCCTTTCAGAAATGTCTCACGCGCACGCGAGGTTCGCTACTCGCCAACGCAAGCACATCTGCTCATCGCAAATTGTGACGACAGACATTTTGCTGATCTTGTCACGGGCGCTTATGTGACTGGCGGACGTTATGGAGAACTCAATGGTGCAAGGATTCTCGATTTTGATGCGCTAGCAAAAACCCTCAGAGTATCCGGAAAGACTGGCAGTCGCGATATCATCCTACAGTCTAGTGCTGTTAATTTCTTTAGGAAGATTACGAAAGGCCGCGCGCGCGATGACTTTGTCTTCGTCAAGTCCGACGGGCGGAGATGGAAACGTTCGGAGCAAGCCAGGCCGATGAAGGCAGCGATCAAAAAGGCCAAGCTGGACGATCGCGGAAACCTCTACGCTTTGAGGCATGCCCATATCTCAGAAGCCATCGAACGGAATACACCTCTGAGCATTCTCGCCAAGAACTGCGGCACTAGTGTACGGATAATCGAAAAGACATACGCAAAGATCCTTCGGGTAAAGGAGCAGGACTTTGTTGAACGGGGAGCTCCTTCCCTCCGAAGACAGCGCCTAGGACCCGATAATTAAGAGGCATCTGCAAGCTGTTTTAGTTCAACGCACATTCCGACATGTTCATGTTTCGAGCGGCACCGAGACCACTATGGAATTTTGCTCTGTCGGAATGTAACGATGCCGCAACGATCTATAATCAGACGCGTTGGAATCTCGTATCTCTGTATGGGGGAACAAGAATCGCCCGGAACCTTAGCAATATCAACGCTCATTCTGAATACGGAGACTCAGAATGGCGGATGCAGACCGGTCCACCCCATCTTTGTGCCAACACATCCTACACGCTTGCTGTCTGCGCTTGGCCCCGCCGTTATCGATTCCGACCCAAGCCTCGCTACGAGGCGTCTGGCTAAGAGCTACATCGGCGGCAATGAGAAAAAAGCGAAACGCTCTAAGTTTATGATTTAGATAGCTATTTCCATCTTCGCAAGCTATGACACCGTCGACGCTATACCCCCCCCGAAAGCTTGCCCTTCCGGCATCCAGAGCGCGTTCAAGCGCATCGGCGCCTAGATCATATGGCATCAAACTTGAAGCAGGTGCCGGCGGAGCATGACAAGTTGGCAGAGATGCTCCGGAAGCAAGATGTCACGATCCGGCCCAGGATATACGGTCCTACGTCCAACTGGCGGCTGAAGCCGCTCCAGACGGCATCGTCTAAGTCACTTGTGCGATGTCGATACTCTTCGACACCAGCGCGGCCAGAGCGTCATTTTCGGAACTGAACCCGGTGGCCTCGATCTCGACACCCTTCGCGAGGCGAAGGGGTCAGAGACATCGGCAAACAATCGGCACATTTCGCAAGACCAAGCTTGATTTTCGGCGTTTGCGCGGCTGCGATCGCGGCCCCCGCCAGCAACATTGCGATCAGAAAAAAATTCGGGCGGAAAGATTCAGACATCACTGCGCTTCGATTGTGGCGCCTGAGACGCCGCTGCATTTTTCAGCATCCTCCCGGCGGACGGCGGTCATTGGTGTTTCTGCACACTGCATACAATTTGTTCGATATGTCATTGTTTTCATCTACATCCGTCGATATTTTGGGCAGGACACAGGCGCTGGACCAGCTAAAATATGAAACAGCAAGGCAGGGCGCGTGCAGAAGCAATCGGACAACGGTACGGGTCGAAAGACACTCAAGCTGAAGCGCGCGGGCTTGCATGAGCGCGCCGCCGCACGGATGCGGACAATGATCATTCGCGGTGAACTGGCGCCCGGCTCGCCGACGCAGGAAACTAGGCTCTCCACCGCGCTCGGCGTTTCGCGAACCCCTTTGCGCGAAGCCATGAAACTGCTGGCCGCTGAAGGACTGGTGGAATTGCGACCGAATCGCAGTCCGCGCATCACCGATATCGAAACAGATCAGGTGTCCGAGCTGTTCGAGGCGCTCGCCGGGATCGAGCGGCTCGCCGCCGAACTTGCCGCCCAGCGCGCGACCGAACGCGAATTGCAGCGGCTCCGACTACTGCAGACCCGCATGGAGGCCTTCCATCGGGACGGCCTGCTTGACGACTATTTCGTCATCAACGGCGAGATCCACGGCCTGATCGTTAAGGCCGCTCGCAATGCCCCGCTGCGCGAGGCACATGAGACACTGTTGGCGCGGGCCGAACGTGCCCGCTATCTCGCGCTCGGCGCCGAGCGACGCTGGAGCAATTCGGTCGAGGAGCATGCGGCCATTCTAGCTGCGCTCGAAATCCGCGACAGCGATGCCGCAGGACGCCTGCTCTCCGCGCATGTCCAACGCACCGGCACAGCACTTTGGGAGGTTCTCGCCAAGACGAAGTCCAGCGGTCCGGCGGCATGACGATGAAGATTCTGCTTCTCAACCCCAATACGCGCCCAGACATGACCGACCTCATGCTGGCGGTTGGACAGCAGGCCGTTTCGCCGGGAACGTCGCTGATCCCGCTCACGGCACCGCGCGGCGTGCCGTACATTTCGACGCGCGCGGAAGCGCAGATCGGCGGCGCTGTCGCGCTCGAAATGCTGGCGGAGCATCACCAAGAGGTTGATGCCGCGATCATCGCGGCTTTTGGCGATCCCGGCATTTTCGCGGCGCGGGAATTGTTCGACATCCCCGTGATCGGCATGGCGGAGGCTGCCATGCTCACCGCCTGTATGACTGGGCGCAGGTTCGGCCTGGTGACGTTCGCGCGGGCGCTGCGCCCCTGGTACGAGGAGTGCGTTCGCGCTCACGGACTATGGGAAAGGTGCGCGGGTATACGCATGCTCGATAGTCCATTCCGTGAAATCGCCGAGGTCGGGGCCGAAAAGGAAGACCTTCTAGTCGAACTTGCGATGCGCGCGGTCGAGGAGGACGAGGCCGACGTGTTGATCCTGGCCGGTGCGCCGTTGTCGGGACTTGCCGAGCGCGTCGCCGCGAGAATTCCCGTTCCGGTCATTGACCAGGTGGTGGCCGCGGTGAAACAGGCGGAAGCCCTGCTCACGCTGCGCCTGCGCAAGGCAACGGCAGGCACGTTTCGCCGGCCCGACGCAAAGCCGACGACCGGCCTGTCGGCGTCGCTGGCGGCTCGCCTCGAGCATCGCGACGTCTGATCAGAGGACCGGCCGGATATGCGAAAAGCCCAGTTGCTCCTCGATCCTCCGGCCGAATGCGAACAGTCTGGCCTCCTGCCCCGGGGCAGCGATGATCTGCACGCCGAAGGGTTTTTCATCGCGGCGTCGCGGCGTCGGCAAGGTCAGGACCGGAAACCCAACGAGCGACACGATGAAAGTGACGGCGAGGTAGTCGATCGGTGTTTCCAGGCCGACTCCGTCGATCTCCATGACGTCACCCGCGTCATTCATCCAGGGGAAGACCGATGCGGCCGGCGCGACGAGAAAATCCTTGTGCGCAAACAGGTCGCGAAAACTGCGGTAGATGGCGGTACGGCGGCGCTCGGCGGACAGATAGTCCTGCGCCTTGAGCTGGCCGCCCGCCTCGATATTCCAGATCACGGTCGGCGTCAGTTCGGCCCGTCGATCCCTCAGGAGGTCGCCATAGGCGTCGGCGACATGCGCGGCCCGCAGCGTCCGGAACGCTTCGATGGCGCCGCTGCAGTCGGGCGAGACCTGTTCGACATCGGCGATGCTGCGCGCCAGAAATCCGTGGGTGGCAAGCATATCCCACCCCAGCGAACGGGCCGGCGATGGAATTCGGCCGGGCGTCGGACGGATCGAGACGACATCGCAGAAGCTGGCCGGCGTCCGCACGGAGCCCCCGAAGTCGGTGCCGTGAGCGAGAGCCGCCATTCCCGTTGCGACGGCAACCGCGGAGCCACCCGAAGAACCGCCGGACGTCAGCGCAGGATCGAAGGGATTGCGAGTCGGTCCGCAAAGGTGATTGGCGCACACGGCACCGAAGCCAAATTCCGGCGTGTTGGTCTTGCCAATGACAACCGCCACGGCTTGCCGAAGCCGAGCGACCACCAGTTCATTGTGCTCCGGGACATTGTGCTGGAACAGCAACGATCCATACGTCGTACGCAATCCCTTTGTATTCGTCAGATCTTTCACGGCGATCGGGACACCATGCAGCGCTCCGATCGGCCGGCGCGCCACATCGCAAGCATCCGCCTGACGGCGCGCACCATCCGCATCGACGGTGATGAATGCCGAGAGGCGGGTGTCATGCGCAGCGATGCGGACGAGGTGCGTCTCAAGCACTTAACTTGCGGAAATTTCACGCCTTGCCAATGCCCTGGCAAGCGCGGTGGCGGTAAGATCGCAGAGGCCACCATCGGATGTCATGCCGCAAGGATGCACCAACTTCACGGAGTTGACGATAGCGCAGGCACGGGACTTGCTTTGTCCTGGATAGCAGGAGGCGCAATCCATGGCTGAGGCGACAGGCCGCTCGCTGGTCCTCGACGCGATCACTCACCGCTATGCCGGCGGAGCGATCGCAGTCGAAAATATCAATCTCGATGTGAAGGGCGGTGAAATCATCGCATTGCTGGGGCCGTCCGGCTGCGGAAAGACAACGCTGCTCCGCATCGTCGCCGGCTTTATTGCCCAGAGCCAGGGCCGCATCATCATTGGCGACGAGATCGTCGATATGCTGCCGCCCAACCGCCGCGCTGTCGGCATCGTCTTCCAGAACTATGCTTTGTTTCCGCACCTGACCATCGCCGAGAACGTGGCCTATGGCCTTGCTGCGCGCGGCGTCGATACCGCAACGCGCAAGCGCGAGGCGCAGCGCCTGCTCGAGCTGGTCCAGCTCTCCTCCATGGGCGAGCGTCTGCCGCGCCAGCTCTCCGGCGGCCAGCAGCAGCGCGTGGCGCTGGCGCGGGCGCTGGCGATCAAGCCGTCGATCCTGCTGCTCGACGAACCCTTCGCGGCCCTCGACAAGAACCTGCGGCTCGACATGCAGATCGAGGTCAAGCGGCTGCAGCGCGTAGCCGGAATAACCACGCTGATCGTCACCCACGACCAGGAAGAAGCGCTGTCGATGGCCGACCGCGTCGCCGTGCTGAGCCAGGGACATCTCGAGCAGTTCGGATCGCCCGCCGACGTCTACGACCGTCCGCAGACATTATTCGTCAATACCTTCGTCGGCTCCACCAACCGCATGCCAGGCACCGTGGTGTCGGCCGACGCAACAGGCGCGAAGGTGCGGCTTGATGCCGGCGCGGAGATCGTCGGCCGTCCGGCCTCGAAATCCATCGCCGCGGGCGGCCGCGTCACCGTCTGCATCCGGCCCGAGCATCTGCAATTCGTGACCGACCAGTCCGGCTTCGCCGGCGTGGTCGGAATGGCGCTACCGCTCGGCGCAACCGTCGTTCACGAAGTCACGACCGCCGATGGCTCCGGCGTCAAAGTATCCCAGGCGCGTTTTGGCGATACGCGCTTGCTGGAGAATGGCGTTGCGGTGCGCGTTGCACCGCTCGCGCCGGCTCTTGCCAATGTCTTTCCCGCATCCCTTTAACATCAACTCGGAATTGAAACTGGAGTAAGGTCTGATGATCAATCGCAGAACCCTTCTGACAACCGCATTGAGCCTGGGCGCCATGAAGGCATTTCCCGGTCTGAGCTACGCCCAGGCCCGCCCGCTGGTGTTCGCGACATTCACCGGCAGCTGGGAGGAGGCCCACAAGGCGGTGCTCGTGCCGGCCTTTCGCAAGGCCAATTCCGATGCGGCGATCGTCCTCGACCCGATGCTGTCCGTCGACCAGATCGCCAAGATCAACGCGGCGCGCGCCAATCCGCCGATCGACGTGATGCTGCACGATCCCGGTCCGGCCCTCGTGGCTATCGGCCAGGATCTCGCAGAGCCCTACCCGGTCGAGAAAAGCGCCTACTACAAGGACCTGATCGCCGAAGCACAGGAGCCGATGGGCCCGGCGCCGTTCTTCCAGGTCGTGGGCCTCACCTACAACCCTGAAACCATCAAGACGCCGCCGACCTCCTGGGCCGATCTCTGGAAGCCGGAGTTCAAGGGCCGCGTTGGCATCACGAACCTCAACTCGACGCTCGGCACCGGATGGCTTGTCGAGGTCGCCCGCATGCACGGTGGTTCCGAAGCCAATATCGATCCCGGCTTCAAGGCGCTGGAAGCGCTGAAACCAAACCTGGCGGCAGTCGCCGCCAATCCCGGCGCACTTGCCACCCTGTTCCAGCAGGGCCAGATCGACATCTCGCCCGGCAATTTCAACGCCATCCAGATCCTCAAGGCGCGCGGCGTGCCCGTCGAATTCATCGCACCGAAGGAAGGCGCAATCGCCTTCAAGACCACGATCCATATCGTCAAGAACTCGCCGAACAAGGAACTCGCGTTCAAGCTGATCGAGGCGTCGCTGTCGCCGGAGGTGCAGACGACATTGATGAACTCGCCCTATCTGATCGTGCCGACGAATGCCAAGGTACCGATGGGCGGCGAGATCGCGCGGGTGCTGGCCAAGGACACGGCCGAACTGAAGAAGAAGTTCGTATTCCAGGACTGGAAGAAGATCAACGAGCAGCGCTCGGCCTGGATCGAACGCTTCAATCGCGAAATCAAGATCTGAGGCCGACGATGGCTGCCGCATCCGCGCCCCGCGATGTCACATCATACGGAATTGGGCTGGCCTTGCCGCTCGCCTTGTTCTTCCTGGTGTTCTTCGTAGCGCCGCTGGTGCAGCTGTTCGTCTTGTCCCTGCACAACGATACGGCCGGTACCCTCTGGGGTATCGGCCAATACGTTCATTTCCTCACCGACCCGTTCAGCCTGGGCGTGCTCGGCTCGACGCTTCTGCTCGGTGCGGAAGTGACCGCCCTGAGCCTTGTACTCGGCTTCCCCATCGCATGGCTCTATCACCGCGTCGGATCGCGTGCGCAGACGCTCATCATCCTCATCGTTTTGCTGCCGCTGCTGACAAGCGTCGTCGTCCGCACCTTTGCATGGATCGTGATCCTCGGACGTCAAGGCATCATCAATGCGACCTTGCAATCGATCGGCGTCATCGATACGCCGCTCCGGCTTCTCTATACCCAGTTCGGCGTGGTCATCGCCCTCGCCCAGGTGCAGATGCCGCTGATGACCCTGCCGCTGATCACCGCGCTCGGCCGCATCGACATGAATCTCGAGGATGCGTCCTGCTCGCTCGGCGCCGGGAGCTGGCGCACCTTCTGGAAAGTGGTTCTGCCGCTGTCCCTGCCTGGCATCATTGCCGGATGCACCCTCACCTACGCCGCCTCCATTACCGCCTTCATCACCCAGTCACTCGTCGGCGGCGGCCAGATGCTGTTTATGCCGATGTATCTTTACCAGCAGGCCTCGACGCTGCAGAACTGGCCGTTCGCCTCAGCGATCTCGATCATCTTCCTGCTTGCCGTTCTGGCTGTGGTCACCGTCTTCAACATGCTGGGCCGGCTGTCCCGCGGCTATGGCGGAGCCTGAACCATGAGTGGTCGCAGACGCACCTGGGAGGCCGTCAGCTTTGAGCTCGTGATGACCGCGATCGCGCTGATCGCGCTGGTGATCATCATCGCGCCCTCGCTCGTTGTCATTATCGTCTCGTTCACCAGCGGATTCTCGCTCAGGTTTCCGCCGCCGGGCTACTCGACGCGCTGGTACGTCGAGCTGTGGAACGCGTGGCAATTGCATTTCGCCGCCCGCAACAGCTTTGTCGTGGCTCTATGGTCGACCGGCCTGTCTATCGTACTCGGTGTCGCCGCCGCGCTGGCCATCGCCCGCTCGCCCACGCTGGCGACCCGCCTGCTCGATTCGCTGTTCATGTCGCCACTGGTGCTGCCAGCGCTCGCCTTCGGCCTGTCGGCCCTGATGCTGTTCTCGCTGGTCGGAATGCCCGTTTCGCTGCTGACGTTGGTGATCGGCCATACAGTGGTCTGCGTGCCCTATGTGGTGCGCAACACGGTGGCCGCCCTCGCCCAGCTTGAGCCGACCCTGCTGGAAAGCTCCGCCGCTCTGGGTGCCAGCCGGTCTTACACGTTCAGGAGAATCGTCTTGCCGCTGATCCGCCCCGGCGTCATCGCCGGCGCCTTCATTGCCTTCATGTCGTCGTTTGACAACGTGCCTGTCTCGCTATTCCTGCGCGACGCGGCGACCGACATGCTGCCGATCCGGATGTGGCAGGACCTCGAGGGCAAGCTCGACGTCACGATCGCTGCCCTGTCGGGCGTCCTGATCATCGCCACGGTGGCGCTGATCGCGATCATGGAGCGCGTGACCGGCCTGTCGAAACGGTTGACAAGCTGACGCGCCTCACGCCCCGCGAAATAACGAATAGCCCCAGCGGGTGAATTTTATCGGCAGGTGAAGATGTTCGTCCACCTTCTCGATCTTAAAACGGAATGGCGTCACCGTGAGAAAGCTGGCGCCGTCAGCGAAGAACTCTGCAAAGTGAAAAAGAACCTCATACTCGCCGGCCTCAATGCCGGAACCATGGGTAACTGGATGATCGAGCAGGCCATTGGGCCCGAGCCGGCCTTCGGCGATCCGGGCACGCCGCGGTTCAATCCGCCAGATCTCGACATGCAGACCTTCGGCCGGTCGCCCGCTGGCGACGTCAACCGCATGAATGGATATTCCGCCTGCCATTTTGACTCCCGTCCATTGATCGCACACGCATGATAGCCGACAACCCCAGTGGGCGGCCAGTGCTCCTGCCGGCGCTTGCAGCCATGACATGGCTGCAGGCGCTTGTAGCGCTCGCGCTGTTTGCGCCGGGCGCGGTGGCGCCAGCCGCCGGGCTTGATGTTTTCGGCCTTTCGATTTTCTCCACGGCTGTGTTCGCGGTCGGCGTCTTTACCTCGTTTTGGGCGGGTGGCCTGATCGCCCGTATTGGCTCACTAAGAATGGCAAGCCTGTGCGCGGCAGCGGTTGCCGTGAGCATGGCCTTTGCCGCGCACGGCTCCGGTCCGGCTCTGCTCGTGGCCGGTCTTTGTCTCGGCTTCGCCTTCGGCCCGGAGACGCCGGCAAGCACCTCACTTTTGGGAAAACTGGTCACCGACGAGCGGCGCTCCCTTATTTTTTCTGTGCGCCAGACCGGCAATCAAATCGGTGCCGTATTGGGCTCGCTTGCCTTGCCCGTGATCGCGATCTGGCTTGCGCCGCAATGGTCCTACGCGGCAGTGGGCGTGTGCGCCATTTGCGGGATCGCCGTCTTCGAGTGGCTACGACCGGGGTACGAAGGCCTGTCGCAGCCCCCTCGGCAACTTGGCATGCGTGCAAGACTGGCGTTGGTGAGCTCCGATCGTCGCCTCGCTGCGCTTGCGGTGACTTCGATGCCCTTCAGCGGCATGCAGCTCGCGCTCAACACCTATTTTGTCACCCTCGGCGTGCGCGAACTCGAACTCAGCCCCCTGGAAGCCGGCGTCGCGCTCGCCTGCGCGCAAGCAGGCGGCTTGTTCGGACGACTTGGCTGGGGCTTCCTTGCGATGCGCATCGATGCTGCGCGGCTGATCCTGATCAGTCTCGGCCTAGGTATGACATTTTGCGCGGCGGCGTTTGGGATTTTTGGAGGCTCCCTCGGTAAAGCTGGCCAGTATGCGCTGGCCGCAGCTTTCGGTTTGACGGCCAGCGGATGGAACGGCGTATTTCTCGCGGAAGTCGCTCGACTTGCGCCGCAAGACCGGATCGGTGAGACGACGGGAGCGATACTGACAGCCTCTTATGCAGGCTTGTTGCTGGCACCAATTTTCTTCTTGGCGATCGAGAGCCTCGCTGGCCTTGCCGGCGCATTCGTCTGCCTGGCAATCCTTGCATTCTGCGGCACGATGGTACTCATCTGGGGAGAAGAGCCATGAATGTGCATCAGACTGTTGCCATCGTCTCCGCCGGACGCGCGTCGACCGTCGACATGGTCGGCGCTGCCCTCGATCGCATTGCGGCGGCCAAGGCGCTGAACGCCGTCGTAACCGTCGATAGCGAACGCGCTCTAGCTGACGCGGCCAAGATAGATCTTCGCCTGCGGCTCGGCGATAAGATGCCCCTCGCCGGCGTTCCCGTGGTCGTCAAGGATAATATCTGGGTCGAGGGCTGGCGTGTGACGCAAGGGTCGCGGCTCTTTGCCGATTTCATCGCGCCGCGCGATGCCATTGCCGTCGAGCGATTGAAAAGGGCCGGCGCAGTCGTTGTCGGCATGGGCGCCACGTCCGAGTTCGCCTGCAAGGGCGTGACAACGTCACCGCTCTTCGGTCCCACGCGGCATCCGCTCAATCCGCAATTGACGCCCGGCGGTTCATCCGGTGGCCCGGCAACGGCCGTCGCTGCGGACCTTGTGCCGCTCGCCATCGGAACCGACGCCGGCGGCTCCAGCCGACGTCCACCTGCCCATGTTGGCGTTGTCGGCTTCAAACCATCATACGGCGCGATTCCATATGGCCCGGGATTCACTGAGCCTTTTTTTGGAATATCCGTCATTGCACCTATAGCCCGCAACGTGGCGGATACCGTGCTCGCGTTCGAGGCGATGGCAGGTTTCGATCCGCGCGACCCCGACTCAGCCACGATCGAAGGCGATCACGTCGATGCGTCGGATCTGCGCATAGCATTTTCACCGACGCTGGGACTCGACGCTCCCGTCGATGCTGTCATCGCAGAACGGCTGGAGGCCATCGTCACGCATCTCGGAACAATGGAATTGCACATTGCCCGGCGCGACCCGGTCTGGCCGCCCGGCGCGACAGAGGACGGGCTGATGCCGCTGCAACATGCGGGTCTTGCGGCCATCCATGGCGCAGATTTTCTAAAGGATCCGGCGCAATTCGATCCGGACGTGGCCAGGCAAATCGAACGCGGTCTGACCTGGCGGGGCGCCGATGTGGCTGCGGCGCTTGGCGCAAGCGCTGCCATCAGCACCGCGTTCGCAGCGTTCTTCTGCGAATTTGACCTTCTTTTGGCGCCGACCGTCCCCTGTGTGGCTTGGCCGTTGACTCAACTCGGCCCCCAAATGATCGGAGAGAAGGAAGCAAGTCCCCGCTCGCACGCCGTCTTCACCCCCTTCGTGAATCACGCGCGACTCCCGGCGATTTCAATCCCGTGCGGCCACGACGCAAGAGGTCTTCCGTTTGGGATTCAGATCATCGCCCGAAGGGGACAGGACCGGCTCTTGCTGAGTGCAGCGAACCGCATCGAGCGCGAAATCGCATCCATGGCGTCCTAGACGTTGAGTGAGGACCTTCGCTTTTCAAGTAACCAACGGAAATTGAAAGCGCCGATCGGGCGTTAGGGAATTTGGATGTCCGCTTTGCGCGGCGGATTCAACCAATCGCTGCAACACATTCAGCGAACTTCTCAGCCGGCGTCTGATAGAGCAAGGTCTTTCTCGGCCTCTCATTGAGCGGCCTTGCGATGGCACCGAGCTTGGCCTGGCTGTGCGACGACAGATCGGTGCCGCGCGGAAGGTACTGGCGGAGCAATCTATTAGTGTTTTCATTTGCCGCGCTGCCAAGGAGATCGAGGGTCACAAAAGTAGACCTGAATCTCTGTGGCCCATGTCAGGCGCTGATGATCGGAGAGCTCCTTGCCTCTGTCCCAGGTCAGCGACCGGTAAAGCTCGCCAGGCAATCGCCGCGATTGCTTGATCAGCGCCGAGACAACGTTTTCGGTGTCCTTGTTCGCAACCTTGACCAGCATCACGTAGCGCGAATGCCGCTCGACAAGCGTCGCGACGTAACTGTTCCCTGACCCGCCGATCAAGTCGCCTTCCCAATGGCCAGGGACCGCACGGTCTTCAACAGACGACGGCCGTTCGCTGATGGATATAGCGTTCTTGATCCGCCCGAGTCTGCTGCGTTTCATGGTGGCGTGACGGGAGCGGCGGACCGTGCGTCTCGCTCTCAGATGCTCAAGAAGCTCCTTTTTCAGCACACCGCGCGCCTGGATGAACAGGCTGCGATAGATCGTCTCGTGTGACACCTGCTTTTCAGATTCCTTCGGATAGGTGCGTTTTAGCCAGCCGGCAATCTGCTCTGGTGACCATTGCCGCCGCAGCAACGCCGATACTGTGCGCCTCAGGAACGGACAGCAAGCCAGCTTGCAAAGCTTGGGGCGCCGCCCCCGATCCCAAGCGGCCTGATCGGCCCCCGTAGCCCGATAGCGATCGGCCCCGCCATTGCGCTGTATCTCACGGCTGATGGTCGACGGAGATCGTCCCAGATGAAGGGCGATCGAGCGCAACGAACGGCGCATGCTGAGCCATCGAGAGATCTCCTCTCGGTCAGAGAGGCTGAGCGCTTGTTTGGCGCGGTGTCGATCAGGCGGACGGATACCGCCTGTTGGCGAAATGACCGAGAAGACCGATGAAGACTTCCGGTCAAACCGGCGTCCTATCGAACTCATCGCCTCGCCGGCCTGCCAGCGATCCCAGATCTCAGACCGCTGAGCGGCCGAGCAATAAATGCGACGTCGCTGTTTCATGTCCACACTCCATCTTTGCTAGAAGATTAGAGTTTTGCGCTGACCGGTTGAACCCGCCGCCAACAGTAGCCGTTGGCCAGAGGTAGATCGTCGCCCATTAACATCTGCAAAAGGTCGGAGGACAACGCCAGCAACCGGAACGGCTGCAAGCAAGAGATAGAGGCTGCAATGCGCAATCCGAGCCGCAGGATCATGCCATCGCCCCATCCGATCGCCGAATTCGGTCGTCACCACCACGACGTTCAACAACATCCTCGAATTCGATTACGCACTCGATAAGGATGAGGGGGATGGATTATCGGCATGCAGGATACCCGCGTCGAGGTCGCAAGTGAGATCGCCAGGATACATAGGAATCTGATCGGCTATGTCGGCGGCCATTACCAGTGGCCGAGCAACTGGAAATTCACCGGGCCCGTCGGCGTGCAATCCTTCGGCGGCGCACAGATTGCGAAGCTCACCCCCTATCCAACCCTTCATCTAGCCTATCCTGCGTTTCGACATGGATCGCATGGACGACAACGACAACCGGCTGTTCGGGCTGACCGCTCAAATCATGTGGGTGCCCAAACCCTCCTACCTGTTGACGGTAAGAACGCCGCTTCACTTCGTGCGCAATTGACGCACGCCACGACAACCCGGAGCCAGCGCAGGCTTCAGCCGTCCGGGCCACGTTCGCTGCGCGTGGCAACCTGAACAGCGATCAACGCCCTTGATTGATCTGCTTTCGCCGAAGTTCTTCGACCAGCTTCGAGAGGTTCTTGTCCTGGGGAGCGAGGCGGAAGAGCCTCAAAGCGTATTCGAGCGCACCTATAGCGTCGCCATGTTCACGGCTAAACGCGAGCGCCGCCGTCAACAAATCACGATTGTTCGGATGTCGTTGCAGGCTTTCCTTGAGGACGACCAGAGCATCTTCGCGGCGGCCGGCGGCATGTAACCCGATCGCATAGACATAGCCATAACTCGGCTGGGCCGGATCCAGCACCGCAGCCCTGCGCAGTTCGTCCAGAGATGCCTCATGGCGTTTCTGACGCACCAGCGCCAGGCCGAGCGCATGATGCAGGGGTGCGTCCTGATCCGATCCGGATAGAGCGTCCCGCAAAACCCGCTCGCCGTCGCTTTCTCGCCCGATCTGTCGAAACAGGTCTGACAGGTTGATCGCGGCGGCCGAAAAGGTCGGATCCAGCCGCACCGCTGCACGGTATTCCGCCTCGGCTCCGTCGACATCGCCCCGTCGGGCGTAGAAATTACCCAGAGCCGTGCGCGCCTCCGGTCGATCAGCATTCAGCCGCTGTGCTGCGACGAACTCCGCCGCCGCCCGCTCGAAGGCCTCTCCCTCGGCTGCGGGGCGGCTCGCCGCCGGGACGGAGGCAAGCAGGTCGGCGGCACGGATGCGAACGCCGCGAACCTGGTCGGACAGGCTCCTTGAGGCGATTGCCCATAGCTGGTCGCCAGGCAAAGCTTCGAGCATGTCCAGCGCGGCAAGCCGCACCATCGGATCCGGATCGGCGAGCGCGCTGCGCACAAGCTCGGAATCGGGCGTGGAAAGCTCGGCCAGCGCGCTAGCCCGCGCCAGCGCAGGAACCGGGGGCAATGCGGCCACCGACCTCAACAAGACTTGCGCATCCGGCTGCTCCGTCCAGGCGGCATGGAATGCGCTCGTGTAAGTCTGAAAGCCCTTTGCCTTCGGGCCGAACCATCTCACGACTGTCTCTGCAGCCCAGTCCGCCGACCTTTCGCGGTGGCAGTCGTTACAGGCGTTTGGCGTGCCGAACTGCACCGTAAGATCAGGCCTCGGGATACGGAAGCTGTGGTCGTGCCGCCGGTCGGTCACCATGTAGCTGCGGACCGGCATGTGACATGACGCGCAGGAGATGGCTGGCGTCGTCTCCGCATGGTGCCGGTGGTCTGCGGTCGCATATCTGTCCGCCGGATGGCATTGGCTGCAGATGGCGTCGCCTGGCGCCTTCAGAACCGCACTGTGGGGATCGTGGCAGTCGCTGCAGGTCACACCCTCGGCGAACATCTTGCTCTGCTTGAACGGAGCATAGTTGTACACCTCCTCGTTGTCGCGCATTTGCCCGTCGGCTTCGAAGCGCTGGCGATCGAGCAGGGAGACGCTGTGCGTCTCGGACAGCCACTGCCCCGGCTTTCGGTCCTCGGCCAGTTGTCCGCGGCGAGCATGGCATAGACCGCATGCTTCCACCTCTTTGCGCAGCAGCGCCGGTGCCTTGTTGCGCCTCGGCAGAGACGTCGTTGGATCAGATGTCCATGAAACGTCTGCGCGTTCGTCGAACCTGACCATCAGGCCTTTGCCGTGATCATCGATCCGTTTGTCGCTTCTGGCCCATTCGACGTGGCGTGAGCCCGCGCCATGGCAGGCTTCGCAGCCAACGCTGATTTCAGAGAAGGTCGTGGCAAATCGATTCTGCGCCGCATCGTAGTTCTTATGCACGCCGGTCGAGTGACACTCCGCGCACATGAAATTCCAGTTTTGGTTCAGCTTGGTCCAGTGAAGGGGGTCGTCATGGGTGACTCGGCTGTCGGAATAAAGGTGAAACCAGCGCTGGCCGCCCTTATCCTTGGGGCGTGTATCCCACGCGATGGACAGCGCCTGGAGGCGGCCATCCGGAAATTCAATGAGATATTGCTGAAGCGGATCGAGGCCGAAGGTGTATTTTGCCTCAAAGACGCCAAGCTTGCCGTCGGGGCCGTCTGTCTCGACCAGGAATCTATTGTCTTTGCGGAAGAAGCGCGAGCGAACGCCATAGTAATCGAAGCTGGCATCGTTGAAATTGCCGAGTACGGTGGTGTCGGTGGCATGCTGCATCGCGGCTTTATGTTGCGAGGCATTCCACAGCTTGGCCTCACCCTGGTGACAGCCAGCGCAGGTCTCACTGCCGACAAAACTAGTGCCGGGACCGCTTTCCGCCTTCGAACCCGGCCCGCGGCCGTCGGGAAGTTTGAAGGTCAGACCGATGCCGAGCACAGCCGCAATCACCACGACCATCGCAATCCAGATCGCCCGCCCGGAAAGCGCAGCGGCTTCGCCGGAAGCGGGTACTCGCGGCGGTGTGGCCGGCGATGGCGCAGCGTCTCTTCGCCTCCGCGGGCCCGTTTCTCCGGATATTCGCCGCTTGCGTGCCAACGCTTTTACCTCACGTCCCGATTAACCTCGATCAAGCTGATCCGACGGGGATGCGCCTCATCTTCGGATGCCGTCAGATCGAGTCAAGTGGCTCGGGTCCAGCACTGCGTCGTCGCAAACAAAAACGGCGGCTCCTTAGGGCCACCGCTTCCAGAACCTCCATCCGCTCTTTTGCATTCAGGACGGTTTAACCAACTCAATTTCGCTGGGCCGCCAAGTTTTGTTGAACCACGGCTCAAGCGGACCGTAGAGACGCAGTAGCGTATTCCAACCCTTGCCGGGAACAGTCTGCACCCAGTTATGCTCCTTGCCCGCCGGGGCTTTCGGCCCAAAATAGACATCCACTGAACCATCGGCGTTGATCAGGATGTCCTTGTCCTGACTACTCACCATCGGAAACCGCTGGTTGGTTTGGAGCATCGAACGTGTCTGGTTATCGTACAGGATCACTGACCAGAAATCTTTCGCCGGAATGTTGGGTGGCAGGTGTAGCCTGTAGTTCTTACCACCATCCAAGGGAGCACCTTTAGAATCCACCAATCCAACTGCGTATTGAGAGCCTTGGCCGACCATCTTCGCTTCCATCGCGGGTGTCACACCCGTCGCATAGAAATAGAAGAATGACGCGGCATCCAGATAGCGCACGCCAGGTTGCGACTCGAACTTGTAACCGCCGAGCCACTGACGCCAAGTGCTGTTCGGATAGTAGAAGGCTTCCGGAATCCGGCTTTTGAAGAGTATGGCGCGAACCGTGGCATCGCCGACTGCCGCCGCCTCGGTCAGAATTCTCTTCATGCGGACATCGGGCGCGAACGGTTTGCCCTTCTCGATACCGATGGAAGCGAAGTATCCAAGCGTAACCGGGTCGAGCGATTCTGTTGGTTCGCCCTGAACGACCTGATTGAGATGTTCCCAGACCTTGTTGTCCGCCGGTGCCACCGTATTAAAAGCCCTGCCGGATACGTTCACGAATGTGTTGGCCGGTGGATTCGCGGCTTTCGACAAAGGATAGATGTGCGTAAGCTTCTTTAGGCTTTCGATGGCCGGGGTCATGTCTCCGTTCACGGCAAAATTGCGCCAGACAAGAATCGATTCGTAGGTAGGAACCCGGACTACGAGATATCCCTCGGGCACTTCTCCCTTGTAGCCGGGAGGCAACAGCAGATACTTGCCTCCTTTGCCTTTGTCGGGGCCAACCACTCCTATATCGGTGACGTATCGAAACCAGAAGTCATCAATCATGCCCAGCACCATGGGTGGCACCTCCGCCACCAACGGGCCATCGTGCAGATTGATCCATATCCACGTGTACGCAACGTTGGCGTTAGCCGTCAGAAACAGCGATCGGGCGTCCATTAGCGCATCGAACGTCGGTATCGTTGTGTTAGCAGGCCCAACCTGGAGCAACCCCTCACGAAGTCCGGCCATGTTCACGGCCGGTAGTGCCAGCAGATAAGCCTGTACAGCCCGCTGGAAGTCGAGATTGTCGTAGACTTTTTCGACAGTGGCCTTGTCAGGAAATCCGTCGAAGAATTTCAGCGTGCCAAGACGTGTCTCAACTTTGTCCGGCGAGGCGATGCCGGGCGGAATCGGAGTTTGCATCTTGTATTGTTGGGCGTTAGCCGGAGCTGACGCACAGGCAAGAAACAACAATGCGGCTGTGGCAAAGGCTGTCTGTTTCATCTGCGTAGACCTTCCAAGTCAGATTATAGAATAATCTCGTCAAGTATTGTTGGCGCTTTGATATGCCGCAAAGGCGACGCGGCGAACGTTTCAGATCGATCCAGCGTTGGGTCTTTCATCAAGACAGCCAGACTTTACGGCGCAATTTGAAGAAACTGCTCGCGAAACGACATGCTGAACGAAGGCGCTAACCAGATGTGACGGCTACGTCCGGCCCCTTGAAGAAAAATGCAAACACGCTTGCGATCTGGTCGGCCTAAACACCATGGAAGGTTTAGTCGGCTAATGCTTTCTTGATGACGGCTTCCCTTCGGGCTTTGGCAGCCTCTTCAAGGTCTGTCTTCTTAGTAGCGTCTTCCTTCAGGTCGATCGTCACCCTGTCAATTCTTCCGGTGAACTTGAACGGCGCCTTGTAGGCTTCGGTGACTGGCGTCCCCTCATCGGCACCGACATCGGCACCTTCGTCTGCCGAGAAGGCACCAAATTGCGTGCGTTCGATCCGGCCGGTAGCGACTTTCTTGTCATCGACAAAGATCGCGCCAACCCCGCCCTTGCCGATTCCCCCGCCATCATAGGCGAACTCGAAGCGGACGGTGGTCTTTCCGGCAGGCAGCGCCTGCTTGGCTGTGATTGTGTATCGTTGGAGGCCGAGGAAGTTGTACGTGTAGGTCGGCTTGCCGTCCTTCAGGTAGAGGCTCCATCCCCCGAATCGACCGGCCTGGGCGAGGATCGCGCCGTTGCCGCCACCTTTGGGGATTTCCAGATCTGCCGTAATGGTGTGCGATCGGTTCTTGATATTGATGAAGACGTTCTCCGACATCCCGATCATTCCCTCATAGACTGTCAGCGACGTGCGGCCAGCCATCAGATCCGGCCGCCCGACCAAGGCCGCGTTCGTACGCTCAAGAGTGCGGTCATCGAGCGGCAGCACGGAATTCTTCTCGGCTTCCGTCATGAAGAGGTCCTGCAGCTCCCGGAGCTTCTCGGGATTCTTCGTTGCGAGATTGTTGATCAGACTGAAGTCTGTTCGCGTATCGTACAGCTCCCAAATATCCTCTTCGAGCGGCCGGCGCGGCTTCAGTTCCCAGGCCGCCCTGTGGATTGTGCTGGCGAGCCAGCCATCGCTATAGATGGCGCGGTTGCCGAAGATTTCGAAGTACTGCGTCTTGTGTGTGCTGTCGGCCTTCGAATCGGCAAACGAGTACACCATACTGGTGCCCTGGATCGGCGTCTGGGGTGTGCCGTTCACGCTCTTAGGCTCCGGCAGGCCCGCCGCCTCCAGGATCGTCGGCGCTATGTCGATGACATGGTGCCATTGCGTGCGCACCTCGTTCTTCGCCTTGATCGCCTTTGGCCAATACACGACCAACCCATTGCGGGTGCCGCCATAGCTTGAGGCCACCTGCTTTGTCCAGGTAAACGGGGTGTCTCCCGCAACCGCCCATCCGGCTGCATAATGGCCATATGTGGTCGGCCCGCCGAGGTCATCGTAATGCTTGAGGACGTCCTGGACGGTCTCCTGCACGCCGTTGAAGTAGGTCATTTCGTTGAACAAGCCGCCCATGCCGCCTTCGGCACTGGCGCCATTGTCACCGACGACATAGAAGATCAGCGTGTTATCGAGCTGGCCCGTGGCTTCAATGCTCTTGACGAGACGACCGATCTCGGTGTCGGCATACTCGGCGAAACCGGCGAACACTTCCATCTGGCGCGTGAAGAGCTTCTTCTCATCCGCGCTCAGCGTGGCCCAGTCCTTGATGGCTTCTGGCTTGGGTGCGAGCTTGGTACCGGGAGGCACCACGCCCAGCTTGATCTGCCGCGCTAGCGTCTCTTCCCGCAGCTTGTCCCAGCCCTGATCGAATTTGCCCTTGTACTTCGCAATCCACTGCTTCGGCACGTGATGCGGCGCGTGGGTCGCGCCAGGTGCAAAGTAAATGAAGAACGGCTTCTCCGGCGTCAGCGACTTCTCCGACTTCATCCAGGCGATGGCCTTGTCGGTCATATCCGTCATGAAGTGGTAGTTCGGATCCTTCGGCAGTTCGACCTGATTCATTCCGTCGTAGATCAGCGGCGCCCATTGGTTGGTTTCGCCGCCCATGAATCCATAGAACTTGTCGAAGCCCTGGCGGGTTGGCCAACGATCGGTCGGACCCGAGGGGCTGACCTCCCAAGCCGCGGTCTCGTGGTTCTTGCCAAAATGTGCCGTGCTGTAGCCGTTCAGCCGGAGCATCTCGGCGACCGAGGCGACACTATTGGGGCGCTGCCCCGTTTGTCCGGGAAACGATGTCCCCGTTTCAGAGATGGAGCCGAAGTTATTCACGTGGTGATTGCGGCCGGACAGCAGCGCCGCACGGGTCGGCGAACAGAGCGCGGTGGTGTGAAATTGATTGTAGCGCAGTCCGCCATTGGCTAGCTGTTCGACGGTCGGCATGTTGATCGGTCCGCCGAATGCGCTCGATTGACCGAAACCCATATCGTCGATGAGCACGATCAGCACGTTTGGTGCGGCCGCGGGAGCCTTGACCTCGAACCGCGGCGGCGGCGTAGCGTTGCGTGCATTGAAAACGGTGCTCTTCGGATAGGAAGGCTCGGGAATTGGTAGGACGGTGCGATCTGTCGGCAAAACGACCATCGCTGGAACGTTCTGTTGCGCGTGTGCGGGAATTATGGTGACCATCAATGAGAGCGCCGCGACCGCCAATGCTATTCGCTTCATATTATCGTCTCCCGTTGTGACGTAGAGGGGTGCGCGCGGCTTTAGATACGATGCGTGTGCCTACAGGTATGCGGTGAACGAACTCACCCAAACAATAACGGACATGATGATCCCGATTGGTCCGGAATTCTCGGCGAAAGCCATCGAGCTTCCTGACATTCCGAGGCGCAACTGTGTATTGTCGTACGCATCTGGAATCGAGATCACCGCTGGGTAGCCTTGCGCTCCGCCAATTGAACCTACGCGCGCGAGTTGGCCTGAAACGGCCATCTGACCTTGACCTACACCGCGCGGAATTCCGAGTATTTTCGCCTTAAAGACTTGACCTGGGTTGTCGTCAAAGACGAGCTTGACCGCCGTGCCCGGTTTGACTGTCTGGAATCCGTTAGGCTTGAAAGTCCCGACGATAGTAATGTCACTGGTGATGATGAACGCCATTGCGGGACGCGCAGTCAGGGCTCGGGCGCCAACCGCCAGCGCCAGCGTACTGACGTAACCATCCCCCATCGCGCGAATCGTAGTCTGATCCAATTCCCACCGGGAATTCTCAAGTTGAGCCTGGAGTTGCGCGACATTGGTATTCTCGCCGCCAATTTCAGATTCCATTGCGAGCCGCGCATTCTGTACCGCCGCCTCCGCCGCTACCAGTTGGTGCCGAACCGTATCGTACTGCACCTGCACATCTTGCAATTTGAACTCGGCCTGCGCACCCGTGCTGGAGAGTTTGCGCATATCGGCCAGTCTTTGCGTGTGGTAATCGAGTTGCTCCGTCAAACCATCCGCGTTCGCCCTGGCCTGGTCATAACTGGCGCGAAGTTGTTTGACCTGCTGCTGCGCCTGAGCCAGGGAGGCCTCTAACTGCCTCACCTTGTATTTGTATGGCGTCGGGTCAATCTGAATCAGTACATCGCCCGCCTTGACAGGCTCATTCGTTTCCACGGGAATAGCGACCACCTGGCCCGATACATTTGGCGTGACCTCGACGACGCGGGAGATCACAACGAAACGGCCCGCGGGGGTGAGATAGTTGAACAGCCCCATGAAGACCAGCATGATAAAGACGCCCATCACCGTAGTGATAATGCCGGATACCCACCCCCACTGCACCAATCTCAGCTTTGAGAACAAGAGCCAGACCAAGAAGATGTAGAGAACCAGTACAATCACCATTGGTGCTCAATCTCCGCAATGTTTGGCTCAATCTGAAAATCTCTTACGTCGATCCAAAATTAAAATAGACAAGAAACTCTATCCGTGCGCTTGATGCAGATCAAAATACTGAAAAATCAACTCTGCCAATGTTACTGCACTTAATTGCAAAGTGGAGTCAGATTGTCATGAGAACATTTGGCGTCAAACGCGCACTTCTGATGGCGGCCGTTATCGCGATCGGAATGTCAGCTTCAATCGTGCCCCCGCCAGAAGACGGCGGAGGAACGGGAATATCAATCAATAGCGCGCAGGCACGGGTTGGCAGGCCTCTTACGCCTGTTAGCGGTGCTGGCGTTGTGCGGCGCACAACACGGCGCCAGGTCTATCGCGCACCGGTGGTGGTGGCCCCGGCCGTAGTAGCTCCGGCCTGTGTTCGCGTTCGTGTGAACGGGGTCTACGTCTGCCGCTAACGTTCTTTGGTCGGACAAACTGAAGCGGCTTGAAGCTGGCGGCTGTTTTCCAAGCCGCCAGCTTCGCATGCAAGATTGGGTATATTTAGTAAGGTATCGAACATAGCTCCGCCTGGAGGTTTCCAATGATCCGATTTAGATCGCCTTTTGGGCGGCTCGGTTTCCTCGCAGCGAGTGCGGTTCTCGCGTTCCTTCCCGACAGCTCCCGCGCCGACGAGAATGGCATTTCGTTCTGGTTGCCAGGGCTATACGGTAGCCTTGCTGCAACACCGACGACGCCGGGATGGTCCATAGGTGCGATCTACTACCATGCAAGCCTGAATGCATCGGGCGCCACCGCGGCGTCGCGGCAATTCCAGGTCGGACGGCTCTCGCCGAACGTCAATATCAACCTAAATGTGGCGTTGAGCGCCCAAGCCGATCTCATGCTCCTTGCGCCGACCTATACCTTCGCGACGCCGGTTCTCGGCGGCCAGTTGTCGGCGACGCTCGCTAGTGTTTACGGCAGGAACGCCGCCAGCCTCTCGGGTACCCTGACGTCTGCCGTTGGCCCCATCGTGACCATGCGAAATGGATTTCTGGAAGACGATCTCACATCATATGGCGATCTCTATCCGACCTTGAAGCTGAAATGGAATAACGGCGCTCACAATTATATGGTCTATGCTGCTGGCGACATACCGGTCGGAGACTACAGCTCCGGCCGTCTCTCCAATATCGGTCTCGGTCACGACGCCCTCGACCTCGGCGGGGGTTACACTTATCTCAATCCCGCAACCGGCGTGGAATTCTCCAGCGTAGGCGGATTCACCTACAACTTCAAGAACCCGGATACGCAGTATCAGAGCGGCGTCGATTTCCATTTCGACTGGGGAGCGTCGCAATTCTTATCGAAGCAGGTCTTCGTCGGCCTCGTCGGCTACGGCTATCAGCAGGTCACGGATGATTCCGGGCAACCGGCCATTCTCGGCAGCTTCCGCTCCCGGGTTTTCGGTATCGGCCCGCAGGTTGGCTATATTTTCCCGATCGGAAGCAATCAGGCGTTTCTCGGGCTGAAAGGATATGGCGAGTTTGCCGCCGACAATCGACCATCCGGCTGGAACACCTGGCTGACGTTCTCGATATCGGAGCCTGCTCCTGTTAACACGGTGACGCCGACCAAGCATCTTGTGCGGAAGTAATTTGCGGAGCTACCTCAATGCCTGCCTCTCACTCTTTGGGTGAGATCGCCATGACGCAGCGATGGCGACCGAAAAACCGACAGGTGAAAGCGCCAGATCACCCATATCGCCATGGACGCCTTCTACGCATCAGACCGAGCTGCAGCGGGACAATCCGGAGCTCCGGGTCAAACCGGTCGCTGTCGGCAGATCCAGAGCGCGCGGCGTCGCAGCGGCCGCGAGCTGTGAGGCGCGGACGTTCGGACCCTCCGCGATGCTTCGGTCATCGCACGCGACATAGCGCTGGCGATAGACATAAGACCGAGACCAGCCTCAACGCCGCCGCCGGGATCTTTGACAACAAGTTCCTTGTGAAGCTCGCCTCCGACCAGCGCAAGCCAAACGGACAATACGTCATCTCTCCGGAGACGGGACCGGCGTTCGTCGAGGCGCTTCTCCTCGTTGCAATCTTAGGGCGACGATAACGATGACGAACGACAGATTGCATTGCAGATTTGAGCCGGACGGCTGCTCTGCGCCAGAAGCGGACCGGTACGGTGATCGTCTGGTTGGCGCCTAACGGCGGCGCGGGGATCGGTGATGCCCGCCGGACCAGGGACTTTCTGATCGAGCTCGGGATGGCCCGATGAGCGCACGAGGCTTCGCTGAAAGCAGTTTCACAGCCGCATCGACTGTGAGGCCCACATAGACGGGGCCGAGCTCGCCACGCGATCGCGCGCCCGAGGGATAACGCTTGCGCCGCGCCAAATGCGCCATCAGTTTCGCATGCCAGTTCGCCGGAGACTGCACCAACACACCCAACGTGGTCTGCATGGCCACCGTACGATCGGACGGCAAAACGCGGGCCTGCGCTTGGATCGCGGCCTCGACTGCCTGGCTGCATCCTGATTGCGCGGCTTCGGCCTGTCACGCTTAGGCTTGACCTCCAGCAGCGGCACCTCGATCTTCTCGACCGGTGCCGGCTTCGCCTCTATCGCTCCGTCCTTCACGGGGGTCGGCTTGTCCGGCTCCGGCGGCGTCTCGTTAGGCGGCTGTTCTTACTTCCGCGCGACTTGCGCAACGAATTCCTCCGCCGCAGTCTGGTCGGGCGTCACTTCGTTCATCTCTGTATGCGCTGCCTGCGCATCGGCAACCTATAACATGATGCCTGCAGGCAGGCTTTTGTCTGCGGCCAAGATCGGATCGGGATGCAACATCCAGACAGACCGCACGCCCAGCTTCTCCAGCGTGCGCTTCGCAGGCAGGTGTGATTGCTCCACCAGCTTGATGATCTTGGCTTTTTTGGACGCGGCGTATCTCATACCTCGTCCTCCCGATCCGCATTCATGTTTTTTGAGCAGGCGATTTTCCAGAGTGACGTCGGCCACAACCTCCTTCAGCGCCAAGGCCTCGCGGCGAAGATACTTCACCTCGCCGGGCGTCGCAGCCCGCGCTGTATCCCCCGCCAGGCGGCGCTTGCCAGCCTCAAAAAATTCCTTGGACCAGCCATAATACATCAAGGCGGCGATGCCCTCGCGACGGTACAGCTGGGAGATGTTCTTCTCGCCGCGCAGTCCTTCCAGCACGATACGGATTTTGTCCTCCGCCGAATACTGTCGACGCGTCTGGCGCCGGATGTCTTTCAGCACTCGTTCTGCCGGTGCTTTGCCCGGTCCGAATTTCTACTTCATCTTCGCTCCTGACGGCGACGATGAACTAGAAATCCTGTCTTCGTGAAGTCCCTCAGTTTGTTTCAAGGGTATCGACGGGGACAGCATTCGTGAGCGATAGTGAATAGACGGCGATCGTACAGGTCATATCGGCTTTTCTGCACGAAGGAGCAGCAGCTTATGTGACAGGAATAAAGCTTTCCGGCACGATGCCTAGAAACGAACGTCCTCGATTGCGTATTGTCCTGCTCACCGCGATAAGCGCAAACGCCCTTCAACTCCGACACACTTCGATGTCGTTCCGATGCAGCTGCGCTACAGAGTTGGGACGTGTCCGCTCAATTCGCCTGCGCGCCAGAATTCTTCACGATGGGCGTCCACTTGTTCACCTCGCTTGCGACAAAGGCCTTGAATGCCTGTGGCGTCGATCCCTGAACGACGAAACCCTGCGCCGCGAAGTAATCCTTGATGTCGGGAGATTGCATGGCCTTGACCACCGCCGCACCTAGTCTTTCGACGATGTCGGGCGGCGTGCCGGCCGGAGCAAACAAGCCCTGCCATGACGACCCCTCGAAACCCGCAAGTCCCGCTTCATCCAGGGTCGGCACGTCTGGCAGCAGGGGAAGCCTCGTCTTCGAGGTGACGGCGAGTGCGCGCACCTTTCCGGCCTGGATCTGCGGCATCAGCACCAATACGTCACCGAATGCGACCTGGATCTGACCGGTCATAAGGTCGGTGAGCATGGCCGCGCTGCCGCGGTAAGGAACGTGCACCATCGAGACACCGGTAATCTGCTTGTACATCTCGCCGGTGAGATGCATCGAGGTGCCGTTGCCGGGCGAACCGAAACTCAGCGCGTCCGGTTTCGACTTGGCCAGGGCGAGAAACTCGGCCGCCGTATTCGCCTTGACGTCGGGGTTGACGGCGAGCACCAGCGGCGCGCTCACCATCATCGACAATGGCGCGAAATCCTTGACCACATCGTAGGGCAGTTTGGAGTACAGGGGCTGCGCGATGGCATTGCTGCCGGTCACACCCGCCAGCAGGGTGTAGCCGTCGGGTACAGATTTGGCCACGAAGTCAGCCCCGATGGTGCCGCCGGCACCGGGGCGATTATCGACCACAACCGGCTGGCCCCAGTCGGCGGCGAATTTTTCTCCGAGACGCCGCGCCAGCATGTCGGTGCTGCCGCCGGGTGCGAAGGGCACAACGATATGGATCGGCTTGTTCGGGTAAGTTGCTTGCGCATAACCCGACGCAGGCAGAAACATCGCGAGACTGGCCAACGCCAGCGTCATGCGGAGTGACGTCGGGAAGCGGATCATGGGCAACTCCTTGCGAGTGGGTCGGCGGATTCAGGTGGAGCGAGAGATCCCCAGCCACCACCGCCAGCGGTTTCGATGATCAGCAGATCGCCTACGGACCACGCGATACGGGCGCGCGCAGGCAAGAACTCGACCGCTCCGCCCAAACGCAAGATCCGGGCCACGGAATTTGCGCCGGCGTCGCCGCCTTGAGCACCGCGGGCGCGGCCGACATGGCGCTCTCCGCGATAGGCGATCCAGCCCTCACCTTCGAGCAGACGATAGGCGCGTCTTACGCCGTCACCACCGCATTGCATGCCGCCGCCACCGCTACCGCGGCGGATCTCGTAGCATTCCACGCGTAGCGGCGCTTCGGTCTCGATAACCTCCAACGGAGTATTGCGGGCATTGCTGACGTCGGTGGAAACGCCGGCGCGGCCAGACGCGTTGACGCTGGCGCCGGCGCCGCTCGCGATGATCTCGGTGAACATCCAGCGTTCCCCGTCCATCCGCGTGCCGCTGAGCGCGAGGACGGTTGCCACACCGGCGTGTGGCGCCACGCCCGTCCCGCTTGCCGACTGCGACCAGGCACCAAGGATCGCGTTACAGGCCAGCTTTACGGTTGCCGTGCGCGCATTGACCGCCGCCGGCAGCTTCGGATTGACAATGCTGCCCGGCGGAAGCTTCAGCGTCAGCGGCGCCAGGCAGCCCGCATTGTTGGGAGCATCCGGTGCGAGCGTGCGCATGAAGAACAGAGCTGCAGACAGCATGGCCGCCGGCGATGCGTTCAGCGGTCCACGGACCTGCGGCGCGCTTCCTTCGAAGTCGATGACCAGCGCATCGCCCTGCTTGCGCAACGTCACGGCAAGGGTCACCGGTGCGGTGTCGATGTCGCTGCCGTCGAGCTGGTCGCGCCAGCTCCACACGCCATCGGGCGCTGCTGCGAGGACTGCCCGGGTCATGCGTTCGGTCTGCGCGAGCAAGGCATCGCAGACCTCCTTGAAGCGAGATCCGGTGTGTCGCACGATCTGCCGCAGTTCACGCGCGCCCTGTGTCAGCGCAATCCATTGCGCCTCGAGGTCACCGCGCAAATTGTCGGGCATGCGCGAATTGGCCACCAGGATGGAATCAATGGCGGGCTCAATACCATCGGCGCTGCGCCAGCGCACCGGAGGAATGCGCAAGCCTTCCTGGTACACTTCGTTGGCGTCAGGCGGGATGGAGCCGGCGGCCATGCCGCCCACATCCTGATGGTGCAAATTGGCCGCAGCCAGGGCAATCACCTCGCCATCGAGGAAGATCGGGTGCACCAGCGCGAGATCAGGCAAATGCGTGCCGCCGGACCAGGGATCGTTGAGCAGATAAGCGTCTCCCTCCGACATCGCTGCGAGCGGGAACCGCGCGAGCACACCGGCCACGGCCGGAATCAGCGATCCCAGCAACAGCGGTAGCGAGCGGGCCTGGGCCAGCAGGCGTCCGTCCGGCAGGAATAGTGCCGCGGCGCAGTCGCCGCTCTCGCGAGCGATGGACGATACGGCAGCGCGCATCATGCCAGCCTGCATGCGATCCGCCGTGCCTTGCAGCGCCAGTCGCAGCGGCTCCATGCGCAGGGCGATCTCGGGATCGTGTGCGTGCTGGTCTGCGAGCGGCATCAGGCCTTCGCCTCCAGTGCCAGGGTCTGGTCCGGCGTCAGCCGCCAGGACCAGCCTGCGGGCACCCATACTGTGGTCATCGACGCGAACAGCGCATGCGGCCCTTCGCCTTGCGGCGGCAGCGCATCCCAGAGGCCATCGCTTGCCGCCAACTGAACAAGGCCCTCATCTGGATCGGACAGCATGCCCAGCGCCGCGATCACGCTGGCGTGCGGCATCACCAGCACACGGCGGATGCCGGCTATGTCGGCAACTTCGGCCGCATGTTGCGCGCCGCCGCCGCCGATGGCGACGAGCACCGCGTTGGCGGGATCGAGGTTGCGCTGGAAGGCGTGGGTCTTGAGCGCCTCGGCCATTTCCGCAGCGGCCGCGCTCACGATGGCCTCGGCTGTTCGAGGTAACGGCAGGCCGAGCGCACCGGCGACGTCGCCGAGCGCGGTCTCGGCCGCCGCACGGTCAAGCACGATCCCGCCTGCCAATCGCGGCGGCAGACGATCCAGCACGCACAACGCATCGCTTAGTGTCGGCAAATCACCGCCCAGACCGAAGGCGGCTGGCCCTGGCCAGGCGCCTTGCGAGCGCGGCCCCAGGCGCAATGCGCCGCCCGGCAGCACCGACACCACGCTGCCGCCGCCGATGCCGATAGAGGTGATGTCCGCGCAGCGCTGGCGGATCGGCAAGCCGCCACATTCCAGCGCGTCGGTGAAGGTCGGCCTGTCCTCCAGCAGCAGACTGATGTCAGCGCTGGTGCCTCCGACATCCATTACGATCGCGGGACCGGACGCGCATGTGCTGATGCTCGCGGCCACGCCCTGCAGCGCCGCGCAGGGACCGGACATCGCAAGGCTGATCGGCTGTTCCACGAGGTCGTGCCAGGGCGCGGTGCCGCCGGACGATCGCATCAGACGCGGTGCCGGCAGGCCGCGCGCCGCCAACGCGTCGGCCAATGCATGCAGGTAATCTGCCGCCAGCGGCTTGGCATAGGCGTCCAGCGCTGTCGTCAGCCATCGCTCGAACTCCCGCGGTTGCGGATCGACCTCGCTCGACAGTGAGACGTACAGATTCGGAAGACGCGCATGCAGCGCGGCGCGCACGGCACGCTCGTGGTTCGGATTGAGGTGCGAGAACAACAGGCCGACCGCCACGGCGCGCACGCCGGCTGCGTTCACCGCATCCGCGATTGCGTCCAGCGCCGAGAGGTCAAGCGGTTCGACCTCGCGCCCGGCGGCATCGATCCGTCCGCGGATTTCGAAACGCAGCGGCCCCGGAAATAGTTTTGCCTCGGGCAAGGCTGGCGCGATGACGGGCTCGTACAGCTCCTTGCGATCCTGCCGCGCCAGTACGGGCACATCGCGCATGCCGCGCGTGAGCACAAGGGCTACCGGCGGCTCGTTCAGCTCCAGCAGCAGGTTGGTGATGACGGTCGAGCCGTGCACCACCCGTCCGACATCGCCTGCTTCGATGCCCGCCTGCGCGCACAACCTATCGAGCGCCTCGACAACCGTTTCCGCCAGCCGGCCTCCGGCGCGCGGATGTTTGAGTGAGACGATCTGTCCGTCGTTTCGCAAAGCCACTGCATCGATGAACGTGCCACCCATGTCCGCCGCAAGCGACCAGGACGGGCTCAACGGAATCGCTCCGGCGAAAACGGCGCGAGATCCACCTGTGTCGGACGTCCCGCCACCAGATGCGCAATCTCGCGGCCGGTTGCCGCGCCCATGCACATGCCCATATGGCCGTGGCCGAAGGCGAGCCAGGCGTTGTCGACCGCACGGACCGGACCAATCACGGGCAGACTATCGGGATGACAGGGACGATGACCCATCCAGCGCGTGTAGGACGACGTGTCGAGGTGCGGGAACAGCTGCTGCCCCTGACGTAACAGCGCATCGGCGCGCGCCATGTTGGGCGCGGCTTTCAGGCCGGCGAATTCCACCGTGCCGGCCAGCCGAAGGCCCATGGCCATCGGGTTGACCATCAGATTGTGCTCCACCGCCATCACGGTGTGGCGCAGTGTCAGGTTCGAGCTCTGCACTGTGACGTGGTAGCCGCGCTGTGTCTCCAGCATCACCGGGCTGTCGAGCGAAGCGGCCAATGCGCCCGACCATGCGCCGGCCGCCACCACCACGCCATCCGCCGCCAGCGGCTCGCCGTACTCCAGCAGCACGGCCGTGACGCGCTTGCCCTGACGCTCGAAGCCACGGACGCGGTCGCGGACGTGGCGCGCGCCGTCCGTGATGCAGCGATTGTAAAGCGCCTTGACGAGGGCCGACGGGTCGGACGTGGAGCCGTTCTCGGGTGCCAGGATGCCGAAGCGGAAGCGTCCCTTGAGATCGGGCTCAAGCGTTTCGAGCTCATCCTGATCGACGTCCTGCATCTGAACGCCTAGCGATCGCCGCAGGTTCATGCCCCATGACCACTGCGTGGCGGCCTCGCGCGACGAAAAGACGTAGAGGCAACCGCTACGCCGCACCAATTCCTTCGAGTCCGCATGGGCCAGCAGCGAATCGTAGCAATCGAAGATCGGCGTCAGCAGTGTACGCAACGCAGTGGCTATACGCGTCACCTCTTCGCGCGACGAATGATGCAGCAGGCGCAGCAGCCACGGTGCGACCTGCGGCGCATAGGCCCAGCGCACCGTCAGCGGGCCCAATGGATCCAGCAGCCAGCGCGGGACCTTCTTCCACATGCCCGGCATACCCACCGGCAGGCAGGCGCTTGGCGATAGCGAGCCCGCATTGCCGAACGAGCAGGCTTCGCCCGCCTCCAGCGGATCGACGAACGTCACCGCATGTCCGTCGCGCTGCAGCCATGCGGCCGTGCACGCGCCGACGATTCCAGTCCCTATGACGACAATGTGCATGGGAACGAATTCTGAGAATAATTCCCCCATCACACAAGCGAATTCTTCTGATATTCTCATCAGACTTTCTGATACCCGAACACGCCAGCAGGGGACTCCTATGCGGCCCGACGTTCTCTCCAATCTCAGCCTGCGCCAGATGCGCGCCTTCGCTGCGGTCGCGCGGGCCGGGAGCTTCACGACGGCCGCGCGGCAAATCAACCTGACACAATCGGCCGTCAGCATGCTGGTCCAACAGCTCGAGGAGACCCTTCACCTGAAGCTGTTTGACCGCGGCGCGGTCGTGCTGCTCACCGCAGCCGGCCAGCAATTGCTGCCTTTTGCGCGCCGCATCCTGGATGACGTTCAGCAAATCGCCGAGGGCGCTTCGGACCTTCGCTTGCTTCGTACCGGTCTGCTGCGCGTGGCCGCGCCGCAGATGCTGGCATGTACATGGGTGGCGGCGGTGCTGGGCGAATTCGAACAGGCTCATCCCGATGTCGGCCTGCGCGTGACCGACGCGATGGCGGATGAGGTAGTGAGCATCGTGCGCCGGGGCGAGGCGGAACTGGGTGTCGGCCCCGAGCGCGCCACCGGCGATGATGTCACCAGCACGTTCCTGATGGATGTGCCTATCCGTCTGGTCTGCCCGGCGCGCCATCCGCTGGCGCGCCAACAGGCAGTATCCTGGAAAAAACTGCGCGACGCGCGCTGGGTGATCTACTCCAGCGAGTTCAATCGGCATCTGGAACGCCTGCTGCACGAGCACGATCGCTCACTGTCGATGCAGACCGCCGTCGAAGTCCAATATCTCACCACCGCGCTGGCGTTGGTGGGTGTTGGCACCGGCCTTGCCGCCGTTCCGGACTACGGGCACATCTTCGCTGCGAATTTCGACGTGCGCTTCATCAAGCTCCGCGCCCCGGAGATCAACCGTCGCTACTACATCTACCAGCGACGCGGTCTCGTGCTCTCACCGCCTGCGGAAGCCTTCGTCAAGCTGCTGCGCCAGCGCGCGGCATGCAACGGCGGATGAGGCTGGGCGAACGGATTTATCGGGTGTCCGAGACAACAGCTGCTCGCAATGACGGAGTATAAGGCATCGGCCAAATACACTGTCACTCCCCACGTAGGCAAGAATCCAATACGTCGCAGCTTCTTGAGCAGACCATAGCTATTTATCGTCCGGTCAGCTTAACGCCAAAAGGCGCATCACGTGGTGATGCGCCTCAGTGGGCACTTAGAGATCCACCTGCTCTGACATGGCCAATGCGTCATCTACCTCGATCCCGAGGTAGCGTACGGTGCTCTCGAGCTTGGTGTGACCGAGGAGCAGTAGAACCGCGCGAAGATTTCCGGTTTTCTTGTGGATCTGAGACACCCTCGTTCGGCGTAGCGAATGGGTCCCATAGCGTCTTTGATCCAGTCAAAGGCTGACTACCCATCGATCGACGATCCGCCCATATTTTCGGGTAGACAGATGAGGTTTAGCTAACTTACGACTGGGGAACAGGAAGTCTGACGAAAGCAACTTCCGTGAAGGAATCCACTTCTCAAGACTGCTCTTCGTCTGCTCCGATACCTCAAACTGCACCGGGCGCCCCGTTTTCTTTTCAATAACCGTTGCCCGACTACGCAATAAGCGAGATCATCAGGTCCCGAACTCTTATGCATGTCAGATCGCACGCGCGGAGCTTACTGTCGATTGCGAGATTAAAGAGGGCAAGCTCTCGGAGGTTGGAGGCCACTTGTAATCTCGTTCTTATCCCCCAAACCTCTCTCGGTTTAAGCGGCAGTTTCTGGCCTTTGTTCCAGGCAGGCATGGGGTCGGCTCCGATGCCAACCCGTCCCTCCACGTCGCTCCCTACGAGCGACTAAGGAATAGAAACTTACCTTAAATGTCCGCTTTACGCCAGGTGCAGCCGCTCGCCAATTTACTGAGATTTTTCATCTTCCATATCACCATTCACGACCATCCGCGTTCGAAGCCATCTATGGATTTTCAAAAATCAACGTTCGCTTGGGTCCGGCAGACTTGCTCGATCGGACTTCGTTCATCGAGAGAACAACGACAGTCGTAGATGCTCTCCACAAGATCTCGACCGATACGCTCGCAACCGCCGGATGCTCAATATTATAGACAGGCCTCCTTGCCCGATCAGAGATAGGGCGGCGTGCAGGCACTGACGACTTCGCAGATATTGTCACCGACGCAGCGAAACCGGTGCGGCGTACGGCTATCAAACAGGTAGGCATCACCGCTGCCAAGGATATTCACTTGGCTGCCGACTGTAATCTCCAACTGGCCGGACAGCACCACGCCGCCTTCGTGCGAACGATGTTCCAGCATAACCTCGCCGGTGTCTGCGCCCGGCTCGTAGCGCTCATGCAGGATCTGCAGATTGTGCCCGCGGGCGTCGCCGACCTGCCGCAGGATGATGCGCCCGCTTCCGGTCTCGCCGCCGCTGAGCCGATGTAGCCTTGATGTGAGATCAATCAGATCCCTTGGCTTAAAAAAAATCTTGTCCGTAGGCTGGCGGTCTTCCTTGAAGAATTCCGCCATCGTCATCGAGATTCCCCCAAGAATTTTGCGCAACGATGCGATCGACGGACTGTTTTTGTTGCGCTCAATCAGCGAGATCAGCCCGTGCGGCACTTTGGCACGCGCGGCGAGGTCGCGTTGCGAAAGTCCCGCAGCAACCCTGATCTCCTTGAGACGCAAGCCGACGTCGAATTCCGCTGTCATACTCAATCTCCGCGATCTGTCGGATGAAGGAATTGGCACGGTGCTGAATCATCAGGCTGGTAATGCTGAAACTGCCGCCTTGCATCGCTCAATATTTTAAGCGTACCGTTTTGAACGAAACGAAGACAAGTCAAATAGACAATTTTCGAGAGAACAATCCGGCGCATCGAAGATAATAGCCTATTTCGGTTCAGGTTGAACCGAAGCCCGGACGCAAAGTGATCGCGCCTCGCGCGGACGACACGGATGAGCGGCCGAGCGCCGCTATCACCGCGCGGCGCGTGACATCAGAGAGAAGAGACGAAACGTGATTGATAAACCAGACCTCATCCTCACGGGCGGCCGCGTGTTCTGTGGCCTCACGGAAGGTTTCGTCGAAGCGATCGCCGTGGCCGCGGGCCGGGTGATTGCCACGGGCACCGCGGCCGAGATAGCCGCGCTTGCCGCTCCGGAAACGCGCCTGATCGATCTCGCCAGACGTGTTGCGATTCCCGGCCTGAACGACGCGCACATGCATCTGCTGCCCTACGGGATGAACATGAATCAGATCAACCTGCGCCCGGAGAGTGGTGCCGGCAGCATCACGGAAATTTTGCGCCGCGTGGCCGAAAGAGCCAAGGCATCGAAGCCCGGCGAATGGATCAAGGGCCGCGGCTATGATCACAATGAGCTGGCAGAGGGCCGTCACCCCACCGCCGAGGAACTCGACAAGGTTGCGCCGAACAACCCGGTGTGCCTGACACGGACCTGCGGCCATGTCGCGGTCATCAACTCGGCTGCAATGCGCGAGGCCGGCATCGGCCACAACACGCCGTCGCCTGACGGCGGTCTGATCGAACGCCGCGACAACAAGCTGACCGGCCTGCTCGCCGAGCGTGCGCTACGCCTGATCGTCGAAGCGTCGCCGACGCCAAGCAAGGTAGAGTTGCGCGCCGCCGTCGACCGGGCCTCGCGCTTCATGCTGTCGCAGGGTTTTACCAGTGTGATGGACGCTGCCGTCGGCATGGCCGCGGGCATGGATGAAATCGAAGTCTACGAGGAGATGGCCAGCGATGGCTCGTTGCCGCTGCGCGTCTGGGTGTGCATCTACGGCAACACCGACGGCATCGGCGACCAGGCCCATGCCGCCGGCTATCGGTTCGGCCGCGAGGTTGGCAAGCTGCGCTACGGTGCCATGAAAGTATTCGGCGACGGCAGCGCTGGCGGTCTGACCGCCGCGATGTCGAAGCCGTATCTGGTCGGCGATCCCGACAACCGCGGCATCTTCTGCTATTCCGACAAGGAAATGCACGACTATCTCGCGCATTATCACAACCTCGGTTACCAGCTCGCCATTCACGCCATCGGCGACGCCGCCATCGAGCAGGTGCTGTCGGGCATCGAGAAGGCCGGCACGCCGGACAGCCCGATCCTCGGGCGCCGCCACCGCATCGAGCATTGCGGCTTCCTCAGCGACAGCCAGATCGCCCGCATGGCCGCCGGCGGCATTGATCCCGTACCGCAGCCGGTGTTCATGTACGAGTTCGGCGATCTCTACGTCACCAATCTCGGCCAGGACCGAACCGACGTCGCCTATCCCATGCGAAAGTGGTTCGACGCTGGCCTGCATCCGGCGGCGAGTTCGGATGCACCGGTCTCGACCACCGACCCGTTCAAAAATATGTTCACGATGACGACACGGATGTCGAACCGCCACACGGTTCTCGGCGAACCGCAGAAGCTATCGATCGAAGAAGCTATCCACGCCTACACCTATTTCGGCGCCTACACCCAGTTCGCCGAAGAGCGCGTCGGCCGCCTGGTGCCGGGGCAACTCGCCGATATCGCGGTATTCAGCCAGGATATTTTCACTTGCGCGCCGGACGTGCTTGAGAAGGACATCCGCTGCGACCTCACCATTCTCGGCGGTGAAATCGTGTTTGACAGGCTCGGCCATATCACCGTCGCGGCGGAATAGGAAGGGCGAGATGCTGCGACACGCGGTCCAGCGAATTCTCATCGCCATACCGGTTCTGTTCGGGGTGCTGCTGGTAGGCTTCGTGCTGATGCAGGTGGTGCCGACCGATCCCGCCATCGTACGCGCGGGACCGACCGCAACACGCGAGGTGGTCGATGCAATTCGCAGGGATCTCGGCCTCGACCAGCCGCTGTGGTGGCAATTTTTCATCTATATCTGGCGGCTGTTGCACGGCGATCTCGGCGTCTCGATCATCAACAACCTCCCTGTCACGCAGGAGCTCGGCAACACCATCGGCCCGACCCTTGAGCTGATGTTTGCCTCACTGATCTGGGCGATTCCGCTCGGCCTCGCGTTCGGTACGCTCGGCGCCTACTTCCGTGGTACGTTGTTCGACCGCACCATCATGGCCTTCTCGGTCGCCGGCGTCTCGGTGCCGGTATTTTTCCTCGGACTGGTGCTGATCTGGTTCCTCGGCTTCCAATATCCGATCTTTCCCTTCACCGGGCGCGGTGGTCCCCTCTGGACGACTGAAGGCCTGATGGCCATCGTGCTGCCCGCGGTGACGTTGGGCGGCGTGTTCATCGGCCCGGTTGCGCGCATGACTCGCTCGGCGGTGCTCGACGTGCTCGGCGCGGATCATGTGCGGACGGCCCGCGCCAAGGGCCTGTCCGAAACCGTCGTCGTGCTACAGCACGCGCTGCGCAACGCGCTGGTGCCCGTGGTGACGCTGATCGGATTGCAGATTGGCTTCCTTCTCGGCGGCGCCGTGGTTACCGAGACGGTATTCAGCTGGCCCGGCATCGGCCGGCTGGCCGTCGGCTCTATCCTGTCGAGTGATCTGCCGATGGCACAGGGAACTATCATCATCCTGTCCCTCGGCTTCATTCTGGTGAACCTGACCGTAGACATTCTTTATGCGGTGCTCGATCCGCGCGTGAGGGGCGCATGACCGACCTCACACAGACCACCCTCGCCATCGACGCAATTCCCGTGGCGACAGTGGGCAACGACATGGGCGTCGGCCGCAAGTCCACTCTGGCGCTGATCGTGTCGGACTGGGGTGGCTGCATCTCCCTCGTGCTCGTCTGCGCAGTGATCTTGGCCGCTGTCTTTGCGCCGTTGCTGGCGCAGAGTGATCCCTACGGAAGCGACCTCGTCAACACGCTGAAGGCGCCGGGTGAATACGGCCTGCTCGGCACCGACGGCCAGGGCCGCGACATGATCACTCGCCTGCTCTACGGCCTGCGCACCACGCTCTATATGAGCACCGTATCCGTCATGATCGGCTGCGTACTCGGCGGCATCGTCGGCTTCGTCGCCGCCTACTACACCCGCGTTTCCGGCATCCTGATGCGGCTGATGGATGTGCTTTTGTCGTTTCCGGCGATCCTGTTCGGCCTCGCCATCGCCGCCATCTTCGGGCCCGGCCTGTCCTCCGTGATCATCGCGCTCTCGGTCGCGACCGTTCCGCTGATGGCCCGCGTCGTGCGCGGCGCAGCCATCGTGGTGCTGCAGCAGGAGTACATCGAGAGCGCCCGATCTCTCGGCATGAGCGACTTCCGCCTGATCCGCAAATATGTCCTGCCGAACTGCCTGTCACCAATCTTCGTCTTCGTAACGTTGCGGTTTGGTCAGGTCATCCTGCTCGGCGCCGCGCTATCCTTCATCGGGCTGGGCGCTCAACCGCCAACGGCCGAGCTTGGCGCCATGGCGTCGGACGGACGAGTATTCCTGTTCTTCGCGCCGCACGTGTCCGCCCTGCCCTGCCTCGTGATCTTCGTTGTCGTGCTCGCCTTCAACGTGCTTGGCGACGCGCTGCGCGACGCCCTCGACCCCCGTTTTCAACAATAATTATTCCGCATAACCCGAGAGGACTGCCATGATTCGATCCCTGATTGCCCTGCTGCTGGCCGGCACGACACTTGGCCTCGACGTTGCGCCCGCGATGGCGCAACAGAAGGCGCCGCTGGTGATCCTGCGGAGGATCGACGCCGACAACTACGATCCGATCCGTTCCTCCTCGACGTCCGCCGCCGAAGTTCTCTACATGCTGGCGGATACACTGGTGTCGGTCGACTTCGACATGAAGACCGTGAAGCCCGGCCTGGCGGAGTCCTGGACCATCTCGCCCGACGGCAAGACCTACACCTTCAAGATTCGCAACGACGTCAAGTTCTGCGACGGCCGCGCCATGACCGCGGATGACGTCGTCTATTCCATCAAACGCCTGATCGATCCCGCCAGCCGTTCGTCGTCGGCCTTTCGCGCCGGTTCCGTGAAGGACATCACCGCGCCGGATGCGCAAACCGTTGTCTACGAACTCAACGAGCCATTCAGCGATCTGCTGTTCCAGCTCGCCCTGTCGTTCACGTCTGTCGTCGACAAGGACGCCGTCGAGAAGCTCGGCCAGAATTTTGGCGTGCAGGGCTTCAACGGCACTGGACCGTATTGCTGGGTCAGCTGGACGCCACGGCAGGAACTGGTGCTGAAGAAGAACCCGAATTATTCCTGGGGCCCTCCGATTTACAGGGATCCGAAGCCGCAGATCGACCAGATCGTCTGGCGCGTGATCCCGGAATCCAACACGCTGATGGCGGCATTGCAGTCCAAGCAGGCCGACATCAGCTACTACTTGCCCTATTTCGCCATAGATACCCTTCAGCGCGTGCCCGGCATGAAACTGGAACAACAGAAGAATTACATCTATGACGTCTACATGGGCTTCAAGATCAACAAGCCCGTGGTCGGCGATGCCGCCTTGCGCGAAGCCATCAACATGGCCGTCAACAAGGATGCCATCGCCAAGGCAGTCTTCTTCGGCAAGGGACCGGCGATGCATTCGCTGCTCAATCCGAATGTGCGCGACTACGACAAAACCGCTGAAAGCCTGATGCCGAAATTCGATCCGGAGGGCGCCAAGGCGGTGCTGGAGAAGGCCGGCTGGAAGGTCGCCGCCGACGGTATTCGCGAGAAGGACGGCGTCAAGGCCAGTTTCACCACCTACGGCATCCGCCACGACGACAACACCCGTACGATGGAAGCCGTCCAGGCCGATCTGCGCAAGGTTGGTATCGATCTCAAGATCCAGCTCTGGGATGCAACGGTGGCGTGGGGCAAGCTCGCCACGCAGGAGTTCGACGCCTTCATTATGTCGTATCCCTACGTGACGGCGAACGAAGCCATGAGCCTGTACTTCAGGAGCACCCAGGCGCCGACGCCGAACCGCATGAACTGGAAGAACGAAGAGACCGACAAGCTGCTCAAGGTCGCCGCCACCGCTACCGATGATGCCACGCGCATCAAGGCGACGGCCGACGCCCAGCGCCAGCTCACCGAGGCCAATGTCTGGATGCCACTGATGTCGCAGCCGCTCTGGGTCGCCTCGACCGACCGCGTCGAAGGCGTCCGCGCCCATGGCATCTACGGCGCTGGCCTCTACAAGGGCCTAGACATCAAGCTCAAGCGCTAAGCGCAGACGAGGGAATATCACCATGCCGATCACCGTCATCCGCAACGCCGACTATGTCGTCGCCTGGGACGATGCCAGCAAGTGCCACACCTACGTCACAGGCGGCGACGTGGCCTATGATGCCGGCAGGATCGTGTTTGTTGGCCGCAACTATCAGGGCGAGGCCGTCGAGACCATTGACGGCCGTGGCTTCATGGTGATGCCCGGACTGGTCAACGTGCACTCGCATCCTTCCAGCGAGGCGATGAACAAGGGCTACCTCGACGAGATCGGGTCGCCGGGGCTCTACAATTCGTCACTGTACGAATACATGCCGCTGATGCGGCCGGATGCCGAAGGCACTCCGGACTGCGTCCGCGTTGCCTATTCCGAGCTGTTGCTGTCCGGCGTCACCACCGTGGTCGATCTCTCGGTCGCACATCCGCAATGGATCGATCTGGCCGCCGACAGCGGATTGCGGGTCTGTGTTTCGCCGATGTATCGCTCGGCACGCTGGTTCACGCCGAACGGCACGCTAGTCGACTACGAATGGAACGAGAAGGCCGGCGAAGACGCCATGGCCGACGCATTCAAGGTCATCGACGCCGCGGTAGCGCATCCATCGGGACGGCTGTCGGGCATGGTCAGCCCTTCGCAGATCGACACTTGCACGGAGTCGTTGATCAAGGACAGTTACGCCGAATCGAAGCGACGCGGCCTGCCGTTCCAGATCCATGCCGCGCAATCGGTATCCGAATTCCACGAGATCATCCGGCGGCACGGCGTGACTCCGATTCAGTGGCTCGAACAACTCGGCGTGCTCGGCCCGACCAGTCTGGTCGGACACTCAATTTTTCTCGACGACCATCCGCTCACACCATGGCACACGCGTCGCGATCTCGCTTTGCTCGCCGAGACCGGAACCACGGTGGCGCATTGCCCGACGGTATTCATGCGCCGCGGCATCGCGATGCGCGACGTCGGCCGTTACCGCGCAGCCGGCGTCGCGGTAGCGATGGGAACCGACACCTATCCGCACAACATGATCGAGGAAATGCGCAGCGTGACGATGACCTCGCGGCTGATGGCCGGACATCCGCGCGGGGTGAGTTCGACCGACCTGTTCGACATCGCCACCACAGCCGGCGCCAGGGCGCTCGGCCGCGACGACATCGGTAGGCTCAATGCCGGCTGTAAGGCCGACTTCGTGATGGTCGACGTCAACCATCCGATGATGCAGCCGCATCGCGATCCCATGCGCAGTCTGATCTACTCTGCTGCTGAACGCGCCGTGCGTCATGTCTATGTCGACGGCCATCAGGTCGTTCGCGACGGCGTGGTGCAGACGATGGATTATCCGGCCGCTGCACTGCGCCTACACGCGGCGCAGATCCGTGCAGAAGAGATCGCGCCGAGCCTCGACTTCGCTAGGCGCAAGCTCACGGAAATTTCCCCGCTCACGTTTTCGCTGGCGTAGTCCGGCATGCCGGCACCAATCCTCGACATCCGAAACCTCTCCACCAGCTTTTCGACCCGCAATGGCGAGGTCCGGCCGGTCGACGGCATCTCGCTGACCGTCGCGCGCGGCAAGACGCTTGGCATCGTCGGCGAGTCCGGTTCGGGCAAGAGCATGCTGTCGCTGTCAATCATGGGGCTGGTGCCGCCCTCGGGAAAGATCGTCGGCGGCGAGGTGCTGCTCGAAGGCACCGACCTGACCAGACTCTCGCGCGGCGCCATGCGCGACGTTCGCGGCAATCGCATTGCGATGATCTTTCAGGAGCCAATGACGAGCCTCAATCCGGTTCTCACCGTCGGCTTCCAGATCGTCGAGGCATTGCGAGCGCATCGCAAGCTGTCGGATCGCGAGGCTCGCGCGGAGGCCATTGAGGCGCTGAACAAGGTGCGCATGCCGGCACCGCAGCAGCGCTTCGACGAATATCCGCATCAGTTGTCCGGAGGCATGCGCCAGCGCGTCATGATCGCTATGGCGCTCGCCTGCCGCCCGGCGCTGTTGATTGCCGACGAGCCGACCACCGCGCTCGATGTCACCATCCAAGCTCAGATCCTCGACCTGTTGCAGGATCTGCAGGCCGAGACCGGGATGGCGATCATCCTCATCACCCATGATCTTGGCGTCGTCGCGCAAATCGCCAACGACGTCGCAGTGATGTATGCCGGCCGCATCGTCGAGCACGCGCCTGTCGCCGAGATCTTCAGTGATGCGCAGCATCCCTACACGATCGGCCTGATGGGCGCGATGCCGCGGCTGGACACCTATGTGGAGAGGCTGGTTGCCGTCGGCGGCATGGTGCCGCCGCTATTCCGCCTGCCGTTGGGCTGCCGGTTCAATTCGCGCTGCCCATTCACTGCGGCTGCATGCCTCACACAGCAGCCGGACCTTCTTGAGATCGCTGCGGCCCACACCGTGGCCTGCCTGCGGGCGCCGCTGGAGGCCCATCTATGACAGTACCGCTGCTGCAACTCGACGGTGTCACCAAGCATTACCCCGTCAGGAAAGGGATGATCCTGCAGCGGCAGGTCGGCAGCGTCCGCGCCGTCGACGGCATTAGCTTTGCGTTGATGCCGGGCGAGACGCTGGCACTGGTGGGCGAAAGCGGCTGCGGCAAGTCGACCACCGCACGCCTGGCCATGCGCCTGATCGCGCCGACTGGCGGCACCATCCGCTATGACGACGAGGACATCACCCATGCGTCCAAAGCCGGCTTGCGAAAACTGCGGCGCGAGGTGCAGATCGTGTTCCAGGATCCGTATGCAAGCCTCAACCCGCGCATGACCGTTCAGGAACTGCTCGCCGAACCGATGCTTGTGAACGGTATCGGCGATGCTGCCTCGCGTCGCGAGCGCGTTCGCGAACTGCTGCGCCTGGTCGATCTTGCGCCTCACCACGCCTCCAGCTATCCGCACGAATTCTCCGGCGGGCAGCGTCAGCGCATCGGCATTGCCCGGGCTCTCTCCGTATCGCCGCGTCTGATCGTATGCGACGAGCCAGTGTCGGCACTGGATGTCTCGATCCAGGCGCAGATCGTCAATCTGCTGAAGGATTTGCAGAATGACTTTGATCTTTCCTACTTATTCATCTCGCACGGGCTCGCGGTGGTGAAACATATGGCCGACCGCGTCGCCGTGATGTATCTCGGTGAGATCGTCGAGATGGCCGACAAGGCCATGCTCTACGCCAACCCGCGACATCCCTATACCCAGGCGCTGCTCGCAGCCGCCCCCGAACCCGATCCGACCCAGCGCGGCAAGCGCCGCACGCTTGCCGGCGATGTCCCCAGCCCGCTCAATCCGCCGTCAGGCTGTCGCTTCCACACTCGCTGTGCCTTTGTAAAGGACAAGTGCCGGCAGGAGGCGCCGCCGCTGCACGCGATGCTGCCTGGCCACCAGGTGGCCTGCCATTTCGCCGAGGACATTCCGGCCTCCACTCGCTTTGCCACCGGACAGAGATCCAGTCCGCAACTGCAGAAGCGGCTCGCGCTGTACGAACGCAACCGCAACGCCTCGCGCCTCGCGGGATAGCGCATCGAGAATTTTTCCCACGGCGCCTTGGAGGTACCCTCGACCCAACTCCCGCGAAGGCAGACGGCGCCTTTGCGCCAGAAGCCGCCATCCGATTATTTGCGTGGTTGAGTGCGATCAAACCCTCGACAGGCGATCGATAAGCACAATATCGGCAATAGACCGTCGGCTTCAGAACCTGAACCTCCTGGCGCAGTTGGCGCCGTGAAGCCGAATGGGCATGCCTACGGAGCTCAAGGCCACCGACGCCGCAATACTTCCAAGCTTTGCACCTAAAAGGATCACTCTAAACTCGAGCTCTATAATAGTTGCCTCGCAAGAGGTCTAATTGCAGCAAGATTTTTGCAATGCTTGGAGCAAGAAAGCGAAATATGCATCGAGGAAAAGACTGACACGACCACTTTGAGTAGGTGCTTGGTTCGGCGGGATCCAGAGGGCCAATGGCAATAACGAGCCCCGAACACTCCATCGATGGCGCGTGGTGGCGGCAACGATCCTGGCCAATCACTGAGACGCCAGCTCCTGACGCTTGGCCTCCAGGACTGTTTCTATGCGGGACAGGATGAGATCGAAGGCCGGCTGATGGATATCATCAATGCTGCCATCGAACAAAAGCTTCGAGGTAGCCGTCACGAGCTTGTCGATTTCGTGTTCAACCTTTTCGATCTCGGCTGTGGACGTTGCAGCGCGCGCCTTTTCCATCAGGTCCAGCAGTTCGGCGAATTCGGCCTGAACTATTTCGCGGCGTTGGGGGAACAGCCGACTGAGAATCCACGCGCCCATGGAACCAAAGCCGCCGAGCCCCAACATTCCCACCCAAAACCAATCGCTGAGTCCGCTAAGAAGGCTGGTTTCCTCCGCATCGCAGTAGGTGGCAGCTCCGGGATGCACAGCGAAGGACTCGCCTCTATCCGTCGATACCTTCTCAACACGCCCTGCTTCGGGATTTTGGGCAAGGAGAGCATGAGCAAAATGGTTCTGCTCGACCGGATTGAGACGATCGCTCGACCTAGTGCTCGCAAGCCCAAATGATCGTAACGGGACACCAACTGGACACTTCAGGCCGAGGTGGTGCTAACCTATTGAAATATTGGTGCTCCCTAGCGGAATCGAACCGCTGTTTTCGCCGTGAGAGGGCGACGTCCTAACCGCTAGACGAAGGGAGCGTGGGCGTAGCCAATACCTTGCAAAAGCCGGCTCTGCAAGATGCCATTGCCGGACAAATTCACGCCAGGCCGAAACAGCCGCTACGGCTCGCTGGCGAATTTCAATTGGCCGACCGGTTTCAGGGTGCGGGCGTCGTAGGTGCGGATTTCCACCGAACCGGCGACATCCAGCGTCACCAGCAGCCGGTCGCCGGACACCGCGGTGGACTGGATTTTGGCGCCTTTCGGCAAAGTGGCGGTGGTCGCGGTGATCACAACGCTTCCCTCGGACTTGAAAAGGCGGTAGCCGATCACGACGAGCAGCGCCCCCACGCCCAGCGCGGTGGTCAGGCCGGCAATCAGCATCATTTTCCGTACCCGCGCCACCAGGGCCGCGGTTTGTTCGGGATGGGGATCCGGCGTAACAGGTTCGGTCATGCAAAACTCTTTGACTCAGGAAGCGGCGGGAATGAACGATCGACGGCTGGACGTCACGGTATTGGGCGACGAAGGCTCGATCCGGCTCGATCGGGTACTCGCCGTGCGCAGCCCGGAACTGTCGCGCTCGCGGCTGAAGGCGCTGATTCTCGCCGGTCAGGTCTCGATCGGCGCCAATCCCGTTCGCGACCCCGCTTATCATGTGAATGCCGGCGATACGATCACAATCGACGTGCCGCCGGCCATCGCACCGGAGCCGGAGGGCGAGGACATCGCCCTCGATATCGTGTTCGAGGACGACGACATCGTCATCATCAACAAGCCCAAGGGCCTGGTCGTGCATCCCGCCGCGGGCCACGAGACCGGCACCCTGGTCAATGCGCTGATCGCCCATTGCGGCGCCAGCCTGTCGGGCATCGGCGGCGTCAAACGGCCGGGCATCGTGCACCGGCTGGACAAGGATACCACCGGGCTGATGGTGGTGGCCAAGAATGACGCCGCCCACAAATCCCTGACCGAGCAGTTCGCCGACCACGGCCGCACCAACGAGATGCGCCGCGGCTATATGGCGTTTGTCTGGGGCGTGCCGAAGCGGCTGACCGGCACGGTCGACGCGCCGATCGACCGGCACCCCCACGCCCGCGAGAAGATGGCGGTGCGCGATACCGGCCGGCAGGCTGTCACCCACTGGGAGGTGAAGGAGACCTTCAACGACCGCCACGGCAAGCCGGTGGCCAGCCTTTTGGCCTGCCAGCTCGAGACCGGCCGCACCCACCAGATCCGGGTGCATCTGGCCCATATCGGCCATCCGCTGATGGGCGATTCGGTCTATGGACCGCATTTCAAGACCAAGGCCAACGCGCTTGGCCTGCTCAGCCAGCCGGCGCTGGCCGCGCTCGGCCGCCAGGCCCTGCACGCCTATATGCTGACCCTGGAGCACCCCCGCAGCGGCGAGATTCTGGAGTGGCTGAGCGACCTGCCGGCCGATCTGGCGCTGCTCCGGGACCGCCTCAGGGCGGCGGAATGACGCAGATGCATGTAAAAAAGTTAGTTAACTCATAAGGTTGTGGCGGCAACACCGGAACGTGACAGGAAATTCACTTCCACTACGAGCGTAGTTCAGTATATGTTGCACATGCGTTGAATATCCAACGCGGAACTTCGCAGCGCGGGCGGCTTTAACAAAGCGACCGTCTGCCTGGCCCGCCGCTATCGGGGGCCTGAACCACTGGAGGGCGCGAAAATGGCCCGTACAGCTACACTCCCGGTTCTCAACGGAGAATCCGGACTTTCTCGCTACCTCGCCGAGATCCGCAAGTTTCCGATGCTGGAACCCCAGCAGGAATACATGTTCGCCAAACGCTGGCGCGAGCATGACGATCGCGACGCGGCGCATCACCTGGTGACCAGCCATCTGCGACTCGTGGCGAAGATCGCCATGGGCTATCGCGGCTATGGCCTGCCGATTTCCGAAGTCGTCTCCGAAGGCAACGTCGGTCTGATGCAGGCGGTCAAGCGGTTCGAGCCCGAGAAGGGCTTCCGTCTGGCCACCTACGCCATGTGGTGGATCAAGGCCTCGATTCAAGAGTACATTCTGCGTTCCTGGTCCCTTGTCAAAATGGGAACCACCGCGAACCAGAAGAAGCTGTTCTTCAACCTGCGCAAGGCCAAGAGCAAGATCTCGGCGCTGGATGAGGGCGATATGCGCCCCGACCAGGTCAAGATCATCGCCAAGCGGCTCGGCGTCACCGAGCAGGACGTGGTCGACATGAACCGCCGCCTCGGCGGCGATGCCTCGCTCAACGCCCCGATCCGTGACGACGGCGAAGCCGGCGAATGGCAGGACTGGCTGGTCGATCATGCGCCCACCCAGGAAGCGGTATTGGCCGAGCATGAAGAGCTCGATCATCGCCGGCAGGCCCTGAACGGCGCGATCGGGGTGCTCAACCCGCGCGAACGGCGCATCTTCGAGGCGCGTCGCCTCGCCGATGAGCCGATGACGCTGGAAGACCTCGCCACCGAGTTCGGCGTGTCGCGCGAGCGCGTCCGCCAGATCGAGGTTCGCGCCTTCGAGAAGGTGCAGACCGCGGTCAAGGGCACCATCGCCCGGCAGGAAGAGGCGACCTTGCACGCCGTGCACTGAGCGCAGCCGCAGCAACGAACACCAAAGCCGGCGGCAACGCCGGCTTTTTTGTTGGGTGAACTTCACCTCTCCCGCTCTTCGCCGGGAGAGGTGAAGAAGACCGCCGCGCCCTGCCCTAGTAATAATCCTGCAGATAGGCCGCGAGGCTGTCGGGCTGCCAGTCGATGCCGGCGGAATCGACGGGGTCATCGGATAACAACGCGCCGGCCTCGGTCTTGTAGTCCGGCGACACAGCATCCGCCTGCGGCAGCGGCGTGCGCAGGATGTCCAGATAGGACAGATAATTGTCGCGGCGGCCGGTGAAGATGCAGACGCAGGCTTGCGGATCGGCATAGAGATAGACTGGGCCGTTCGGCGTCTTGTGCACCACGAAGCGATGCGCCGGCAGTTTGGCCAACGCCTCCTTGCCGGCCGCGTCGTTGGCGAATCTGGTCTTGAAACCCGCCGACTCCAGATAGAAGCCGTTCTTCTGCAGGAACGGTGCGCTCGGCGCATCGCGCGCGGCAAGTGGCGACGACACGAGCAGCAGGCCAAGCGCGAGATGGCGCAGGCGCCGCGCGGAGAACATCGGCAGGATGGTGGTCGGCATTATCGGCAGGCTCCCAAGCGAGCGCGGACGGCCGGGCTCTGATGGCCGGCACGCTACTCCGACACCATGAACGAGTCGTCACCGCCTGCGCTCCGTTTCGCGCGACCGCTGCAGCCGTTCCTTCAGCAAGAAGCCCGCATGGCGCAGCGATATGCGGGATAACGTTTGAAGGGGCGCCCCGGATGTCGCTCCCGCTCATCCGGGCTACGATTTCCTCGTTCTACGCAACATGCTCGATATCGAACCGCGCCACCTTGCCGTCGCGAAAGCGGAAGACGTGGCCGACCGTCCGGTCTTTCAGGCCGTGGTTCTGTCCCGCAAGCGGGTTGCCGTCGAGATCGCGGATGGTCTGCACGACCTCGACGACCACCGCGCCGTCCGCCTGGCGCTGAAATCGCACCGGTGCCACGTGCGGGCTGACCGCGGCCCACTGCCGCGTCCAGTAGGCGCGGACGGCCTCAACGCCGTGAACGTGGCCGCCGTCCATGCCGTTGGCCCAGGCGACGTCGTCGGCAAGCGCGGCCAGCACGCCGTCGATGTCCCGCGCGTTGAAGCGTTCGTACATGCGTTTCACGGTGTTGATGTCATCGTCCATCAGGTCTCTCCTTGAAGGCTGCCGTTGCGTTCGGGACCAAACGCAGATACATATGCACGTATGTATTATAACAGCCGCCGAGGCAAGGGGTGAAGTGTCATGAAGCTGGATGTGCTTTCGACGCCGGGGCATCTGATCAGCCTGGCGGCGCGCGGCTTTGCGCGGCTCAGCGAAGCGCGGCTCAAGCCGCTGGGTTTCGGCGTCGGACATCTGCCGGTGCTGGTGGCGCTGCGCGATGGACGGGCCAGCACGCAACGCGATCTCGCCCGCTTTGCAAAAATCGAGCAGCCGCCGATGGCCCAGATGCTCGCGCGCATGGAGCGCGACGGGCTGATCAAGCGCACGCCCGATCCGGCCGATGGGCGGAGCTACCGCATCACATTGACGAAGGCTGCGGAAGCGCGGCTGCCGGATGCCGTTGCGGTCCTGCTACGGGGCAATCGCGAGGTGTTGCGCGGCTTCACCGACAAGGAGGCGGCGCTGCTCGTGGCGTTGCTGACGCGGCTGATCGCAAACCTCGACCGGGTGGCGAGCGCCGACGCAACTCACAAGTAGCGCGCATGGAGGCAACGACGGGTGCGCGCCACCCGCTCTCGCTGGAGATGCAGGCGAATTCGCCGAACATGTCGGGATGCCGCGAACGACTGCGTTGATCGCAACAGCAAGATACCGTCGGGCATGACCGAAACGGCACTGTGGAAATTTAGTAACAGTCACGAAGATTGCGCCGTCGTTCTTCCTGTGTTCGCCAGATGTGATGAACGCAACATGCCGAACGGAGTAAGCTTATCAAATCGACCGGGGCTGATTGGCAATGCTCACTTTGAAGGAGAGCCCACATGCCAGCCTATATGCAGCATCACAACGCCGATCCCATGGTGATCATCTGTCCCAGCTGTCTGGGACTGCCGCTGCACATCAGGGATGTAGAGCCGCTGTGGAGCGCGGCCCGACTCGATTTCATCTATGAGTGCACCGACTGCGGCGCAGAAGTCAGAAAGACCGTGACCCGGCCGGAGCGACGACACTAGTCGCGGGTGCTCGAGTCGCGGATCCTCGCATTCGCATCATCATCGCGAAAAGTTCCCGCGACCATGCGCCGCTATTTCCGGAACTGTCGCCGCCCTCTCGCATTGTTTCCGGGTCACAACAACGCGAGGAGATTGCCATGAAGTATGCTTTGATTGCTGCCGCCGTGGCGGCGCTTGCCACCCCTGCGTTCGCCGATGAAGTCGGCGTGCGTGTCGGCCCGGTCGGCGCCGGTGTCACCGTCGGCGCTGCCCCAGTCTATCGCGATCACGATCGCGATCGCACCACCACCGTGATCAAGGAGCGCGAACCGCGCGAAACCAGCCGCACCACCATCATCAAGAAGGATCATGGTGACGGCGTCGAGAGCAAGACCATCATCCACGATAACGACTGACGAACGACGAACGGCCGCGCACTTTCCTGAAGTGCGCGGCTTTTGACTCACTGTGGCACCGCGTCGGTATCGCAGCGCGCATCGACGATCCCGGCGATGGCTGCCGCGATATCGGCGCAGGCACTGGCTGGATCGGTCTCGAAGATCACCGCGCGGTTGGCCGCACGCGCCGCTGCGTAGGTGTCGTCGAGGAGTGCACGACGCAGCGCCGGCTCGGCTTCCGCATAGGTGGCCTCGATGCCCGGCGACGGCGCGTCACCATAGACCATCCACAGCTCCGGATCGGCGTCGGCAGTCGCATTGAGCATCAGCACCGGGCGATCGAGCAGCAGAAAATCCGTCAGCAGCGACGACTTGTCGGTGACCAGCAGGTCGAATTGATTGAGCACCGGATAGATGTCACGCTCGGCCGGCAGCAGGATCGCGCCGGACGCCGGCTGTACGCCGCGATCGATATGGGGCTGATCGAACGGATGCGGCTTGACGAACAGCAGCGGACGCCGTGCTGCCGCGCCGCGCAGTAGCGCCGCCACGATGTCGGGCCGCGCCCATACCGGCAGGTCGTTGCCGGTGGTGAAGGTGGGCGCCCACAGCAGCCGAACGCCGTCATGCGCGCGCCACGAAGGCTGCATGTCCACGGCGCCGATCCGGTCGGCGGCGGTGGGTTCACGCAGCAGCACCTCGTTGCGCGGCAGCCCGGCGCGGACGATATCGCGCACACCGAAACTGGCGCGCCAGAACGCGTCGAAGCGGCGCGCCGGGCTGACCATGACGTCGACCGAGCTGGCGCCGTGCAACTGATCGACGCTGGACGGATTGAGCAGATTCATCTGTCCGGACAGCATCAGGTCGATCTTCTTGGTGCCGACATGGCCGACGCCATGCCACAACTGCAGCCGCTTCGCGCCCGCGAGCGCCGCCTCCAGCACGGCGGCGCGCAGCGACTCGTGCGGATTGACGCAATGCACCGCCACCGCCGCAGACAGGAACAGCGAGATGGTGCGGGCGTGGTCGCGGCCCATGTCGAAGGCGGCGAAGCCGTGCGCCTTCAGCTCGGCCACCAGCGCACTGTTGAACGAGCACCACACCGCGGCAAAGTCCGGCCGCGCCGCCGCGGCATAGGCGAACAGATATTTCGAATTGTCGGTGAACTGGTCGCGGCCGAAGAACAGCACCAGCCGCTGCTTGGGCTTGCGGCGCGACAGGTCGGCGATGTCCGCGGCCATCTTCATCAGCCGCATGTCGTTGCGCACCTGCGCCAGTTCGCCGGTCAGCGCCGAGAGTCTCTGCTCGAGCGCGGTCACGCGGGAAAGTGTGGTGACGTCCATCGGATTGCACAGCCCCTGCATCCGACCAGGCGGAGCGCGGCGGACTGCCTTGATGATACGGCGGCAGCCGCCAAATCAGGCGCGACGCGCTGCGCAGCGCGCGCACGACAAAGGTTACGGCCTGGTGTCGACCGCGTGACGTCGCCATCACTTCAATGTCAGCGGCCATCATCGCCGGTTCACCGCCCCGACTCAGATCAGCCCCATTTGCACGGTCACAGTGAGTGCATTGAACAGGAGGGGCCCCATGACCACAGAGCAGATGCCAAAATTCGATCCCGGCTACATCGCCGCCTTGCGCGAAGTGCTGGATATCGCGGTGGAACAGATCGACGAGCAGCATCGCACCCCCGCCACCAAGGCGAAGATGGCCGAGACCATCGTGCGCAGCGCGTCGGAAGGCGTCACCGACGCCCACGATCTGGTGACCCACGCAGTCGCGGCCGGCGCCGGCGGCGCGCCATAGTTTTTGCGGGTTCCCGCGGTCGCATTTGCCCACATTGCCGCCACGCCCTCGCCCACAACCGCGCACAGCCTCCGTCCATCGTTATCCGACAGACGGAGGCTTCATGATTTCAGAAATGTATCTGCGGCAGCGCGCCGACGACTGCAGCCGCCTCGCCAGCCAGGAAGGCGATGCCGAACTGCGCGGCATGCTGTCCGATCTTGAACTGGACTATCGCGCCAAGGCGGTCAGTGCCGCCGCCCGCGACTGGCGCGACCCGCCGCGCTATTTTACTGACGCGCCGGCGTGACGCATCAACGCAAAGAAATTCGCCCACCGTCCTCGTGGTGAGGAGCGCGCTCAGGCGGAGCGCTTGCTCCGCCGCCGCGCGCGTCTCGAACCATGAGATGCATGAGGCCCATCCTTCGAGACGCGGTCGAAGGCGACCGCTCCTCAGGATGAGAGCTGTGCCGCCCTACTCGCCCCAGGCCGCGAAGGCGTCGTTGAACACGCGCTCGCCGGGCGAGCCCTTCTCGATGGCGATGATGGCACGGCGCTGGTTGGTGTAGACCAGCGGCACGTCGAACCACGAGCGCTCCTTGAGCAACTGGATGTTGCGGGCGCGGTCGCTTTCGACGTTGCTGAGGCCCACCAGGAAGAAGCCGTCGGTGACCTTGACCGCGAGGCCGGCCAGCGGCGTGCCGCGCGCCTGCTCGTTGGACTTCATCAGGATGCCCGGCACGTTGCTGACGCCGCCGCCGGCGAAATCCGGGGGCAGCACAAAGGTCAGTTCGGCGGTGTGGCTGGCCGGCAATGACGTGTCGGTGTTGCGACGGAATGACATCGACATCTTGAACTTGCGTTCCGGAATCTCGATGTCGGCGCGCACCGCGATGTCGCCGGGCTTGCCGCCCGACGCCTTGATCTGCTCGGTCCGCCACACCACGGTGCCGACATATTGCTTGCCCTTGGGCTCTGCCGGATCCTCGTCATAGAGCACCACGCGCTGTGCCACGGGGGCGACCTGGTCCGACGAACTGGGCTGGCCGACGCGATCGGCGATCTTCGGGCGCGGCGCCAGCGGCGCGTCCTTGGTGGCATCGACCACGACCGGCGTCGAAGAGCCCAAACCGCGCACCGTCTGCATGATCTTCGGACCCGCCAGGATCGCCGTGCCCACCAGGATCATCACGATGCCGATGATGATGGCGGTCTTGAACGGAAAACCGCCGGTGCGCGGCGGGCGCGGCGGCTTGATCTTCTTGTCTTTCTTCGGCTTCGCCGGCTCCGGGCGCTGCCGCGACGCGGGTTCGGCGGGCGCCTCGGAGCGGGCGTCGTTGCCGGACTCGTCATTGCCATAGTCGCCGCTGCGGTCTTCCATGCTCGGCTCAAGCCGGTCGAACTCCGGCGACTGCGACGGCACGTTGGCATAGGTTTTTCGCGCGGCGCGGTTGGCCTGCGCGGCGGCGCGGCCGAGATCGTCGACATCGGCGGTGACGTCGCGAAAGCCGCGCATGGCCGCGGCACCG